>JBBRLT010000008.1:0-68307 GCA_038231235.1 Terriglobales bacterium
ATCCCCGACGACCATCTTGTCGGCCAGTGACGTTGCGACCGAATCCTATGCTTTCCCAGCCGATCCGGCAGTCCAGAAGGCAGGCTCCTACCCGCTAGGTCAGAGTCTGGGCGATCCGGAAGAATATCTGGACACCAACGACGACCGCATGCTTCAGCTTTATTACGCGAACGGCAAGCTATATACGGCCCTGGAAACTGAGCTGCAGGATCCTGACGACGCCTTCCCCCGCACCGGTGCTGCGTGGTTCGTGATCGATCCAGAAGGTACCAGCACCACGGTCACCGGTCACATCCTTTCGCAGGGGTATGTCGGCATCAAGAATGGCTCGGTTCTGTTCCCTGCCTTTGCCGTCAATAACTCTGGAGAGGGCATTATCGGCTTCAGCTTCAGCGGGACGAACTACTACCCAAGCGCTGGCTACGTAAAATACAGCAATGGGTCCGTTGAACAGAAAGTGCATGTAGCGGGCGCCGGTCAAAATCCTGAAGATGGCTTCAGCGGCTATCCGCAATTTGGTGGCAGTGGGGTCGCACGATGGGGCGATTACTCCGCAGCAGGTGTCTCTCCCGGCGGCAGCCTGTGGTTTGCCGCAGAGTACGTTCCGAATGACATCCGGCACCCGCGCACCACGTATACAAACTGGGGCACCTTCGTTTCTCGCGTGCAGTAGTTTGCTTCATTGCTGGCAGGGCGGCTTCGGCCGCCCTTTTTCTTGCCCGGAATCCGAACAGGCGCCCCATAGAATCATTCCATGACGCAATCCCCAAAGGTCGACGTGGTAGGCGTGGGTTTGAATGCGACCGACACCATCATTCAGCTGTCTGCATTTCCGGAGTGTGGTTCGAAGGTTGAATATGACACGGAGAGGGTGATGCCGGGCGGACAGGTGGCCTCGACCGTGGTGGCCTGTCAGACCTGGGGACTGAGCACCCGTTACGTGGGCAAGCTGGGCGACGACGATGCAGGCAGGCTGCACGCGCAGGAGTTTCTGCGCACAGGCGTGGAAGCGCAGTTGATGCACGTGCCGGGTGTGGCGAGTGCGAAGTCGCTTATTGTGGTTGATCGCCTGGGTGAGCGAACCGTGCTGTGCCGCCGCGATGAGCGGGTGATCCTGCGGCCGGAAGAGCTTAAGCGCGAGTGGATCGTGAACGCGCGGGCGCTGCATGTGGATGGTCATGACACGGCGGCGGCGACGCTGGCCGCACGCTGGGCCCGTGCCGCAGGCGTGGCCGTGGTGGCGGATCTCGATGATGCGTACCCCGGCGTCGAGGCGCTGATGGAGAACGTCGACTACCTGATCGTGAGCCGCGATCTACCAGGACGCCTGACCGGCGAGAGCGATCTGCAGACGGCATTGCGCCAGATGCAACGGCGCTATGGATGTCTACTCACGGCTGCAACGCTGGGGCCGGAGGGCGTACTGGCATGGGACGGAGAGCAGTTCCACCATGCTGCCGCGTACCGGGTACGCACAGTGGACACCACTGGGGCCGGAGACATCTTCCACGCGGGGTTCATCTATGGACTGCTGCAAGAGTGGCCGCTCGCACGCCAGCTCGACTTTTCCTGTGCGGCTGCTGCCTTGAACTGCATGTCTGAGGGCGCGCGGGGTGGCATCGGGTCCGTCGCGGCGATTGAAGAGCTGATGGCCGCGACTCCACGCTATGCAGGCATGGGTGAGCCATCCAGTGCAAACGAAGTATCGGCCAGGGACTTCGCAGTGAGTGAACGAAGCGCTGCTGCGGACTGAGCGATCGCGCCTTCTCTGCGAGATATGTTTTGCCGCGGCTGCAATCGCATCAGTATGCTGGGGCCGCGACAAAGCAAACGATCTGCGGTACGGGCCAAACGTCAAGGAGCCAAGAATGGCCTCAGTGCTCATTACTGGAACGAGCCGCGGCATCGGGTTTGAGGCGGCGCTGGCTTTTGGCCGTGCCGGCTACACAGTGCACGCCACCATGCGCAATCCGCTGCAGTCGCCGGAACTTGCAAGTGCAGCCGAGCGAGAAAAGCTGCCAATCGTGGTGTCGGCGATGGATGTCGACTCCGACGATTCGGTGGCGAGTACCATCGCAGCTATCCATAAAGAAGGCCCGATCGATGTGCTGGTGAACAATGCCGGCGTGGAGCGGTCCGGCTCGGTGGAAGAGATGCCCATCGCGGAATTCCGCGCCGTGATGGAGACCAACTACTTTGGCGTCCTCCGCTGCATTCAGGCGGTCGCGCCGCACATGCGGCAACGTCGCAGCGGCTGCATCATCAACATAAGTTCGGTAGCCGGGCGCATCAGCGCTGCGCCGCTGACCTCCTACAACGCTTCGAAGTGGGCGCTGGAGGCGTTGAGCGAGGGGCTGGCGGGCGAGATGAAGACGTTCGGCGTTCAAGTCGCGCTGGTCGAACCGGGCATCATCGATACAGCAATGGCGCAGCGTATCAGCGACCAGCCGGACAACTCGGCGTACCGGCAGCGCACGCGATTTGCTGCGCTGTTTGCGGCGTCGCTCAAGAATCCGGCGCCACCATCGCTGGTTGCACAGAAGATTTTGGAGGTTGCGCAGAGCGGAAGCTGGCAACTCCGCCACCCGGTGGGACCAGACGCGGCTCCTTTTCTGGAGTGGCGCCGTCAGATGACAGATGAGGAGTGGGTGGAGCTGAACGGAAGTGATGACGATACCTGGTATCGGCGGATCGAAAGCGACTTCGGCCTGAAGACCCGGCCCGGGAACTAGCTGCTTAGTGGGGCTTGAAGGTTTTGCCGGTTTCGACCAGCGTCTTGAGGCGCGACAGGATGCGCGGCCAACCATCGGCGCACGCAGTGTAGGTCTGCTGATCGTCGTCTGCCCAGTGGTCGTGGGTGATGGCGACTTTGGTGGCCTCGGTCTCCGGGGTCAGCTCCAGGGTGACGCGTGAGGTCTTCTCCGATTGGCCCATGGCGAAGCTGTAGGTAAGCAGCCTGGGCGGCTCAACCTCCAGGATTTCGCAGCGCACATAGGTGGTAGGCTTGCCGTCCGGGCCGGGGCCGACATAGTTCATGGGGCCGCCCGGTCGCAGCTCGATCTCGAGCTCCGCGCCCATGAAGATGATGCGGTTCGCTTCCGGAGAGACAAAGCCCTCCCACACCTTCTCTGGCGTTGCGGCGTAGTAGAAGACGTAGTGCAGCGGAGTTGGCTGATTCATAAAGGTTCCTTCCGGCGCCGGTAAGCGGGCGCGCACATCTGCGGTTCAATATACAAAAGGAGAGCGAGCCGGATGCGCCACATCTCATGATGAGACGTTCCAACTGGAAGGTGAGCCATCTATGGTCTTTGTGAGCCTGACGCGCCTACGGGTCCGTTCGATCCGCTTCGTCCCGTTCTTTGCGGTGCACACGCTCCGCGCTCGCTCGCAGGTAAGCAAGGCGCCCGGGTTCCAGACTGGAGCGCTGCTGGCCGACCGGCGCTGGACCTTCTGGACGATGACGGCCTGGGATAGCCAGGAGAGTATGCGCCAGTACATGACGACGGGCGATCATAAGCGGGCCATGCCACATCTGCTGCACTGGTGCGATGAGGCGTCGGTCGCGCATTGGAGCCAACCGGAAACCGCCCTCCCATCCTGGACAGAAGCCGACCAGCGCATGCGGGAGAGTGGCCGCGTCTCCAAGGTGAACCATCCCAGCCCCCAGCATGCGAGCTTGAGCTATGAAGCTCCGCGAACGACCAGAGGCGGGACCATCCAGCGGCCTTGATGCGAAGACAAGGAGATCACTGAGAACGCCATCCCAGCTTCGCCAACCAGAATCCGTACAGCAAGTGCTGCAGACCTTCGACGAGAGCATCGCCACCGTCCGCGACGTGCTGCCCGGATTCGATGATGCCGCCATGCATGAGACCCGGCGCGTCGTTGCCGGGGACGAAGTGGTTCTCGCAATGCCACGGCATGCATTCTTGCGCAATATCATGCTGAACCACTGGTATCAGCACCGAGGCCAGTTCAGCGTCTATCTGCGCCTGCTCAACATTGCCGTGCCCAGTAGCTGGGGTCCAAGTGCCGACGAGCCTGTTGCATTTCAGGCGCGAACCCAGCCGGCAAGAGCTCTTGCTGTGGCGGCCGGCTAAGCCGGCTGAGCCATTTCTGGTGTCACAAACTCGCGTCCTTGAAGCCGGAATTGAAACCGGAGATTCTTAAATGCTGCTTGGACAGACTGAAACGTAACGTAGTCCATTCGAAGACGACGTTGCCGCAGTTCCGCAAGACAATAGCCCAAGAGTACGTCTGTGAGTGTCGTTCTAGTCTTAGCGAACTGCTCGATGAGAGAATTCAAAAATCGATGGCTGAGATAGCTGAATAGATCCGTTTGAACAGCAGCCGAGATGCCTTCCGGCTTATTTTCTACTACAATCACCATGCCGCGAGTAGAGTAAAACCTTTGTATCGCCCCGGCGACGCGCTTACTGTCGAAGTCCGGCGCATTTGTTAGTGTTTCTATCGCACAGGTCAGCCCATCAGGCGAAGCAAGGGAGTCAATCAGGACTCTCGTGGCGTCGCCGGAAATACATGCCGCATAAGCCGTTCTCGTGTTCCACTCATATGCTTTTTCATTGGCAAATACACCGGAATCAACCCAATGTCGTGCAGCAAGATAGTCCTGAATAGTTCTATGGACGAACTCCCAGCCTTCAGAAGATGGCACCAAAATTCCGTAGAATTGTGCAGTTTCTTGCAACACTAAGACTGGGTCCACCTTATTAACTTGCATCCTGTCGATCGCCTTTCTCGCGATATTTTCAGCTCTTGTTCCTTGCATAAAAGGAGAGCGCGAAGCAAACGCGATTCTTTTCAGAATCTGCATGCGATCCTCTCCATCGAGTTCCGTCAACTTTTCCCTCGAGATACCCTTCTCTGAATCCCAACTTTGCTGAAGTATGCTAAGCGCCTTATTGAGGAGGCGGAGAGCGCTTCTTGGTTGCTCGGTGTTGTTACCGCACTTTAGGATGCACGCAAGAGCGAGGAGCAGTGGATGAGAAAGGAAATCGGAGAATTGGCGAGCCTCAAGTTCGTTGACCATCTTTATCGGATCCAGGCGTGATCCGAAGGTCAGCAAGAACGCTTGAACAAAGCGGTACTTGTCCTGTATATCAAAGCTGTCGATGTGAACCTGAGAAGCCGTTATGCCTACGACTTGGTAGTGGTCACGGCACGTGAGGATGAATCGGCCTACCTTTGCAGCGGCAAAACGAAGCAGACATTCAGAGACTCTTTTCCTCTCTGCGAGAAGAATTTCATCATATCCATCAACCAATAGAAGCACTTTGGAGCGAGTCTCGCGTATATCGCCAGACAGATATGCGTGAGCTAATCGCTCCAAATCGGAGAGTGCAGTCGGTCGACGAAGAGTGATCAGGATTGGCTTCGTCATCTCGTCCTGAAGCTGCTTCCGGAAGATATGATGTAGGAAAGTAGTTTTCCCCCACCCTGGTCCGGCGAAGATCACTGCATTCTCAGGCGATTCCAGGAACTCATCGACGGAAACAGAGTGCATTTCACTGTACCGGCTCATCGCGATAGACTGCGCCATCTTGTTTTGCTCGCCGAACGCCGCAGCCGTAGAAATGCTCAGTCCGGAACGCACACGGAGCCTTGTTGGTTGATAGATCTGGTCGAAGGGGACTCCTCGTTGCATGCCGATGCACTGGACAGATGCAGTCATTTCCACCGCCGTCGCTCGGAGTTGCGCGATGAGACTACGATGGCTTGCTTCCGCTACGCTTGAGAGCCGTTCTTTGCTTTCGTTTATGCCCAGACCTTTCGAGGCGGCGGATTGATCGTGAGCCATTTGTCCTCTTCGGAGGACAGGAAGTTTGTGACCAGGCAAACCGGCAAGCTCGATTGCATTGCACCCGTGGTCGAAGCAAGACTCGATGCCGCGGCCAGCCCCGAGCGCATCATAGAAGCCAACGGCGAATACTAATGCGGATTGGTCGTCTACGGAACTGTCCATGCCGATGACGTAAGGGATGTGCTGTGCTATAGCCTCAGCCTGTACGCTTGAGTAGCAGGCATTGAGGATGACGCAATGGACAGTCTCTCTATGTAAGGCGAATAGATTGGCCAGGGCCTGCGTTGCTACTGAGACACTGTCACCCTGATCATCCTCCAACACAATCCCCTTTGACCCAGATCCATGCCCAGAGAAATGGACGATATGAGGGGAACTGTCCAATAAGCCTCGTCGAAGATCTTGAGCACGAACCGCTAGTTTGCAGATGAAGGAAATGCTGTCTCGTTGATTCGCTCGCCGCAGCCCCTCTTCTATCTCGCGAAGTTCAGCCTCCAAACGGAGTCGTTCGGTGTCCAATGGATTGGCTGCTAAAAACAAAACTTTCCTTATACTCACGCTCGTGCCTCCGCCGATAGATTAAACGAGCAGTAGCATAGGCACCATCCTCAATGATGGCGATAATCAGGGGTTGAGGACAACGAGTCGCGCAACTGTACTAGTTCCATATCGCGACCGCTTTCTACCGCACTTAGCGAGTCTGCTCAATCTCCGCCGCGGTCCCGGCGCCGATCACAGCTAGCTCGGGCTGTTCGGGGATGGCTTCCAGTGTGTAACTTTGCAGCGGGCTCATCTTCACCATGTCCCACAGGTAGCGCTTGATCAGGGACAGGTCGAGGAAGTCGATGTTCATGCCGGTGAAGTAAAAGCGGCCGGGGCCGTCGAGATGAATCGATGTTGCCGTGGCGGCGGCCAGGGCGCGATGCCAGCGTTTGACGAAGTCGGCGCAGCGCTGATCGCCGGTCTTGGCGTTGGCGAAGACCTCTTCCGGCTCCATATCCAGGAAGCGCAGGCGCATGGCGCGGTGGCCCATGATGCCTTCCAGGTGGCCGACGCCGCCGCAGCCGCAGAAGGTCTCCTTGGGGTCAAGCGAGACGATGGTGTGGCCGCCTTCAAAGGGTCCCTCCGCGTCCGGATAGCGGCCGAAGCCGATGCCGTTGCCCAGGGTCCAGACGCGTACCACTTTGTCCAGCTGATTGCGGGTGGCGGCGAGGCCGGCAGCGCCGGCATCCGCATCGTTGAACAGGCAGATGGGCGCCTGGATGCCGCGCGCGTGCAGGATGGTTTCGACCTTCTGGCTGATCTTGGCTCCCTTGAGCTGGGCGAGGTTGGGCGAGTCTTCGACCACGCCGGCATGCACGATGCCGGGCATGGCGATCCCGATGGCGGCGAGCGGCCCGGTGGCCGGCTTGAGCGAGACGATCATGTCGCAGATGACATCGCAGAGCTCGCCGGTGGGCAACTCGATAAGTCCGTGATGCTCGTCCGGGTCTTGCGGGTAGCGGCGCACTGCGCCGATGAGCTGATGGTCTTCAATCAGCCCGGCTGCAATGTCTGCCGTGAGGACGACGCCGATGCTTTTGCCCATGTGGATGAACCTTCAATTACCGTCGGCGCCGAAGCGGCCCAGGCGGTTGATGCCGTTGTACGCGGCGGTCTTGTAGCACTCGGCCAGCGTGGGATAGTTAAACACCGTGTCGACGAAGTAGTCGAGGGTACCGCCGAGCGCCATGACGGCTTGGCCGATGTGCAGCAGCTCACTGGCGCCTTCGCCGATGATGTGGACGCCGAGCAGGTGGCGGCTCTCGCGGTGGAAGATGATCTTGAGGCGGCCGGTGGTGTCGCCGCGAATTTGGCCGCGGGCGATCTCGCGGTAGTAGGCCACGCCCACTTCGTAGGGCACGTCCTCGTCGGTGAGCTGCTCTTCGGTCTTGCCGATGAAGGAGATCTCCGGGATGGTGTAGATGCCGTAGGGATAGTAGCTGGGGTTGGACTGCACGGCGTTGTCGTTGAAGGCGCGGGCAACGGCGATGCGGCCCTGCTCCATGGAGACGGAGGCGAGCGAGGGGAAGCCGATGACGTCGCCGACGGCGAAGATGTTCTGCGTCTTGGTGCGGTAGTCCTTGTCGACGGGGATGCGTCCGCGGGAGTCGGCCTCAATGCCGGCGGCGGCCAGGTTGAGCGCCTCGACATTGCCGCTGCGGCCCACGGCATAGAGCAGCGCGTCGCCCTGGATGCGCTTCTTGCTTTCAAGGTTCGCGACCACGCCGCCCTCGGGCAGCTCTTCCACGCTTTCGACTTCTTCCCCGAGCCGCATGGTGACGCGGCTGTCGCGCAGGTGGTAGCTGAGCGATTCGATGATCTCCTGGTCGGCAAATTCGAGCAGGCGGGGACGCTTCTCGATCATGGTGACGCGGATGCCCAGCGCCGCGAACATGGAGGTGTACTCGATGCCGATGACGCCGCCACCCACCACGATGAGTGTCTTCGGCAGGGTGGGCAGATTCAGCACCTGGTCGCTGTTGACGATGTTGCGGCCGTTGATGGGCACCTTGGGCGAGTAGGCTGGCGCGGTGCCGGTGGCGATGACGACGTTCTTGGTCTCGTAGACCTGGGAGTTGCCATTGTCGGTGACGCGGATGTGCGTGGCGTCTTCAAAGCTGCCAGTGCCGCTGAGCACATCGACGCCGTTGCGGGACAGCTGGGCCTCGGTGACGTCGATCTCGGTCTTGATGACGTGCTGGACGCGGAAGGCGAGATCGGCCATGGTGATCCGCTCCTTCACGCGATAGTTCATGCCATAGATGGAGCGGTAGTTGTATCCGGAGAGGTGGAGCACGGCCTCGCGCATGGTCTTCGACGGGATGGTGCCGGTGTTGATGCAGGCGCCGCCGACCGAGCGCATGCGTTCGACCACCGCTACCTTCTTGCCGTGCTTGGTGGCGTAGATAGCGCCACGCTGACCTGCTGGGCCCGAACCGATGATGATGATGTCGTAGTTAGGCATGCTCTGCCCAAGGGTACCGAAATGCGGGAGAGCGCGGGAAGAAAAGCGTGCGCGGCGCATCCGGCGGCTGGGTGCGCGATGGCGGCGCAGAATCGTGGAGCTGGTGGCGGCAAGGATGCTTGAGCCATTTAGACTCGCGCCATGCGTATGTATGCCATCACCGACCGTCGATTGCTGCCGGGAGAACACCAGCCAGGGCGGCTGAGCGCCGAGGAGCGTGAAGGGCTAGTGCGCCTGGCCGAGGGGTGGGCGGCGGCGGGCGTGGAGATTGTGCAGCTGCGCGAGAAGGATCTGCGCGCGCCGGAGTTGACAGAGCTGGCGCGGCAGATGATGGTGGCCATCGCCGGGCGGGCGAAGCTGCTGGTGAATGCCGGCTCGCCGGATGCGGCGGCGGTGGTGCGCAGCGTGGGCGCGGCGGGCTTGCACCTGCCCGGTCGGTGGCGTGCGGACCAGGTGGGCTGGGCCCGGGGGACGGGGCTGGTCTCTGCCGGGTGCCACTCCGTGGGCGAGGTGGCGGTGGCGCGAACCACGGGTGCGGATATGGCGCTGTTGTCGCCGGTGTATCCCACGGAGAGTCATCCGGATGCGCCCGCGCTGGGACTGGAGGAGCTCGCTGCTGCGTGCCGCACGGCGGGACCGATGCCGGTGTTCGCGCTGGGCGGGGTGACGGCGGAGAACGCGGAGGCGTGCATTGCAGCGGGCGCGGCAGGCGTGGCGGGGATACGCACATTTCTGCGCGGACCGTGGGCGCCGGGCCAAGTATGAAGAGCACTCCGTCAAACATCGCAAACAGAAGCTAGTCGGCGCGAAGCGCCTGCATGGGATCGATGGATGCCGCGCGGCGTGCGGGCAGGTAGGACGCGACCCAGCGCCGTCAACAAGAGGATGCCGGCGACGAACGCGACAACAAGGAAGTCCAACTGCGCCACGCCGTACAGGGCGCTGTGCATGGTTCGGCCGACCAGGATCGCGCCTCCCATGCCCAAGCCAAGGCCCAGCAGCGCCAGCACGAATCCTTCCCTCAGGATCAATGTGGTGACATGTTGGCGGCTTGCGCCAAGCGCCATGCGCAGGCCAATCTCCTGGGTGCGCTGCGATACGGAGAAGGCCATCAGGCCGTAGATACCCACGGCCGCGAGCACCAGCGCAACCAGGGCGAAGCTCTCATAGAGCAGCATGGTGAATCGATCGTTGGCGAGCGACTCGTCCTTCACCTCATCCATGGTGCGGAGATGGGCGAGCGCCACCTGGGAATCGATGGAGTGCACGGCGGCGGCAATGGTCCTGCTCATAACCGCGGGATCTGCCGCAGTGCGAACGGCGATGTTGGCGCCGGGAGAAAGGGACTGCGAGAAGGGGACATCCACTGCGGCGCCGTCGTCACGAAGGTCGCCATATCGAACATTGTGGGAGACGCCCACGATCTGCCACACGATGGGGGGTCCGAGTTTCTGCACGCCGGGAATGATTTCTTCAATCAGGATGCGCTGCTGCAAGGGGTCCTTGCCCTGGAGGTAGCGGCGGGCGAACTCCTGATTGACGATGGCGACACGGACACTCGATGCGGTGTCCTGTGCAGTGAAGGCACGCCCCTGTACGAGGTCGATACCAAAGGTCTTGAAGTAGTCCGGCGTCACGGATTGAAATCCGGTATCGGGCCGCAGTGCCGGATCCCCGTTCGGTGGGGCTCCCACGATGGAGAAGGGCATGCCGTCGCTGTGGTAGCCAGCGGCAGGCCGGTGACGGCTGCGGCAGTCGATACGCCAGAGACGGAACGCACGCTGCGCAGGATTTGCTGGTAATACTGATCGATCTGCGGCACTTCTTTGAAGCGGCCGTCCGGCTGCTGAAGGGCGAAGGTCAGCACATGGTCGGTGCGCAGGCCGAGATCGATGTGCGTCAGATTCCAGAAGCTATGAATGGCCAGGCCCGCGCCAGCGAGCAAGGACAGGGCGAGCGCGAACTCGCCCACGATGAGGGCGCGGCGCAGTTTATGACTGCCGGAGCTGGTGCCAGTGCGTCCGCCATCTTTCAGCGACTCTGCCGGGTTGACGCGGGAGGCGTACCAGGCAGGAGCGCAGCCGAAGAACAGCCCGGCCAGCATGGTTGCCAGCAAGGCAACTCCGAGGACAGGAAGGTCCAGGCTGAGATTCGCCTCGCTGGGCAGTGTGCCATCCGGTATCAAAGCGACGAGTGCGCGCAGCAGAGCCATGCCGAGCCCGACGCCGAGTACGCCGCCCATCAGTGCAAGGACCATGCTCTCCGTCAGAAACTGAAGGAAGACCTGCCTGCGGGTGGCGCCCAGCGCTCCTCGCACGGCGATCTCTTTCTGCCGCGCCGCGCCCTTGGACAACAGCAGATTGGCGACATTAACGCAGGCGATCAGCAATACGAAGCCGACTGCGCCCAGCAGCAGCCACAGCGTTTGTATGCGCTCACGTGGAATGAAGTCGTTCTGCAGCGGCTCTACGGATGCGCCCCAGCCCTTGTTCGATTTGGGATAGGCGGCGGCGACCTGGCGGGTGACGCCATCCATATCCGCCTGGGCCTGCTGCAGAGTCACGCCTGGCTTCAGGCGGCCCATCGTCAACAGCCAGTGATAATCATGGTTGATCTGCTCGGGCCGGAAGGCCAGCGGAGCGATGAGTTGCTCATCGAAGCGGTCCGCCATGCCCGGCGCCAGTACGCCGACGATGGTATAGGGCTGTCCATTGATGCGCATCGGCTGGCCGATGATGTGGAGGTTTGCCCCGAGGCGGTTCCATAGCTTGTAGGTCAGGATGGCGACGTGATCCTGGCCTGGCTGCCCCTCCTGCGGCAGGAAGTCGCGGCCCAGGAGGAAGGGAAATCCCTGCATCGCATAGAAGCCTGGTGTCACCAGCCTGCCGGGCACCTGCTCCGGCTCACCATGGGTGGCCAGGTTGAAGCTGCCTCCGGTCCAGGCGCCGAGTTGCTGAAACGACTTGCTCTGCCGCTGCCAGTCCAGAAAGTCGCCGGCTGACATGCCATTGTTATGCCCGTGTACCTTCGACCAGACAATCACCAGTTGCTCTGGGTGCGGAAAGGGCAAGGGCGCGAGCAGCACTGCATAGACAACGGTGTAGATAGCCGTAGTGGCGCCGATACCGAGGGCGAGCGTGGCAATAACAGCAGCACTCAGGCCCGCGTTCTTGCGCAGCATGCGCAGGCTATAGCGGAGATTGCGGAGCAGGTTTCGCAAGGGTCACCTCATGCGGGAAAGGGCCGCACTTCCCATGCGTACCTGAGCATTTCTCGTACAAAAAGGTGCTGGACCGCGGACGCTCAAAAGGAAGGAGTTGCGCCGTCTCGCTCCTGCGCTGCTCATGATGACCTGTCCGAAAATGGAAGTTGCATGTCCACTTCCGAACAGGACGCAACGCTGGATGGCGGACTTTTGGATGGGGGCTCCTTCAATTGAGTCCGGGTAGCCGTGCTACAGTAGCGCCGAAGAGTGCTGAGCGCATCGCCCGGGGCCATTTCGCATCTGCTCGGCGAGGAGCTTGTATGAGCAGCGGCCGGCCGCGCGTCTTCTATGGGTGGTGGATTGTTCTTACCAGCCTGCCGGGGCTGTTCTTCGGTGCGCCGGTCACCGTATTTTCCTTTGGCATCTTCTTCCGGGCGCTGGGCCAGGAGTTTCATGCCGGCCGTGCCGCGGTTTCGCTGGCCTTCACTATCCACAACATCGTCGGCGCGCTCTGGTTGCCTGCATGGGGCAGGCTGATCGACAGATTCGGCGCGCGCCACGTGATTCTTCCGATGTCGGCGCTGTATGGTCTGTTGCTGCTGTCCGCCCGGTGGCTGGGCCACAGCATCTGGCACTTCTACCTCTTCTACGCCGTGCTGGGTGTCGCGGTGGTGAGCCAGGGTCCGGTGGCATACGGTGTTGTGATCTCGCACTGGTTCAATCGCCGTCGCGGGCTCGCGCTGGGCATGATGGGTCTGAGCATCGGTATCGGCGCATTCACGGTTCCCTTGCTGGCACAGCGGCTGATTCCGCTCATGGGATGGCGCGCCGCTTACGCAGTGTTTGGTGCCGGAGTTCTGTTGCTTTCCATTCCGGCGGTCGCGGTGTTGCTGCGGGATGATCCTGCGGAGTGTGGACTGCAACAGGATGGCGAGGAGGCTCCAGCAAGCGGAGGGGCGACGGTCCCCGCCCTGGAAGGAATGTCATGGAATGAGATTTGGCATAGCCCCACCTTCTGGATCATGATTGTTGTTTTTTCCGTGACCGGGGCGAGTGTGCATGCGGGCATTCTGCATATGCCGGCGTTGTTGACCGACCGTGGGCTGACGGCTGGACGCGCCGCGCTGGCCAGCTCTGTGATTGGAATCTCCCTCATGATGGGCAGGGTAAGTTGCGGCTATCTGTTGGATTACTTCTTTGCTCCATACATCGCCGTGTTCTTCTTCGGCGCGTCGGCAGCCGGGTTGGCAATCTTATGGACCGGACAGTCGGGCGTCATGGCGCTTGCCGCCGCATTTCTGGTAGGCCTGGGCATGGGCTCAGAAGTGGAGCTGATGGCCTATCTGATGAGCCGCTATTTTGGGCTGCGGGCCTTTGCCAGTGCGTATGGCCACGTCTTTGCAGCGTTCATGATCTCCGGCGCGCTGGGCACGCTAATGATGGGAGCCGGGTTCGATCGTTTCCACTCCTACTCCGTGCCGCTGGGGGGCTTCTGTATTGCCATGGTGGGCGCTATAGTGCTGCTGGCAAAGCTGGGGCCGTATCGTTATGGAGTCAAGGCAGAGGCCAGCCTGCCACTCGAACCAGTATCCAGTGTGAGTGGCGCATAAGGCGCGACGCGAACGAACTGCGAGGAGAGCACATGGCAGAGATGGCAGCAGCGGCACCCCAGGCAGTGTTGTTGCGCGCGCGGGACGGCTACATCCTGCATCAGGCGATCTATGCGGTAGCGAAGCTGAGTATTGCGGATCATCTGGCTGCGGGCGAGCAGAGCGTGCAGGCGTTAGCAGACGCGGCCAGGGTCAACCAGGGAGCGCTGTACCGGGTGCTGCGGCTGCTTGCCGGCGAAGGCATCTTCGCGGAGACGGCGGACGGCGGCTTCAGAAACACGGATAGCTCAGAGCTGCTACGGGCGGGCGTGCCGGGATCGTTGCGCCCCAACTATCTCTATTGGGGGAGTGAGTTCGGCTATCCCAGCTTCGGCGAAATACTGTACTGCGTTGAGACGGGAGAGCCAGCGACGGCGAAGCTGTTCGGCATGGATGGCTTCGCGTATCTGCGGCAGAGGCCGGAACTGGCGCGCGTCTTTGACGATGCCATGACTGCCACGGTGCAAAGCATAGCGCCGGCGATTGCCGCGGCCTACGACTTCGGCGCTTGGGAGAGCTTGATGGATGTGGGTGGCGGGACCGGGATACTGCTGGCCACCATACTCCGCGCGCATTCCACGCTGCGCGGTGTGTTGGCAGACCAGCAGCATGTTCTGGAAAGAGCTAACCAGAGGGAATATCTGAGTGGCGACCTGGAGCCGAGGGTCTCCATGCAACCGTGTGATTTCTTTGCGGCGATTCCACCCGGCTGCCGGGCCTGCATGATGTCGCGCGTGATCCACGACTGGACCGACGAACAAGCGACCGTCATCCTGTCGAACTGCCGGAAGGCGGTGCCCGCCGATGGAGTGCTGCTATTGATCGAGAATGCGCTCAGCGCGAGCAACCAGCCATCGCCGGGCAAATATGTCGATGTGATCATGCTGGCCCTTACTGGAGGCCGCGAGCGCGAGGTGGAGGAGTATCGCGCGCTGCTGCGGGGCAGCGGGTTCCGTCTGCATCGAGTGATTCCGACGGCGACCAACTATTCGATATTCGAGGCGCTTCCCATCTAGCGAGGCGCGCGGGTTTTGCACCGTAAAGATTGCGACCATGCTTAAGACGACGCGTGAAACTACAATGACGCCCATGTCCGATACGTGCCATGATGCCGGCGAGATGGATGCGCTGCAGGCTGCGCCGCAGTTCCACCTGCTGTTGCTGGAGAACGAGGCAGTGCGGGTACTGGAGGCCAAGGTGGCTCCGGGTGAAACGGTTCCGCTACATACGCACTGCTGGCCTGCGGTGCAATACATCGTGAGCTGGAGCGATTTCGTGCGTCGGGATCATTCCGGGTCGATCATGCTGGACACCAGGACAGTGGTAGCGCTGGCAGCGGGCAATGCTGCGTGGTCTGGACCCCTGCCTCTGCATACGCTGGAAAACGTTGGCACCGGTGTCCTGCATGTGCTCAGTGTGGAGCTGAAGGGTTCCTCAGATTGGATGAAGCCTTAGCGTCCTGGCGCGGATCGCCGAATTGTGCCCGCTCTGGCCGCGATGTGTGCGCGCGCCTCAGACGGCGGACAGTCGTAGAATGGAAGAGCGATGTTGATCAAGGTAGCGGACCTACGGATCGAACCAGTTGCATTCGATGAGCATTACACTCCAGAAGCGATTGAGTATGGGCCGGACATCCGGCAGATTGGCGTACTCGACGCTAGTGGAGTGGCGGACCTGATTGAGGAGCACCGCGGGCCGCGACAGATTGTGCCGGACATCCGGGTGCGGGGAAGCTACGCGGGACGGTTTGAGACGCCATGCTCCCGCTGCGTCGACCCGGTGGAGCACCCGCAGCAGGGCAGTTTCGACCTGTTGTACCGGCCGATCGGCGTGGATATGAACGCGGCCGAGCATGCCATCTCGACCAGCGAGACGGAGATCGGCTACTATAACGGAGATGGTCTAGTGCTGGAAGATGTCTTGCGCGAGCAGGTGTTGTTATCCTTGCCGGAAAAGACGCTCTGTCGCACAGACTGCAAAGGGCTTTGCCCAGGCTGTGGCCAGAACCTGAACAACGAGAGCTGTTCCTGCGAAGAGGCAATCGCCGATACACGCTGGAATGCCCTCGCAGACCTGCGCAGCAAGATCAAGACTCAGTAGTTGTGATCAGGCAGTGTTTGCCAGGCGGCGCGCGGAAGGCGCGGCGGAGGGCGCAGGCCGGGATCGAAAGGAATCTGTCATGCCCAATCCGAAGCGGCGCCACTCCAAGGCGCGCACCTCCAAGCGACGCGCGCACGATGCGCTGAAGCCCATCGGCCTCTCTGAGTGCCCGAACTGCCATGAGCGCAAGCTGCCCCACCATGCCTGTGCCAAGTGCGGCACCTACAAGGGCCGCGAAGTGCTCGAGGTCAAGGAAGCGTAGCGCCTTCGCCCTTGCACAGCGAGTAATGGCAGTCGAGACGAGCGGCGCCTGCAAAAGGGCCGCATAGGCAGACACAGGATGGCTCACATCGGTTGGCAATCCGCGGGTAAGGCCACTGGTGGCTGAGCTGACGGACATAGCCCTGGATGCCATGGGCTCAGACCAGGCGCCGGGTCCCGAGATACACGGCGCCCTGCTGGCCTGCCGTGCCTATCCTGTCCGCGTCCACCTGTTTGGACCAGAAGCCCAACTGCGCGCCGGGCTGGGCGCGCTGGGCAGGCGCCTGCCGATTGTGATTCACCACACCGACGAGTGGATCACCATGGACGACAAGGCAGCGAAGGCGGTTCGCGAGAAGCGGAACAGCACCATGCGGCTGGGTCTGAAGATGGTGAAGGATCGCCAGGCCGCGGCCTTCCTGACCGCCGGCAACACGGGTGCGGCGATGGCCAGCGCGAAGATGGTGCTGGGCGCGTTGCCGGGTGTGGACCGCCCTGCGCTGGCCATGCCATTGCCCACCAGTACGGGCTCTCCGTGCGTGCTGCTGGACGTGGGCGCGAATGTGGACTGCAAGGTGCAGAACCTGGAGCAGTTCGCCATCATGGGCGAGATGTACTCCCGCAGTGTGCTGAAGATTGAGCGGCCACGGGTGGGCCTGCTCTCCATCGGCGAAGAAGAGACCAAGGGCAATGAGCTTACCCGCGAGGCGCTGCAGGCGCTGAAGCAGCTTCCCATTCACTTCATTGGCAACGTGGAAGGACGCGATTTGTACAACGGCAAGGCGGACGTGATCGTGTGCGACGGCTTCGTGGGGAACGTGGCGCTGAAGACGTCAGAGGGGCTCGCACGCATGGTGCGGGAGATGCTGCGTGCCTCGCTCGGCTCTACCGCTTCTGGCCGCGCGGGCGCACTGCTGGCACGGCGCGGCTTGAAGGAGTTCAAGAAGCGATTCGATCAATCCGAATACGGGGGCGCCCCGCTGCTCGGCGTGCGCGGCCCCTGCATCATCACGCATGGGTCGTCGGACGATCGCGCCATTCTGAACGGGATCCGCGTGGCGGCGGAGTTTGCCGCGGCCGGCGTGACGGAGCGGATCGAGCGCGAGTTTACCGCGCGGCCGGTGTCCTAGCAGCACGATATCAATACTCCTGATACTCAGTTACAAATGCCTCGAAGGGATGATCCTGCCTCCAGTGCACGGTGCAGAGTGTCCCCTCCAACTGCGGGCTCCTGACACTGCTCTGGTCCTGTGCCGGGTCCGGGCGCGCGGGCAGCTTGAACCAGCGGATGTACGTCTTGCCTGCGGCACTGTAGCTGACCAGAACCTCTGCCTCCAGGGCTGCTACCCTTCCACGCTTTGGGTCGCGAACCTGTGTGGTGCGGGTGCGCGTTATGGTGACGCGGCCTTGGGAGACTGGCCAACTACTCACATCCCGTCGTGGCAGCGTCTGCAATGAGATATAGGCAAGGCCGACGCAGCCCAGCGCAGACAGGAGAAGTACCAGGAGCCTCCGGCCAATCCCGGAGAATGGGGGCGAATTGAGAGAAAGCGCGGGGGAGGACGACATGACTGCGAGCTTAAGCCGGAGGCAGCGCCGCACATACATCAGTACTCCTTAGAAGCGCTCCAAGGTAATGTCAGGCGACGACAACATACCCACTTTGGACCATCCCACTGGCAAAAGAGCGAGTGGTTACGTGTTTCCAGCGAACATCCTGCGAAATGTGCCCGAAAAGTGGGATACCGCTGCCCAGCAGTATGGGAATGCGGGTGATGGTGATGCTCTGAATCAATCCAGCCCGCAGGAAGCCCTGAATGGTGACACCGCCATCGATGTAGAGGTGTTGATAGCCGCGCTCGGTGAGCCGATCGACGATTTCGTGCGGTGTGCCGGCCATCAACTCGCACTTCGCAGCTTTCGGCACGCTGAACTCTTTCAGGCTGGAACTCAGCACAACCACGGGCAACTTGCCGTAGGGCCAGCCGCCTCCCGCCTTTGCGATGTAGCTCAGCACCCAGTCGTAGGTCTTGCGGCCGATGACGATGGCGTCCACGGTGGCGATGAACTCCTCATAGCCATGCGGTTCCGGGGAGGCAGGCAGCCAGTCCACGCTCCCATCTTGCCGCGCGATGAAACCATCGAGACTGGTTGCGATGAATACGGACGCTTTCATCATCCCTCCTTGGGTCCACTGCCACCTTGTAAGACTGAGAGGGGGCTTGGGGAAATCCCCATCCGTGCCATGGAAGTTGGCTGCTGGCAGCTTACTGAAAGTTCTCTGCCAGGGTGATGAAGTTATGCTGGACTCCCTGCGCGATGAAGAGGGTTCGACCGTCGCGTGAGGAGCCCAGATTTGCCGACCAGGGAACGGGATCCTCCCCCAGGGCAGCCACGGGTTTCAGCAGTTTGGATTGGAAGTTGTAATACATGATGCTGGACCGGGGGGCAACGTCGGCATCGAGAAAATAGATCCCATGTTCCGTCACGTCGAAGTAGCCCCAATACCCGATGTGCAGCGTGTCAGTGATACGAAGCTCTTCGCCCCCGCTTGCAGGCATGTTCCAGATGCCAGTGCCGTCAAAGCGCGAGTAGTAAAGAGTCTTCCCGTCATAGGATTCGATGGCTGCAAACCCTCCGTGGCGGGTGACCTGGGTCTCCCGGCCGGTCATGAGGTCTCGCTTCCATACCTGCCAGCTTCCTGCGCGGTTGGAAGCGAAGTAGACTCCCGTGCCGTCGCGCGACCAGCTCGGCACAACGTTTACGTTGTTGCCGGATGTCAACCTGTGCAGGTTACGCCCTTCGGAATCGATCAGGTATATCTGGCTGTGCCGGTCCGGGTGGTGATCAAAGACAACCCACTTGCCGTCAGGCGACCAGCGCGGACTGCCTGGAAATCCTGAATCGAAGAAGGTGAGTTGCATCGGGTTGCCGCCATCCGAATCGCTTCTCCATATCTGACATGTGCCAGTCCTGCAGGACTCGAATACCATCTGGCTGCCGTCGGGCGATTGCTTCGGTGCAGTATGGCCTCCGTCGCCGATATGGACGCCTTGCCTGGCGACGATCCGGCCACCCGCACTGGATAGGCTGATTTTCCAGATAGCCAGCGACCTTCCCAAGATATTGGGAGACTCGATATACGCCAGGCGCCGGCCATCGCGCGAGAGTGACCCGGTGCCCGGATATACAGTCTCTGGCCTCACCGCGCCACCAGCGGCGTCCACCTGCCAGACGCGGAGAAGTCCGCTGCGGGAGGAGTGGAAGACGATGCGATGCCCATCGGAGGACCACATGAGGTCGAAGCCTGCCGTACCTTCCTGAGTGATCTGCCGCGCCTCTCCACCGCCGATCGGCACGGTATACAGTTCGCGCGCGCCTACGGTCGTGCTTCTGAGGAATGCCACGGTTTTGCCATCCGGTGACAACGATGGGAACAGATCACCAGGATCGCCGTGAGGCGGGGGCATGCTCAGGCATCGCTTCGCGCCGGTTTCGAGCGAGAACACGACGACGCCACTGGGTCCACTGGGCGCGCACCGATCGACCACGAGCAGCGACTTCGCATCGGAGGTCCACTTCGGGTGTCCGGCGTCACCGAAGGGGCAAGGCACGTCCGTGAGTCTTCGTTCTGTGCCGCCCAGCGCCGGAACGACATAGACCGCGCCACCGGTATCGTCACAGCGCCCAAAGGCGATTTCGCCTCCGTCCGGGGACCAGTCAGCGCAGCAAACGAAGCCACTCTTGCTATGGGTGAGCCGGAGCGGCTTCTGCCCGCCCACCATTTGCACGTATAAGTCACCTCCGGCAGGACTTTCTCCATTCCAGGTGAAGGCAATCTCCTTCCCGTCAGGCGAAAGTGCCGGATCGCGTACGCTGCCTGAGAGATTCGTGAGCGGAACGGTGCGCATGCGCGGCCATGCAGCCGGGGCTGGACGCGCATGCCCGGATACGCTGCGGCTGCGGATCACGAACGGCAGTATAGATGCCGCTGCGAGCAGTAGGAAGGCGGCCGCGAGCGAACCGGCAAGAAGCATTCGCCGGGGGGCGGGCTGCTTCCAATTGAAGGAGCTAGCATCCTCTTGCTTCGCAGGGTTAGCCGGCGCCCCGCGGCCTGACGGCAGGATTGGCGCATTCTCATCCCAGCGGCTCGGTGGAACCATGCCGACGTCAACATAGTCTTCCTCGATCACCTCTACCTGGCAGAGGAATCGATAGCCGATGGTGGGCACGGTCGCGATGTAGCGGGGTTCGCGGGGATGGTCTCCAAGCAGACGGCGCAAAAGCGCGATACTGCGCGTGAGCGAGTTCTCAGATACGGAGCAATCATTCCAGACTGCGTCCAGAAGTTCGTCCTTCTTGATTAGCCGCAGAGGATTGCGCAGCAGAAAGAGCAGGACGCGAAAGGCCTTCGGCTCGACAGGCAGCACTTCGCCGTCCTTGACCACGCAGAACTCGCGCTCCCGAACCAGTATGCCGGCGAAGCGGAAGACGAGATACCTGTGCTCCGTCATACGTCCATCTCCCGCTCTCAGGAAAGGATCATCAGTCCATCACGACCATGGAATGCTGCGCGTGCAGTCTTCTATACAGCCCGATTCGGTTGAGATGATCTCCCGATGTCGATTGCAATGGGTCGTTTCACGGTTCTCCTGACGTGCCCCATCCGCGCTATGCAGAAACGCAGTGCGTAGGAATGCCGGTAGTGTAGTCCTCTCACATAAGAGGTTTTTCGAATTAGTGCCATTCCCCACCGATATTCAACGGGCAGCCAGAACGATGCGAGTTGACCGTTCACAGCACCGGGGTAGTTCTTCAGACCGAGGGTAGATCAGCAATCAAGAAAGGTATCCGAATGCAAAGCAAATCGCTGAGAACAGTTATCGCTATGTCTCTCATTGGCTGTGGTTTGGCCGTCGTCACTGCATCCGCGCGCGCTGACGATGACAGAGATGATAAGTCGCAGGTGTGCACGAACGAGACGATCGAGGGCACTTACGGATTCACCATCGAAGGCTTGTTGGGAGTGCCCGGTCCGAATCTTCCGCTGCGCGGTGTGGTCTTGCAACACTACGATGGCGACGGCAATATAACGCAGGTAGACCACGTGGTGGTGAACGGTACGCCACCGGCCCAGGCGTGGAGACCGGGGACCGGCGTCTACTCCGTGAACCCGGATTGCACAGGTAAGGCAACGCTCAACATACCTTCGAGCGGCGGCCCTCCGCTGGTGGTCTACTTCGTGGTGGCCAAGGGGGGTAGGGAGATCCGTCAGGTGGTGGAGGGCAACGCGATCATCGTCACCGGCGACAAGGTCGACTGAAACTTGCGACCGGCGCTGGGGCGGTAGCCGCCGCCCCAGCTTGTCTCACGTCTGGCGCTCACGCGGCCCGCTCGCATCGGCATGCGAGAATAGCGCTTTGCCGTGAACGGACATATGAGCGACCAGAAGATTGCATTCCTCTTTCCCGGGCAGGGCTCGCAGGCTGTAGGGATGGGCCGCGATCTAGCCGAGCAGTTCACCGTGGCCCGCGATACCTTCGCCGAAGCCGACGCGGCGCTGGGCTACTCGCTGTCCAAGCTGTGCTTTGAAGGGCCGGCAGATCAGTTGAAGCAGACCGAGTTTACGCAGCCTGCGATCTTTGCCGTTTCGATCGCTGCCTACCGTGTGCTGGCGGGGCGGGGCATCCAGCCGCAAATCGCGGCAGGCCATTCGCTGGGCGAGTATGCGGCGTGCGTGGCCGCGGGGATGCTGGAGTTTGGCGATGCCATCCGGGCGCTACGGTCGCGCGGCCAGTTCATGCAGGAGGCGGTGCCGCAGGGGCAGGGCGCGATGGCCGCCATCCTGGGCATGGACGCGGACGCGGTGCGTGTGGTGTGCGCGGATGCTGCGAGGGAGACGGGCGAGGTGGTGTCGCCGGCAAACCTGAACTCGCCGGAGCAGGTGGTGATCTCTGGCAGCGCGGCGGGCGTGGCGCGCGCCAGTGAACTGACGAAGGAGCGCGGCGCGAAGAAGGTAGTGCCGCTGCAGGTGTCTGCCCCCTTCCATTGCGCGCTGATGCAGCCGGCGCAGGACCGGCTGGCCGAGGTGCTGAAGGCCATCGAGTTCAAGGACGCGCACTTCCCTATCGTGGCAAACGTCACTGCGGATGCGACCAAAAGCGGTGGGCGCGAGCGCGACCAGTTGATCGAGCAGGTGACGGCGCCGGTGCGCTGGGTGGAGTGCATACGGCGAATGATCGATGAGGGCGCCGGCTTCTTTGTGGAAGTGGGTCCGGGCAAGGTGCTGAGTGGCCTGCTGCGGCAGATCGACCGCGAGAAGAGGTGTGTGAACGTGGAGGATGCGGCGAGCCTGGAGAAGGCGCTGGCGGGTTGATGCGGCACACCTCTTTCACCAGTGACACCGTCGTCCCGACCGGAGCGAAGCGGAGTGGAGGGATCTGCTTTCTCTGCGCCGCTACGCTCCTCGCGGAGAGTACAGCATATGCCTCCACTCCGCGGCTTCGGTCGGGATGACAGGTGGTGATAGGAAATGAAGATCCTTCGCTACTCAGAATAAGACTTAGGTGAGCCGACTTTCTGACTCGCTTCACCGCTACTTGTAGCTGACCTGCCAGTAGGTCATGCCGAACGTGCCGGTCTGCGGCGTCAGGTCGAAGGGGGTGAAGCTGAAGGCATGGCTCTTCTTTTCGACGCCCAGGGTCAGCGGCGTCTTGCGGCCGTTTACCTCAATCGCCATCATGGTGCTGTTGCCCAGGCTTGAGGTGGCGTAGAGAATCTTGTGGCTGGTGATTTTGCCGTACTCGCCCGACTCGCTCCAGTCGTTGACGAAGCGGCCGTAGGGATAGCCGGTCGCGTACTGCTGCGGGTGCTGCTGCCACTCGGCGTCGTTGTTCCAGATGCCGAAGGCCTTCTGGTAGTCGCGCGCTTCGACGGCGGCGAAGAAGCGGTTCATGCGGTGCTCTGCTGGCACATTCCAGAATAGAAAGGTAAGAATGCCAAGCACAATCACGACGACGACGGCGCCGATGATGGCATTGCGGCGGCGCGTGGCGCGTGCGGTGTCGTAGGAGGGTGCGTCGAGCAGGGTCATCGCTTCACTCAGTGAGAGTGTACGCCGGGGTGGGTGCGCATACCGTCTATGTAGACACCGCAGTGCGGTGGAGTGTTCCCTCTGGAGGATAGGCGCTCCGCTGGAGGATAGGGGCTGCCGTATCTCGCGGTATCCCACCCTTCGCCTGCGGCTCAGATGGGGCACCCGCGTTGGTTCCATTCCGTCGAGACAGGGTACGCAGCCGGTCAGCGCGTGTACTGGGTGTGGTCGCGGTCGGCACGGCGCTCCACGGCGAGCGCGATCAACCGGTCGATCAGTTCGGCGTAGCCAAGGCCGGAGGCCTCCCACAGTTTGGGATACATGCTGATGGAGGTGAAGCCGGGCAGGGTGTTGATCTCGTTCAGATAGAGCCGTCCTGGCTTGCCGCCTTTGCTTGCCGGCTCCAGCAGGAAGTCGACCCGAGCCAGGCCGGAGCAGTCGCAGGCATGGAAGGCAGCCAGGGCCATCGCACGCACCTGCTTCGCCATCGCCTTACTCAGCTTGGCGGGAATGATAGGCACGGAGCCGTCACTCTCGTACTTGGCTTCGTAGTCATAGAACTCCTTGGCGGGCACGATCTCGCCCACGACAGAGGCTTGCGGCGTGTCGTTGCCCAGCACCGCGACTTCGAGTTCGCGCGCACGCGCGGCGGGCTTGCCCTTCGCGGCTTTGCCGCCAACGCCCTGCTCGATGACGATCTTGCGGTCATAGCTGGCAGCCAGCACGATGGCGGGCGCCAGCTCAGAGCGATCGTGCACCTTCGAGATGCCAACCGAGGAGCCGAGATTCGCCGGCTTCACGAACAGCGGGTAGCGAAGCGTGGACTCAATCTGCGTGATCACCTTCCGGGGCGAGTTGTGCCACAGCCCGCGCAGGATGGTGAGGTGCTTGACGATGGGCAGGCCGGCGGCGACGAACAGCCGCTTCATCACATCCTGGTCCATGCCGGCGGCCGAGCCCAGGACGCCGGAGCCGACGTAGGCCTTGCCGGCCAGCTCGAACAGGCCCTGCATTGTGCCGTCCTCACCAAAGGTGCCGTGCAGCACCGGGAAGAGTACATCGACGCCGAGCGCCTCAGCCTGGCCGCGGACCGGGACGCGGAGAGTGCCGCCAGCATCTGCAGCGGGGACGAGCGCGCCCTGCGCAGCTAAATCTGATTTCCTAGCAGAATTGTTCGCAGGGGTTTCACTGGCAAGCAGGCGCCGCGCATCGTCGGCCAGCAGCCAGCGGCCAGTTTTCTCAATGCCGATGGGTACGACCTCGTACTTCTTCTTGTCGATTGCCTGCATTACAGAGGCGGCAGAGCGCAGCGAGACCTCATGCTCGCCGGAGCGCCCACCGAAGACAATGCCAACCCGCAGCTTCCTGGCCATAGAGGGCCAGTCTATCGTCCGCGTTGCTCAACGGGCAGTGACTCGAAGGTGTCAAGCGATGTGCGGGGCATGCGGCCCTCAGAGCAGAGTCAGTTTGAAGTGACGAAACGTTTCAGGGGATGGGCCTCGGTATTGAAGACGAACTTCTGCCAGTCGACTGTGTCGCGTGTGGCGTAGAGCAGGTAGAGATACTTGAGCGTCTCGGCGAAGAAGAAGCTCTCCATCTCGTCCTTCTGCTGTTTGGTGCGCACATCGCTCAGCGCGGCGTAAGCGTCAGGGGTGCGGCACCACTTCACCAGCGAGTCGTAGTAGAGCTGGCCCATGTGCAGGTACAGCGGGTCGCCGGTCTGATGGTGCAGGTAGTAGGTGGACTCGATGATCTCCGGGCGCAGTGGGTAGCCCGCGCTCGCCACTTCGAGCGAGGGATAGCGCAGCGTCTCTGGCTCTATGCCATAGAGCGTCCACATTTGGAAGCTCGAGCGCTGCAGAGCCTCCGCGCGTGGCAGGTCGCCGGCGAGCGCCAGCAGCGCAGGGAAGAAGGCATCGAGCGCGCCGTACTCATGCGTAGTGCGCGCGCCGGTGCGCATGTCGGCTTGTCCATACCAGAGGCCGAGGCGCGTCTGCTCCGCCAGATATTTATTGATGGCCACGATGCTCTTCTGCCACATCTCCAGGCAGTCGCGGTCCCCGAAGAGCAGCCAGCTCTTGAGCAGGTATTCATCGAAGGAGTCGATGCCGCCACTGATGCTGGCAGTCGCGTCGGTCCAGTTGCCGGTCTCGACGTTGATGCCGAGGCCCACCAGGTCCAGCGATGAGCGGCGCTTCCACAACTCTGTCATGGCGCGTTTGGCGGCGTCGTAATAGACAGGGTCGCCGGTGAGCTTGGAGAGCGTGCCGAACTCTGGCAGCAGCGCCACTTCGGCCGGATTGGTCTCCGCGCCGCGCACCTGGCCGGTGCGCAGATTCACGAACTCATAGGGCATGCCGGTGGGGGAGTGGAAGGCCGGCAGCAGGCGGCGGCCCAGGCCGGTGGCCAGCTTCAGCAGCTGCGGGTCGTTGGTGGCCTCGTACTCGCTGAGCAGGCCGCCCAGGCAGCGGATGGTGATCTCGAAGTTCTTGACGTAGATGTCGTGGTCGAAGGAGAGGTGCTTGTCGATGTCCTGTTGCGCTTCGGTAGCCTCGCGGTCAAATCCCATCAGCAGCATGGTGTCGAGGCCGTCGATTTCGGTCATGTGGAGCGAGACCCCGTACCAGTCGTGCGGCTGCTTCGACAGCGGCTTGAGCGCGTCGTGCACCCAGGCGTAGGCGTGGTAGCCCTGCCAGGCATGGAGGTACTCGGCCTTGATGCGCTCGGCCATGGCCGGGCTGTCCGCCGGGGTGCCGACGGTGGGGGGCGGGGTGGGGAACTGGGCTGAGGCACTGGAAAGGCCAATGGCGGCGCAGAAGATGAGTGGAAAGCAGAAGGTTCGCATTCGCGGCTTATTCCAGTTTCTTGATTAACGGTATTGCTTATTAAAGTTTAGGCGCTAAACTTTAATAAGGAGGCTCACGAGTGGGGAAGTCTTTCATAACGATCTCCACGCTCGGGGAACGAGTTCAGGCGTTTGTACCTCCACCCCTGCCGCCTAAACCTCCGATTGATCTCTCGCAATATTACGGGAAGCTGGATTTAGCCAATCAGGCTTTAGGCCGACTTGATGGCTTGCGGGCAACACTGCCAGACACGAAAATGCTGTTGTATTTCTACAACCGTCGCGAGGCCGTGCTTTCTTCGCAGATCGAAGGGACACAGTCGTCGCTGTCAGAACTGCTTCTGTTCGAGAACGATTTGACGCAGCCCTCCGACGACCTGACAGAAGTTTCCAATTACGTGGCCGCCATGCAACACGGAATCGACCGGCTGCGAGAGGGATTTCCGCTTTGCAATCGCCTACTGCGGGAGATGCACGCGATTCTGCTGCGGAGCGGCCGAGGGGCCGATAAGCAGCCAGGCGAGTTCCGGCGGTCGCAGAATTGGATTGGGGGTACCCGCCCAGGGAACGCTCTCTACGTACCACCACCAGTCGCTGAGATGGAACTTGTGATGAGCGATTTGGAGCGATTTCTGCACAGGGAAGAAGGTCGACTTCCCCTGCTGATTGACGCCGCACTGGTTCATGCGCAGTTCGAATCGGTGCACCCATTTCTAGACGGGAACGGCAGGCTCGGCCGGATGCTGATTGTCCTGTTGATGTTCGAGAGGGGAGTGTTGCGGGAGCCCTCCCTCTATCTCAGTCTCTACCTCAAAACGCATCGCGATCACTACTACCAGTTGCTGCAAGAGACTCGAACGCACAATGCCTGGGGACCATGGATTGACTTCTTTCTTGATGCAGTACGTTTGACAGCGGAAGAGGCGTGTACGACCGCGCAACGAATTCAGCAGCTTTTCTCCAAAGATCGAACGCTTTTGAGAAAACAACAGCGTGCCGGATCAGCTCTGCAGTTACACGAGTATCTGCAACAGCATCCGATCACCGATTTGAACGAAGCCGCAATTGAAACCGGCCTTTCCTATCCCACCGCGTCGCAGTCCATGGATCGGCTACTTCAACTCGGAATCGCCAAGGAGCGGACTGGCAAGCGTCGCGGCCGGATCTACACATACAGCGAGTTTCTCGCCATTCTTGAAGAAGGCACCGACCAGCCGATCCGCTCCTAAAGGATCTTCTTACCGAAGGCAGAAGTGATCAGCTCGACCGCCAGGTGGGCGGTGCGGTTGTGCTCGTCGATGACGGGGTTGACCTCGACGATCTCGAAGCTGAGCATGCGGCCGTGGTCGGCGAGGATCTCCATGGCCAGGTGGGCTTCGCGGTAGGTGGCGCCGCCGCGGACGGGGGTGCCGACACCGGGCGCGTCTTCCGGGTCGATCCAATCCATGTCCAGCGAGACGTGGTAGCCGGCGGTGCCGCGGCCGGCGGCGCGCAGCGCCTCTTCCATCACAGTGCGCATACCGCGCTCATCGATGTCGCGCATGGTGTAGACCTCTGTAACGCCGGCGCGCTTGATGTTTTCCTTCTCGGTGACATCGATGTCACGCACGCCGATCAGCACGACATTCTCGGCCGAGACCTTGGGCGAGAAGTCATAAATGTCGGAGAGCTCCTGCGGGCCCAGACCGAGCAGTGCGGCCAGCGGCATGCCATGCACGTTGCCGGAGGGTGAGGTGGCGGGAGTGTTGATGTCCGCGTGGGCATCGATCCAGATGAGGCCGATCTTCTGGCCCTTGCGGCGGTAGAACTCGGCCACGCCAGAGACGGAGCCGGCGGCGACGGAGTGGTCGCCACCCAGGATGACCGGGGTGCTGTTCTCTTCGAGCGTCTTGATGACCATGTCGCCGGCGCGCACGCAGGTCTCGCGAATTTCCTTCAGGTAGCGGGCGTTCTGCTCGCCCGGGCTCTTAGTCTCTGCGATGGCGACGCCGATGTTGCCGCCGTCGGTGACCACATGGCCCAGCGCTTCCAGGTGCGCCTCCAACCCGGCAACGCGGACGGCAGAGGGCCCCATGTCCACGCCACGGCGCTGCTGCCCGAGATCAAGCGGCACCCCGATGACGCGGATGTGGCGGGGTGGTAGCGACTGGACGCCGCCGTGGGCTAGCGGAATGTTGGTGGAGGGGGTGGCGGGGAGGATGTTCTGCTGATCAAATGCTTTGGACATACGAAACTTTCTTGTTGCCTGCGGCCTTCACGGGGCTTGCGCCGCGCAACTGTGCACAAGGCGGGATACGCTCCCCACCCGAACCCACTATTGAACCACATCGACAAGGATTGATTGGCAACAGCAGGCCGAAGACTGAGGGCTTCAGGGATAGATACGGTTCAGCGTGCGGGCGAAGGGGATGGTCTCGCGCACATGCTCCAGGCCGCAGATCCAGGCCACGGCGCGCTCCACGCCCATGCCAAAGCCGGAGTGGGGCACCGAGCCGTAGCGGCGCAGATCTAAATACCACTGGAATGCGTCGAGCGGCAGCTTGTGGTCCTCAATGCGCTGCTTCAGCAGATCGTAGGAGGCGATGCGTTGCGAGCCGCCGATGATTTCGCCGTAACCCTCGGGAGCCAGCACGTCGACGCAGAGGGCGTACTTCGCGTCCTCGGGGTCGGGCTCCATGTAGAAGGCCTTCACCGCGGCCGGGTAGCGATGGACCATGACTGGCCGGTCGAACTGCGAGGAGATGTAGGTCTCGTCGGGCGAGCCGAAGTCGTTGCCGTACTCGAAGGGATGCTCGAGCAGGCCCTTGGTATGCGCGTCGTTCAGCATGGCGGCCGCTTCGTCGTAGCGCAAGCGCGGGAAGGGCGCCTGGATCGTTTGGAGCCTGGCGATGTCGCGCTCCAGCACCTTCAGGTCGGGCATGCGGCGCTCCAGCACACGGGCGACGATGAAGCTGAGGAAGTTCTCCGCCAGCTGCATCAGGTCGTCGAGGTTGGCGTAGGCCAGCTCCGGCTCGACCATCCAGAACTCGGTGAGGTGGCGGCGGGTCTTGGACTTCTCCGCGCGGAAGGTGGGGCCGAAGCTGTAGACCTTGCCCAGCGCGAGCGCCGTGCTCTCGATATAAAGCTGGCCGCTCTGGGTGAGGAAGGCTTCATCGCCGAAGTAGTCAACGGGAAAGAGTGTGGACGTGCCTTCGCAGGCCGCCGGGGTCAGGACGGGCGAGTCGGTGAGGGTAAAGCCGTGGTCGTCCAGATAATCGCGGCAGGCCTTGATGATCTCCGCGCGGATGCGCAGGATGGCGGACTGGCGCGGGGAGCGAATCCAGAGGTGGCGATGCTCCATGAGGAAGTCGACGCCATGCTCCTTGGGGGTGATGGGGTAGGGCTGGTCTTCGGGAACGCGCTGGATTACTTCGACGTTTTCGACATCGAGTTCATAGCCGCCGGGGGCGCGCGCATCGGCGCGGACGCGGCCGGTGACGATCACGCTCGACTCCTGGGTCAGCTGCCGGGTGGTCTCCCAGACCTCCGGCGTGACGGCATTCTTCGGCAGGATGCCCTGCACGGTGCCCGAGCCGTCACGGAAGATGGGGAAGAGCAGCTTGCCGGAGGCACGCATGTTGTAAAGCCAGCCGTGCAGCACGATGGTGTGGCCTTCATGCTGCTTCAGGGTGGCGATGGTGGCGGCGGTGGCGGGCTGCTGCGTGGCGGATGGGGCGGTGCTGGATGGGTTGGGGTCCGTCATGTCTTCTGTGACTCTGGTGTGACTCGATGCTGCTGGCTAAATGCAAAACTAGATACCGAACTTCTGGAAGGCGGCTGCGGCCTTGCCGGCGACGGCCTCCTGCGTATCGCCGAGGTCGTGATGAATCTCGAGCAGCGCGGCAGGGGAGCGCGGTGCGGCCTTGAGGGTAGTCATCGCGGCCTCCCAGTCTATGGTGCCGTCGCCGGGCCACTGGTGCGCGTCGCGGTCCCCCTGGTTGTCATGCAAGTGGGTCGAGGCGATCAGCGGGATGAGCGATTCGAGCGTGGTGTCCACGCCTTCCATGAGATTGGCGTGGCCGATGTCGAAGCAGACACCGACGTTTGCAAAGTGGCCCACGCGGATGATCTCCGCCAGATGCGCGGCAGTGGTGACTTCGTTCTGAATGTTTTCGAGCAGCAGCTTGACGCCGAGCGGGGCGGCGAAGGCCTTCAGATGCTCAATGGCGGTAAGGGCGTTCTCCAGCGTGCGGTCGTCCCAGGTGGAGTCGCGATCGCCGATGTGCAGCACCAGGTAGGTGTAGGGCAGGATCTCTGCGGCTTCGATGGCGCGCTTCACCTCGTCCATACCGTCGATGCGATGGGACTTATCGCTGTGGACGACATTGATGGCGGGCACGCCGCCGCGGCCCATGTCGCTATCGGCGTAGATCGGCGCGTGCAGGGAGTGGGGCGTCACCGAGCTGGACTTGAACCAGTCGGCGATCTCCTTCACATGCTGGCGGCTGGTGTAGTCGAAGTGCTGCCGGGCAGCGAAGACTTCAACAGCCTGGGCACCGCCGCGGGCAAGAGTGTCGAGCAGGCCGGGGTGCAGACGCTGGCGCAGGAAGACGTGAGTGGAGAGGGCTCGGAGCATGGGTTGGGTAGGTCCGTGGCTATTCTCTCATCCGGCGAGCGCAACCTAGTATCCAGCCGCCTTACCGTAGTGGTTACGATGGTCCTGTCCACCCATCAGTTCGCCCGTCTTCGCATCCACGGCGATGCACTCGCCATCGCTCCAGTGGCCGTCCTGCTGTATGGAGTAGCCTTCGGCGGTGAGCTTGGCTGCGATCTCGGCGGGAAACCCTTCTTCGAGGTAGAGCGTATCGGGCAGGTACTGGTGGTGGAAGCGTGGCGCGTCGACTGCCTGCTGGATGGTGAGACCGCCCTCGGCCACGCTGAGGAAGATGTTGAGCACGGTAGTAGTTATGCGCGGGCCGCCCGGGGAGCCGAGCACCATGCGCACCTTGCCATCCTTAAGCACTATGGTGGGCGTCATGGCAGAGAGCGGCCGATGGCCTGGCGCAACAGCGTTGTTCGGCCCCTGGATCAAGCCGTACATGTTGGGCGCGCCTTGCTTGGCGGCGAAGTCGTCCATCTCGTCATTGAGCAGAAAGCCGAGGCCGGTCGCGGTGACGTGCGATCCAAAGGCATCGTTCAGTGTGGTGGTGACCGAGACGGCGTTGCCGTTTGCGTCCATCACCGAGTAGTGCGTGGTGTCCGTAGATTTCGCTTCGGCAATCGAGGCTGCGGGCGGTGGCGGCAGGAAGCCGGCGGGACGCTTCAGTTCGGCTGACGGGGTAGCGTGGTCCAGGTCGATGCTCCCCTGCCAGGCGTTGGCGTAGCGCTGGCTGAGCAGCGCGGCCTGGGGGATGGCGGCAAAATCCGGGTCGCCCAGGTAGTCGGTGCGGTCCATGTAGGCGCGGCGCATGGCCTCGGTAATGCGCTGGACTGCCGGAGCGGTGCGGTCGCCGAGTTGCGCAAGGTCGTAGGGCTGGAGAATGTTGAGCGCTTCCAGCAGCACGATGCCGCCAGCCGAGGGTGGCGGGGCACTGACTATCTCGTAACCGCGATAGGTTCCTCTTACAGGTGTGCGCTCCTTCACCTGGTAGCCGGCCAGGTCGGCCTGGGTCATCAGGCCGCTGTGGGCCTTCATGTCCGCGGCCAGGGTGCGGGCGATCTGGCCGTGGTAGAAGTCGCCGGGATCGGCGGCGATGCGCTTCAAGGTCGCAGCAAGCTCAGGTTGGCGGAAGGTATCGCCAGCTTCATAGAAGGCATCTCGCTTTGTTTCCGTCTGCGGCCTGGTCTGAAAGATGCGCTTCGATTCGGGGAACCTGGCCAAGTCGGCATCGTGCAGCTCATCGGCCTCCTGTTTGCTGAGCACGTAGCCGTTCTCCGCCAACGCAATGGCTGGAGCGATGACTGCCTTCAGGCCGAGCTTGCCGTACTTCTTCTCAGCGTAGGCGAGGCCAGCGACCGAACCCGGCACTGCGATGGACTTGTAGCCCAGGGTGCTCATATCAGGAATGACGTTGTGTTGCGCGTCCAGGTACATGTCGCGCGAGGCTGCAGCGGGCGCCATCTCACGATAGTCGAGGAAGCGGTCGCGCTCCGGGCCGGTCTTCTTCGCCAGATGGATGAGCATGAAGCCGCCGCCGCCCAGATTGCCAGCGATGGGGTGGACGACCGCCAGCGCAAAGCCGGTGGCGACGGCCGCGTCGACGGCGTTGCCGCCCTGCTTCAGGATGGCTACCCCGACGTCCGTAGCCGAGTGGTGGACGCTGACCACCATACCGTGCGCCGCGGTGACGGGGCCGCCGGGCTCCTGCTGGGGTGGTTGCTGGGCTGGTGCCAGCAGGGGGGAGAGCAGGATGAGGGGGAGGAGGAAGACGCGGCACGGCATGCGGAGAGTGTAGCGGAGCGTCCGCGCCCTCCCACCCTTCGCCTGCGGTTGAGGATCGGGCACCCGGCGTCCGCGCGTCCCACCGTTCGCCTGCTGCGCTTCGTTCAGGATGGGGCACCCGTCTTTATGTGCTGCTTACAATGCAGAGGCATGCCTGTACGCCTCCACTCCTTTGCAAAGATCAACCTTGGCCTGGCGATTGGGCCTGCGCGGGCCGATGGGTTCCATGCCCTGGCGACGGTGTACCAGACACTTGGGATCTCGGATGTTGTCACCGTGACCGCGCAGCCAGCGCGGGCAACCCGGATCACGCTCAGCTCGAACGATGCGCGAGTGCCGACCGATGGCCGCAACACGGCGTGGAAGATGACGGAGCGGGCGCTTGCCGTCGCCGGCGTGACGGCTGAGGTGGCCATCCATATCGAGAAGCGGCTGCCGGTGCAGGGCGGGCTGGGTGCGGGCTCTGCCAATGCGGCGGCGGCGCTGCTGGGCCTGGAGCGGGAGCTGGGGCTTCAGTTACGCGAGGCGGAGCGGATGGAGGTCGCGGCAGCGGTTGGGTCCGATGTCCCGCTCTTTTTGGTGGGTGGCGCCGTTTGGGGGGAGGGGCGTGGAGAGCAAGTTGGGCCGCTGCCGGATCTGCCCGCGATGGCCTGTGTGGTGGCGGTGCCGGAGGTGGGCGTATCGACGCCTGCAGCCTTCAGGGAATGGGACGCGCGCCATTCCGCATTGACCCCCGCCACCGCAACCGATAGAATCAAGGGGTTGAGTCGGTCTGTTTCTGCTGCATGGGGCGTTGCCGCATGGGGCGAGCCGCACTCCTCCGGTGTCTCTTCGCTGGCGTCTGCTATTCGAGACAGCCAGACCAAACGTGGAGACCTGGCCGAGAATCCGCTTCTCGCGCTTGTCCGCACCGGGATTGCAAATGACTTCGAAAGCGTCGTCTTTGCGCAGTATCCCTTCCTTGCCGACATCCAGCGTGTGCTTGCGGCTTCTGGCCATCCAGAGGACGAGGCCGTCTATGCTGCCCTCTCCGGTTCGGGTTCGGCCTTGTTTGGGCTGTACGCGAACGACAGCGCAGCAGACCGGGCGGCCAAGCGTCTTCGGGCTCGCGGCATTGTGGCGCTGCGCACCGAAACCTTGCCTCGCGAGCAGTATTGGCAGAGGATGTGGGAAGAAACCTGAGCTGTTCCGGCAAAACCGCTGGCAGCGTGTTCTCCTTCTCTCCGCCAGCACCCTGTTGGGCGATCGACTAATGGTAGGTCAAGTGCCTTTGGAGCACTTTGTCTAGGTTCGAATCCTAGTCGCCCAGCCACCCTGTTCCGGCGCAAACGCGCTCCGGAACCGTCTGCCGCGGATGCTGATCAAGCCGTGGCTCGTGCATCGAGCGCAGTTACCAACGCAAACCAGCTTGGGAGATCTGTGATGAAGCAAGAGATGGCAGTGGGCACTACGACCATATTGGAGCCGGAGGCAGCGACGCAGGGCAGCAGCTTCCGTCCCGCACCGGAGCGCAAGACCAAACGCGGACTGAGCGAGGATCGCCGCTTCAAGATATTTGCCGGCTCGGCAAACCGCCAGCTGGCAGAAGAGATCTGCAAGCAAATTGGGGTGCCGCTGGGGGATACCAAGATCCAGCGCTTCGCCGATGGCGAGATCTATTTCCAGCTACTGGAGAACGTCCGCGGCGTGGATGTGTTTATCGTGCAGCCGACCTGCAACCCGGTGGACTCAAACCTGGTGGAGCTGCTGATCATGATCGACGCGCTGAAGCGGGCCTCGGCCGGACGCATCACCACGGTTGTTCCGTACTACGGCTATGCCCGGCAAGACCGGAAGGACCGTCCGCGCGTGGCGATCTCGTCGAAGCTGGTGGCGGACCTGCTGACCACCGCAGGCACCAATCGAGCATTGTTCATGGACTTGCATGCGGCGCAGATTCAGGGCTTCTTCAACATCCCAGTCGATCACCTGTTCGCGAGTCCCGTAATGGTGGGTTATTTCCGGGAGAAGAATCTGCCGAACTTGACCGTCGTCTCGCCGGATGCGGGCGGTGTAGAGCGGGCCCGCTTCTTTGCGGCCAAGATGAGCGCGCCGCTGGCCATTGTGGACAAGCGCCGCGCGGACATCAACGTGACCGAGGTGATGAACGTGATCGGGGATGTGCGCGGACGTACCTGCCTGATCATCGACGACATCGTGGACACAGCGGGCACGCTGGTGAAGACGGCACAGGCACTGCTGGATGAGGGCGCGACCGAAGTGTATGCCTGCGCATCGCACCCTGTGCTCTCCGGCCCGGCGATCGAGCGCATTGCTGCTTCGAAGATCAAGGAACTGGTGGTTACGAATTCCATTCCACTGCGGGATGAGGCAAAGGCAGTGGAGAAGATCAAGGTGCTGTCGATAGCCGGCCTGCTGGGCGCGGCCATTGAGAGCATTCACATGGAGACGAGCGTGAGCTCGCTCTTTAATTAGGCATCACGAAAGGGAGCGGCCCAGGCCGTGCCCGAAAGGAAAGCAACATGGCAAGCGCAGAATTGGTTTCGGCAGTCGCCCGCGAGGGCAAGTTCAATAAGAATGCGGCGCGGCGTGTGCGCGTGGCGGGAAAGATTCCCGGCGTGATCTATGGGGCCAAGGAGCCCTCGATCGCGGTCGAGCTCGACCCCAAGCAGATCCTCCGCATTCTGCACTCGGAGTCCGGCCATAACACCATCTTCGACGTGGATGTGCAGGGCAGCTCGCGGGTGAAGGCGATGATCGTCGACTGGCAGTACGAGCCCATCAAGGGACACCTGCTGCACATCGACCTGAAGCGCATCGCGATGGACAAGGCGATGCTGGTCGAGGTCCCGGTGCTGCTGGAAGGCATCCCGGCGGGCGTGAAGACCGATGGCGGCATGCTGGAGCAGGTGCTGCGCGAGGTGGAGATCGAGTGCCTGCCGGCGGACATTCCGGCGCACATCAACGTGGATGTGAGCGGCCTGAAGATTGGCGACTCGATCCGCGTGGCCGATCTACCGCACGGGGGCAAGTTCAAGTTCATCACCGACGAAGATGCGACAGTGGCCCACGTCACCATCATCAAGGAAGAGGTTGTAGCCACGCCGGATGCAGTGGCGGCGGCTGCGCCTGCGGAGCCCGAGGTGGTAAAGAAGGGCAAGCTGGACGCCGACGATGCTGCGGCAGGCGACAAGGGCGGCAAGAAGTAGCAGGTGCCTGCCGGTGCCATGGACACGCAGGCTGCGGGGCCTTTTCTGGTGGTGGGACTCGGCAATCCGGGGCTCGAATACCAGTGGACCCCGCACAATGCGGGCTTTCTGGCCATAGACCGGCTGGCGCAGCGGGCTGGGGCAGTGGTGAGCAATCGCCGCTGCCGCGCACTGACCGCGACCACACGCATTGCCGGGCGCGAGGTGGTGCTGGCCAAGCCGGAGACCTTCATGAACCTGAGCGGAATTTCCGTGCGGGCTCTGCTGGAGGAGTTTTTCGACGAGGCCGGCGGATCCGTAGCCAGCCGGCCGCAGCGCAACCTGCTGGTGCTGTACGACGAGCTGGCATTGCCGCTGGGCGCGTTGCGAGTACGGGAGCGGGGATCTTCGGGTGGCCACAATGGCGCCCGGTCGGTCTCCGGCATGTTGGACACGGATGAGTGGTGGCGTATCCGGATCGGCGTGGGTCCGGATGGAGTGGAGACAGCGGGACGGCGTGGCAAGGACTATCTGCTGACGCCGATGCGAAAGAAGGATTTGGCGGTGCTCGACGAGGTGCTGGATCGCGTTGCGGAGGCTACGGAGATGGTGATCGCAAATGGTATCGCTGTCGCGATGAATCGATGGAACGGCCCGGCGAAGGCCGAGGGCGAAGCGCTCGGGATGTAAATACGCAACTGTAGCGAGAACGAGTTGGAAGTAGCAGCAAGTTACTGGGAATTCAGTACGGGGAAGAGAGAATCGTATGCAACGTAGCTATGAAGTGATGTTCATCGTGCGCCCGGATATGGAAGAGGCGGACGTCGACAAGCTGATCGCGGGACTGGATCAGACCATCACCAACGGTGGTGGATCGATCAAGTCCATGGAGAAGCTGGGGCGGCGCAAGCTGTCCTACATGGTGCGCAAGTTCAACGACGGCAACTATGTCCTGCTGGTCATCAACGCCGATGGCGTGCTGGTGGCCGAGGTAGAGCGCCGCCTGCGCGTGACCGAGCCGGTGATCAAGTTCATCACCGTGCGCATGGACGAGGAAGAGAAGCGGGCAGACAAGATCAAGGCCATCCGCGCCTCGCGCAAGAAGATGAGCGCGCAGCCGGCGCCTGCTCCTGCCCCGGTCGAAGCAGAGGCAACTCCGGCGGTGACAGAAACAGCGGCTAGCGCCTAAGGCACTATCCGTCCACAGCTTGATCCATTGTCCGGTCACCAGACCGGAAGAGCAAGTACAGCCGGTCCCGTGGCTTGAATGAAGAGCAGGGGCCTGTCCCGCCGCAGTGGGTGGGAAGAAAGAAGAAGAAACCATGGCTGAGGAAACCAGCACAGCAACAGCAAAATCCGGCGCAGCGACCGAGCGTCCCGCCGGTGCAGACAGCCCAACAACCGATCGTCCATCGCGCCCCTACAACGAGCGTCCGGCTGGCGATCGTCCCGACCGTCCTGCTGGTGGCCCAGGTGGCCGTCCTGCTGGCCGCGGACCCGGCGGCCCGGGTGGCGCGGGTGGGCGGAAGTTTTTCCGGCGCAAGAAGGTTTGCAAGTTCTGCGTGGAGAAGATTGATTCCATCCACTATCGCGATGTTCGCCTGCTGCAGCAGTTCGTGGCTGAGCGCGGGAAGATTGTTCCCCGCCGCTTGACTGGCGTCTGCACCACGCACCAGCGGCGGCTGACGCGCGCCATCAAGCAGGCACGCAACATCGCCCTGCTGCCCTTCGCCGCGCGCTACTAACGGAGCGACTGGATTTGCGTGCTCCGGCTGCTGTGTGCGCTGGAGCGCTTCACCGACTGAGGAGAGTTATGGAAGTCATTCTGAAGGAAGACGTCGATACCCTGGGCCACCGCGGCGATGTGGTCAAGGTAGCCGAAGGCTATGGGCGCAATTTTCTACTGCCGAAGAAGCTGGCGATAGAGGCGACAGCAGCCAACCGGAACGTGATTGAGCAGATGAAGCAGTCGGCCATCCGCAAGTCTGCCAAAGAGAAGAACGATGCACAGCAGCAGGTGGCGGCGATGGAGTTGCTGGAGCTGACCTTCCAGCGCAAAGTGGGCGAGAACGAGCATCTGTTCGGCTCGGTTACCTCGTCGGACATTGCGCATGCGCTGGAGCAGAAGGGCTATCCCGTCGATCGCCGCAAGGTGCAGCTGGATGAGCCGCTGAAGCAGCTAGGTGAGTTCCACGTCCCGGTAAAGCTGCATCGCGAAGTGGCCGCGCACATTAAGGTGGTCATCAGCGGCGAAGATTCTGCCGGAGCGTAGGCCCGTCAGGTTTCTAGGTGGGAAAGGAAAAGGGCAGGCCAGCAATGAGGGCTGCCCTTTTCCTGTTGGCGCCCCCGGCGAAGCCTGATCCAATTGGCAGGCGGCTCCTCAGCGACCGAGTGGCTGCTTTAGACTTGCTCATGGCTCAACTGGAATCGACGATGCAGCCCCTGGGCACTCTGGCCCCCGACTTCTCCTTGCCTGACGTGGTCTCGCAGGCGACCATCAGTCGCGACAGCGTGAAGGGCGCGGGCGGTCTGCTAGTGATGTTCCTGTGCGTGCATTGCCCCTTCGTGAAGCATCTGGAGCAGGGTGTGGCGCACTTTGCCGGAGACTACGCAGGAAAAGGCCTGGGCATCGTCGGCATCAGCAGCAACGATGTGGTGTCGCATCCCATGGACGGGCCGGAGGGCATGCGGGCGCAGGCGCGCAAGCTCGGATTCACCTTCCCGTATCTCTACGACGAGTCGCAATCCGTCGCGCATGCGTATGAGGCTGCCTGCACTCCGGATTTCTTCCTCTACGATCGCGAGTTGCGACTGGTATATCGCGGGCAGTTCGACGCCAGCCGCCCCAGCCTGAGGGCGGCGGTGACGGGTACGGACCTGCGGCGCGCCGTGGATACGCTGCTGGCGGGCAAGCCGCCGCTGGCGGATCAGATGCCGAGCGTGGGCTGCAACATTAAGTGGAAGGCTGCGTAGCAATAACTCTTGCGTAGTTGTCATTCCGACCGAAGCGGAGGAATCCGCGTTTCTGCGGCTGCTGGTGGAGAAAGCAGATCCCTCCGCTGCGCTTCGCTCCGGTCGGGATGACAGTTCAGTTGCGATACGGTCGGGATGACAGCGCAGGTGAATATCCAATGGCATCTCCTGGCGTAGTAGGCTCACCTTGTGTCTTTGACTCACCCCTCAATTTCTTCGACACATGGCCCTTTGCTGGCTATCGACCAGCTGACCATCCGCTTTCGCGGCAAGCCGGTGGTGCAGGAGCTGAGCCTTTCGATCGAGCCCGGACAGGTGCTGGGGCTAGTGGGTGAGTCGGGCTCGGGCAAGTCCGTGACCTCGCTTGCCATCCTCGGGCTGCTCGACAGTGCGGCGACCGTTGAGGGCAGCATCCGCTTCGATGGCGAGGAGCTATCGACGCTGCGTGGGGAGGCGATGCGCCGCTATCGCGGCCGCCGCATCGCGATGATCTTCCAGGAGCCGATGACAGCGCTGAATCCGGTGATGCCCATCGGCCGGCAGATTGCCGAGGCAATCGAGACGCACCAGCCCACGTTGACGCGGCGCGAGGTGCGCATTGCGGTGATCGCAAGTCTGGAGGCAGTGGCGCTGCCCGAGCCGGAGCGGCGCTACAACGACTATCCACATCAATTCTCTGGCGGGCAGCGGCAGCGCATCCTGATCGCGATGGCGCTGGCTAACCGGCCACAACTGCTGATTGCCGATGAGCCCACGACGGCGCTGGACGTAACGGTGCAGGCGCAGGTGCTGGAACTGCTGCGCGAACTGCGCCGGGAGTTTGGATTGACCATGCTGTTCATCTCGCATGATCTGGGCGTGGTGGCGGAGGTGGCGGACCGCGTCGCCGTGATGCGCCATGGCTGGATGCTGGAGCAGGGCAGCCGGGAGCAGATCTTCCGCACGCCTCAGCATCCCTACACGCGCAGCCTGCTGGGCGCGGTGCCAACACTTACGACGGATCGGACGCGTCCCTTGGCAACACTGCCGGCTGCTGTCTCGACGACACCCGGACCCTGGACGGAGTCTTTCTCTGGTCATCACGTGCGCGCGCTTTCCTAAAGCCGGAACGCACCCTGCTGTGCCATGCTGAAGGCCCCCATGCGCGCCCTGATCCTGTCTGACATTCATGCCAATCTGCCCGCACTGGAGGCAGTGCTGGCTGCTGCGCCGCCGCATGACGTGGTGTGGAACCTGGGGGACGTGGTGGGCTATGGCGCGTCGCCCAACGAAGTCGTCGCTCTGGTTCGGGACTTGGGGAGCGTCCATGTACGCGGCAATCACGACCGTTCCTGCTGCGGCATGACCTCGCTCGAAGACTTCAATCCCATTGCGCGCTGGGCGGCGGAGTGGACAGCCGAGAAGCTGACGCGCAGTCACCGTGCGTGGCTGCGGGAGTTGCCAGCGGGACCGGTGTGCGTGGGCGACGGGCTGATCTGCGTGCATGGCTCCGCGGCGGACGAGGACACCTATGTGCAGGCAGTGCCGGAGGCGATGGATGCGTGGATGGCTGCGCCTGAGGAGCGGATGCAGTTCTTCGGCCACACGCATCTGCAGGGTGGATATATTCGCAGCGATGAGGGCTGGTCTGCATTTGCGCCGGAGTATGTGTCGCCGGATGTGGCCGACTATTTCGATCTGCCGGTGCGCAGGGGCGGGCGGTATTTACTGAATCCCGGCTCGGTGGGACAGCCGCGGGATGGCGACTGGCGTGCGGCGTTCGCGGTGTATGACGAGCAAGCTGCGGTGGTCCGCTTCCATCGCGTGCCTTATGACGTCGAACGCGCGCAGACGAAAATTCTCGATGCGGGGCTTCCGGACCGGCTGGCATCGCGGTTGGCGGAGGGTCGCTAAAATGCGTGATCCCACCCTACGCTTTGCGTAGGATGGGGCACCCGGCTCCAATCAGGATCATGAGGTGGGGCGGGCGGGCATCACCTGCGCGGCGAAGCGCTCCATTTCTTCGCGCTGCGGGCTGGACTGCAGCAGCAGCAGGTCGACGCCGACTTCTTCGAATGCAGCGATGCGCTCCTTCACCTGTTCCGGTGTGCCGATCAACCCGCTGCGCAGTCCGCGGTTGGAGACGGAGTAGTCCTCAAGCGAGACCTTCTGTTCGAGCTTCGAGCCGGAGATCCACTGCTGGTAGTTCTGGTAGCCACGCGCGGACTGGCGCACGTCGGTGATGCGTGCGACCTCGGCCTGTGCCTCGGCGTTAGTGTTGCGCACGATCGCGTAGCCGGCCACGCCAAAGATCATGGGCGGCAGGCCGAGGCGTTCGCGGCGCGCGCGCATGTCTGCGATCTTGGGTCCGACATTCTCTGGCGGATCGCCGTGCATCAGGTAGGCATCGCACTTGGCGGCGATCAGGTTCTTCGCGGTATCGCTTTCGCCGCCAGCATAGAGCGTGGGCCGGGGTTTGGCGACCGGTTTGGGTGCAAGCACGTTGTCGTCCACGGAATAGTAACGGCCACTGTAGCTGAAGTGCTGCTGCTTCCAGCAGCCATCGATGACGTCCAGCCACTCGGAGGTGCGGGCGTAGCGATCGTCGTGGGTGTCGAAGTGAACGCCATACTTAGTGGCTTCATCGGCCCACCAGCTGGAGACCACATTCAGCGTCAGGCGGCCATTGGCGATGTGGTCGATGCTGGCGGCCTGCTTGGCCAGCAGCGCCGGGTTGTGAAAGGTAGGGCGCACGGCGACCATCAACTCCATGCGCTGGGTGACGGCGGCGAGCGCTGCGGCGGTAGACCAGGCATCGAGCGAGGGAGCTTCGACACCCTTGATGTCGTTCAGGTTCAGCTCGGCGAGCAGGGTGAGGTCATAGCCCAGCGCCTCGGCGAGCAGGGTGAGGTCGCGCACGTAGGCCCAGCTGGCCTCCATGGTCTCGTCTTCTACATTGCGCAGCCAGCCGCCAAAGACTGGCATCCAGAAGCCGTAGCGCATGCGCTTGGCACTACCCATGCGTCAGCTCGGGCACCGGCTGGTTGACTTTGGCGGCTTCTGCTTCAAGCCAGTCCGCGAGGCGAGCGAAGGGATCGAAGCCGATGACGTTCTTACCTTCCGCCACGAAGTTCGAGAGTGCGTTGACGTCGTAGTAGAGCCGCTGCCCATCGCGATCGTCGGTGATGTATTCGACGCCGCCGATCTCGATCCCGGCATATTGCATAATGCGCTCGACGTCCGCGATCACGGTAGCGGGCGGCTGGTAGGCTTCCACGCTGATGCCGCTCTTGGGTGCGTCGATGGCGCAGGCAGCGCGGTCCAGCTCGACGCCGGCGGTGGTGCGACAGATGTCTGCCGGGCACAGGTCAAAAGTCTCACCGGTGATGTGTACCTTGATGGCATAGAGGAAGCGGCCATTCAGCACTTCCACGCGCACGATATGGCTGTCGCGCGCGGGGATGAACTCCTGCACCAGCGCAGTGGTGTCCATGCCGAGCGCGAGGCCCTCCGCGGTGTCTGCAGGCTGCGCGGCTGCGTGGGCCAGCTGTTCGGTGGAGTCGAAGCGTTTGACGCCAGCGCCACTGCCGCCGATGTTCGGTTTCACGACGACGGGCCAGCGCAGGCCTTCCGTCGCGGCCACTGCCTGGGCGCTGCGATGAATGATGCGCGCCTTCGGGTAAGGCAGGCCGAGCTCTTCAAGCAGTGCAAGCTGGCCGGCCTTCGACAGCTCGGTGCGGAAGGCCTTCAGGCCATTGATCACGCGCACGCCGCGCCGTTCCAGGTGCTCCAGGAAGCCGAGAGTGTAGAAAATCTGATCGCCATGCTCGCGGTTCCATGCCGAGGGGCTCATGCGGTTGAAGACCAGCGCGTACTGCTGCTCCGGGTGCGCTTCGGGCGCGAAGCTGTGCTCTGGGGCATGCAGCTTCACGTAATCGATGCCACGGCGGTCGAGCTCCGCGAACAAAGGCTTGAACCAATTGGGCTGCTCGTAATAGATGGCGATGGGCAGGGCGGATGACTGAGTCATGACTTCTCTCTAGATGCTTAGGGTGCCTGGCGGGTTACAGAAACGGCGCCGTGGCTTGCGGGTCAACCCGTTACGGTAGCAAGCCGGGCCAGAGGGCTGCAACCGAGGACCCTTGGTATCCCAATCCAGCAGACATGACGTTTACTTTCGAGCGAGGAGCTGGACAGCATGTGCGGCTCCTTGCAAGGCCCCGCGTCGCCCTGGGGCATTGGCGAGTGCCGTCCTGAACTCCCTGGACGCCAGACTCGGTTGGCCCTGTTCGGCCAGCAAGTCACCGAGCTGTTCGCGGGCGGGAACGATTGGCCCTGGAGTCACCGGAAGCTTTTCGATCGCGTCTTCCTCATCGGCTGCCGCGCGCATCAGGGCGAGAGCTTCATCGGATTTGTGGTTCCCTTGCGCCGACCATGCCATGACTTCGCGCGTCATGATGCTCACCTGGGCGGCCCAGTAGTCGTTGCCCGATGTGCGAAGCTGGTCTTTGATTCGCTCCAATTCTTCAATCTCTTTGGGAGTTTCACCGGCGCGTCCGCCTCGGGCGAGTCCGATCCCCCTTGCCCATACCGCAATGGCGACCACCTCCGGCGGGGCCGGTGCTGGCACGATACTGATGGCCTCCGCCCACTGACGCCGCTCGATGGCATAGCGGACTGGCATCGCAGTAGCGGCGTATCCGAATTTGAAGTCGCCATTGTTGCCGAGCGGGATAGCTTTGAGTTGCTGAATCAACCGGGCTGCGTCTGCATCACGTCCGCTTTGCAAGTAGGCATACATCAGGTAGTCCATCGCGTGCAGTTCTTCCCCGGCATCGCCCTGCTGGTGTGCCGCATCCCTGGCTGCGATGTTACTGGTTATGGAACTTTGCCATAAGCCCAGGCGAGTGAAGATATGCGATGGCATATGCAGAGCATGCGGTGCCGAAGGCGCGATTTTGGAATAGGCGATTGCCGCCGATAGGCCGCGCGGTGCAAGTTCTGCATTGTCATACGCGTGGATTAAGTAGTGGGGGATGCCGGGGTGCTGCGGGTAGGTGTGAAACAGCGGCTCAAGCAAATCGGCCGCCTGCTTCTGCTTGACATGTTTCTTGTCGAATGGGGAGGCGTTCGTCAGCAGCGCGAGCGCGTAAAACACCTGCGCTTCGACATCGTTCCGGTTCTCCACTGCGAGATCGCGCATGGCGTGCTCGTAGTTCATCGTCCGCGTCCGATACGGAAGGGTGGCGGAGTCCCGATAGATGAAGGCGAGCGCATGGATAAACCTGCGCTCGCGCGCGGAGCTCTCTCCACTCCGCCCAGCCTGCTGGATTTCCCCCAGCGCAACCGGAATCGTAGCGAGTGGAAGGGGTGGCTCCCAGAGCTGATGAAAGTGCGTCATGGCCATGCCCCACTGGGCCATGGCACACTCGGGATCCCGTTTTGCCACGCCTCTGAAGGCATCTTCGCTGGCCGCGTAGGCGAACGAGTGAAGCAGCGCAACTCCTCGATTGAACTCCTGCTGCGTCCCGGGCCTGCAGGAGATCGGGAACGATACGACGCCCAGCTTCTCGGGGGCCGGGTGATCGTGCATCTCTTGTGCCGCTACAGACAGGGAAGCGACGACCGCAAGGATGAGGACGATTTGCCGCACAAGGGACATCCTTATCTCCGGGGGAGACAGCTTCTCGTCCCGGCACGGAATTCTACATGTAATTTCGCGTTCGCCTGTATACCCCAGACCGCCGACGGCCGGATATCTTTTGGAGGTTGTAGAGAAAAGCTTCCCGTAAGCCAACTTTTCGGTAGTAATCGCAGACACAAACTTCCAGCGGCGACAAGCGCTTTGAAACTCCGGCCCAGCCTTACTAAGAAAGGCAAATCGTTTTGTCGCGCTAGATTTCGATAGCGGGTCGGTGCTGGTGGCAACTTGGTCAGTTGCAGTCAGTTCATTATGATGACCTTATGAGTGATCGGGTAGCGTTACTGATCGGCAACTCGGCCTACCCGAATGGTGCGGCGCTAAAGAACCCAAGAAATGACGCGCAGGATCTAACCAAGCAACTCCGTCGCTTCGGGTTCACCACGGGCACAGTAACGGACGGGACTAGAGCGGAGATGGAAACTTCGCTTGAGACTTTCAAGAGACGGCTCAGCACAGCAAAGATTGGACTTGTTTTTTTTGCCGGCCATGGCTTCCAAGGGAAGGGCGAGAATTATCTGGTAGCCGTCGACTCGAAAACCTCAGGTGAGATCGAGGCGCGGAACTCGTCTCTGTCTTTAAACCAGATCATCGAGACGATGGAGGATACTCCGACCGACACGAACATCATCATTCTGGATGCCTGTCGAAATAATCCCTTCGAGAGAGCATGGACACGTTCGTTAGTCCCCCGAGGTCTTGCCCCGGTGTATGCCCCGAAAGGCACGCTCATCGCATACGCTACGTCGCCTGGGCAAGTCGCATCGGACGGCGAGGGGAGAAATGGTGCATATACCGCTGCTCTTTTGCAGCATCTGGATGCAGTCGATTGTTCTATCGAAACGATGTTCAAACGCGTCAGAAACACATTGAGCGCCACTACGGACGGGAAGCAGATTTCTTGGGAACACACATCGCTGTCTAAGGAGTTTTATTTCAATCGTAGCGTAAGCGTCAGGATCGATCTTTATGATTCGACCGCACTCCGAGACAAATTCTTTGAGATTGATCCGAGGAAGTCGTCGCATCGCGTCATCGAACGTTTGCGGGTACGTGATTGGTATACGCAGAACCCGGCTCTCGATGAATTCACTGAAGCGAAGATGGCGAAGGCGAGTGCCGACTCACTATTCGTGGTGGGGCGGAACATCTATCAAGCTGCATGCGGGGGTTCTCGCCGAGCGCACCGTTTCATGGCTGAATACAACGCGATCGCTTCAAGGCTACCGACAGACAAATCACGAGCGCTCTTGGATGGCATGCTCTTCGAAGTCTTCTTCAACTCGAAAGGCGAGCTTCGCCAAGAAATGAAGAATGATTGCTTTGAAGAGTTGTTCAATCTGCAACAGTTCTCTTCGTTGTCCGAAAGCTTCAATTTTATATCAGAGTGCCTGATCACCTCCTCGAACCGCTTTCATCTGCTTCCCGGACGTGATCGTGAGGTTTCCGTCGATGTCATTACCCGGCAAAGGGAAAAAGATACCTTAGTCGAGGGAGTGCTCTTAGGTGGAACTAATATCTTTTGGGTGAAGGGTCTTGATGACGATGAGATCGACTTGAATGACGAAGGTCTCATGATGCGCTCAGTCTCGCGTAAGGACTGGGAGGAGGAGCTGGCACATTCCTTATCGCTGCCTACACGCCTATTGAACGTGTCGTACCCCAAGGGACCGGACGTACCCGAAAAGTTGAAAGTTCCGTATCGCTGGACGGTGGAGGTCGAGGTCCTGTCCTGAGCCTAATACGGTCCCAGACTGCTGATCTGGGGCATCCTTTCAACGGACGAGCTTCACCTGCTTGGATGAGATCGCGCACGTTGTCGCTATGTAGAGATCCTGAGAAAGGTGCTTGTGGGCAGGAATTCCTACAGGCTTCGGAACTGAACTCAAATCAGTGCCCCATTCGCTGAGAGCGATGGTCAGAACAGCAGGTTCGCCTTGCGCGGCATCGGTAGATTGAAGTGTTCGTAGGCTAGCCGGGTGGCGACGCGGCCGCGGGGGGTGCGGTCGAGGAAGCCGATCTGGATCAGGAACGGCTCGTAGACCTCTTCGAGCGCGTCCTGCTCCTCAGCCAGGGTGGCGGCCAGCGTGTTCAGGCCGACCGGGCCGCCATCGTACTTCTCGATGATGGTCAGCAGGAGCCGACGGTCGAGTTCGTCGAAGCCGTGCGCGTCTACCTCTAGCATCTTGAGCGCGGCCTGGGCGGTGGCGCGATCGATGGCGCCAGTGCCGCGTACCTGGGCGTAGTCGCGGACGCGGCGCAGCAGGCGGTTGGCGATGCGGGGAGTGCCGCGGGAGCGGAGCGCGATCTCCGATGCGCCGTCTGCGTCGATGGGAACCTGCAGTACCTCGGCGGAACGTGTGACTACGTAGCGCAGCTCTTCGTCGGTGTAGAACTCCAGGCGCAGCAGGATGCCGAAACGTGACCGCAACGGTGACGAGAGCAGTCCGGGCCGGGTAGTGGCAGCGACGAAGGTAAAGGGGCGGATGTCCATGACGTGGGTCCGCGCGGCCGGGCCCTGGCCGATGATGATGTCCAGCTTGTAGTCCTCGAGCGCGGTGTAGAGCTTCTCTTCAAGTACCGGCTGCAGGCGATGGACCTCGTCGAGGAAGAGCACCTGGCGCTCGCGCAGGTTGGTGAGGATCGCGGTGAGGTCGCCCTGGATCTGCAGGGCGGGCCCGGAGGTCTGCTGGAAGCCGACGTCAAGCTCGTTGGCGATGATGGAGGCCAGCGTGGTCTTGCCCAGGCCTGGAGGTCCGAAGAGCAGCACGTGGTCCAGTGCCTCGCCTCGGCTCTTCGCGGCTTCGAGCGCGATGGCCAAGAGCTCCTTGGCCTTGGACTGGCCGATAAACTCGGCCAGCCGCTTGGGGCGCAGCTTCAACTCGAAGGTGCTGTCCTCTTCGCCGCGGGTGGCAGAGACCAGCCGCTCCGGATCGTTGTCGATGCGCTTCACTATGCGCAGTCTATCGCCAAGGCGGTGTAAGCTGCGTGCACTCCTTGCGCGCCACTACTTGCGAAAGTTTTGTGCATAGGTATCGCGTGGCATACCGGCCTTGCGCGCGACATTGCGACGGGCGAGGGCGGCCTCGCGGTCTGTACCGGCGCCCAGCACGACCAGGTAGGGTGCGCGACCGTTAGGGGAGAAGACCTGCGGCTCCAGCTGCGGATACTTCGCCGCAAGTTCCGTCGCCTTGTTCTGCGCCGTAGCCTGACGATCATAGGTGAAGGCGACCACATGCCAGACAGCGCGCTCTCCGTTGGCGGCATTGGCGGGCATCACGGGCCTAGACACCGGGGATGACAGAGTGCGCGCGGGCAGGGCGGCTGCGGGAGCCGGCGACGCCGAACCCATGGCGCCAGCATTTTGCTCTGCCGCGTTGGGTGCAGGCGCTGGATTACTGGTGGCCGGGGGCGCCGCGGCGATGGTGGCCTGGCCGCTGACTGGCGTGTGGCCCGCGGGCCGCCGGAAGGCGAGCCAGAAGATGATCAGCAGAATGACCATGAGGACGCCGGCAGCGATGGCGATACCGGGGCGGCGGGGCTGGCGCACGGCGGGTATGCCGGTGCTGCGAGCAGCAGGCACAGCAGATCGCGGGTTGGGTGCGGATGTTGTGGACGGCTGGCGTGCCGCCGTGGCTGCGGCGCCAGCAAGGGCGGTAGGTGTCGCGGCAGGGATGGCGGTTCGCGCAGCCGCAGCCGGATGCGCGGCGGCCGGGCTGCTGGCACCCGGACTTGAGAGTGGGGGGCCGGTGAGTACGCGGCGCATGGCGATCAGCGATCCGCCATTGACGGCGCCGGCGCGGACCAGCGAGGCAAAGGGCGCGGGCAACTGTATCGCATCGCGCTCACTGGTGAAGCGGCGCTTGGTCAGCGCGCTGTAGAGCAGCGCAGCCAGGGCAGGCGCGTCGCTGTCGCCGTGGGCTGCGGAAAGGCAGTCGCTGCGCAGCTTGATGGCATCGCCCACCGCCAGCACGCCCGCGGCATCGACATGGCCGTGGCGCAGGCCTGCGTGCTCGACGGCTTCGAGGGCGCTCAGCAGGTTCTCTGCCACGTCCTTCGCCTCGTCGGGGGTCAGCGCGCGATCGCGCAGGACATCGGCCAGCGTCTGGTCGAAGGGCTCCATGACGACGTGAACCATGGGCTCATCCTCCAGCCGTGTGGTGGCGACGCCGCGCAGGGCGAGCAGGCTGGGGTGCTGCAGACGGGCAGCAGTTTCCAGGCGTGCCGCGACAGACTCTTCATCGTTCAGCGCTTCGAAGATGCTGACTACGGCGGGCCGACCTTCAGGATCGGTCGCACTAAACCAGGCGATACGCCCTTCGCTGCGCAGAAGGGTGCCGAGTACCGAACCGTCGGTCAGCGTGCGTCCCTCGATTTCATTCCATAGCGGCATCGTTGTCCCCAACTGTAGGAAGTATCCAGACTGAGAAAGCATGGCAGACGGCAGAAAGGGCGTACGGTCGCGGACTCAAAAGTCGGCGGCAGCACAACCGAAGGCGTTGTCCGGCGAGCAACAGCTAACGAGCACACGGCATGCCGGCGCCCGGCGCGCTGCTTCATTCTCTGGTGAGTTTACGCGAGACGGAAGGATTTTTCCTGAAGCTGCGGTGGGGAGCGGGTGTGTTCAACCCACTGCTTCCGATTGCCGACGCGATATATGAGGCAGAGGCCTTAGACTTCGACGGGTACCAGACCGCTGATGGGAATACTGCCCATCTCGTGGCTTTGTGTGCTGGCGACCACGCGTCCGCCAGCGCCAGCACGGGCGAGTAGGCGCATGCCCTCTCCAGCCATCTCGGCAGCCATCTGGCGCAGTTCTTCCGGTCGCTCGTTGTGCTGGTTAGTGAGCTCGACCAGGGCGGCAGCGGCCTTCAGCTTGGCCACGCCGTCAAAGGATGCGAGACCCGCGGCTCCGCCAGAGGCCTGGATGATGCTGTCGGCCGTGATCTTGAACATGGTGTCGCCCTGAATGACAAAGGCAACCAGGTACTTCTCGGGGGCGGCGGGTATGGAGTTCATGCGCGGCAATCCTCTCGGGCAGTGTTCTGCAGGTAACTAGAAGAACATCGCGTTAGGCCTCCCCGGGTCAATAGCAGAACGTGTATCGGCAGTACACAGTCTGGTTCCCTGAGGCAATTGGATGCCTCAGCGAGTCAGTGAGTGCCGAGCGCTGCGCCGCTTCCATCTGTGGTATGCCCACCCTACGCTTTGCGTAGGATGGGGCACCCGTGTGGTCGTGCTCCCACAAAACTTTGTCATCCTGAGCGGAGCGCAGCGGAGTCGAAGGACCTGCTGTCCTCGCGGCTACCAGCGGAGACAGTACATATCCTTGCCCAGCGACTGCGCCGCTGCTGTTGATACCATCAGCGTGCCTATGACTCCCGACTTTGATCCGTTGCTTGCTTCTCTCCTGACTGAGGCGCGGTACGCGCCAAGCGAGCATATCGATCAGCTCTCCACCGCAGAGATGCTGACGGTGATCAGCGCCGCCGACTGCGAGGTGGCAGAGGCAGTGCGGCGTACCATTCCCGCGATTGCGCGCGCCGTGGATGCGGTTGCCGCGGCGCTGGCGCCGGAGCAGGGGGGGCGGCTGTTCTACATCGGCGCGGGGACTTCGGGGCGACTGGGAGTGCTCGATGCCTCGGAGTGCCCGCCGACATTCAATGTGCCGGAGTCGCTGGTGCAGGGACTGATTGCGGGCGGTGACTCTGCGCTGCGTCATGCAGTCGAGGGCGCGGAAGACTCAGCCGAGTTCGGTGAGAGCGATTTGAAGAACAGCGGCTTCACCGCATGCGATGTGCTGTGCGGCGTGGCGGCCAGTGGGCGTACGCCCTATGTACTGGGCGCGATGGAATATGCGCGGCGGCTGAATGCAGTGACGATTGGGGTGAGTTGCGTGCCCGGTTCGGAGGTGGAGCGCGCGGCGGATATCGCGATTACGCCAGCCGTAGGGCCGGAGGTGATCACCGGCTCTACGCGGATGCGGGCGGGCACGGCGACCAAGCTGGTGCTGAACATGCTGTCGACTGGCGCGATGATCCGGCTGGGCATGGTCTACGGCAACCTGATGGTGAATGTGCAGCCGACCAATGCCAAGCTGGTCGACCGGGCGGAGCGCATCGTGGTGAGCCTGACCGGCCTGCCGCGCGATAAGGCTGCGGTATTGCTGAGCGAGGCAGGCTCCATCAAGGCGGCCATGCTGATGCACACCCGCGGGGTGACGCGCGAGCGCGCAGAGCGATTGCTGGAGGCGACGCACGGGCATCTGCGCCAGGCAATGGAGCGGGCAGGGCAGTCCTCGGATCGTGTGTGATGATGCGCAATCGAGTGGCAGAGTGCGCTGCGATGCTCCGGTACACTCATCAGTAAGCGTCCATGCCTGGAGACCTTTCCGAAACAGCCGCAACGCGCTCTGCCGGAGTGGCTGAGACGCAGGAGCGCTCATACGGTATGGCGGCTCGTGCGGCCCATCGCGTGCGCCGCTTCCGCTTCGATCGTCCGCAGCAGTTCGCGGCCATGCTGTTGCTATTACTAATGGGCCAATGCGCGTGGCGCATTGCGCGCACGCCGCTGACCGAGACCGACTATCAGTACGCGCGCTGCGGCCGCGAGATGTGGGAGCGGCCCTCGCCCATCTCCGGCTACTACACCACCTGCGGAAACATTCACGATGGCGTGCTGGCGTATCGCATGGCGGGCCTGCCCCTGAGCCTGCAGCGCTTGCTGGCGGGCGAGAGCAGCGACACCAGTACCTGGGAGATGCGGCATGAGCTGAACTTCGTGCGCCTGCTGCTGCGGCTGCCCTTTGCGCTGGCAGCGCTGCTGCTTGGCGGCGCGTTGTGGTGGGTGACGCGGCGGTTGTTCGGCAATGCTGGCGGCTTCGTGGCATTGGGGATGTATGCGGTTTCGCCCGGCGCTGTCGCGGCAGGTTCGGCGCCCAATGCCGAGATCATGACGGCGCTGGGGATCTTCGCAACGCTCTACACTGCCATCGGCGTAGCGCATGCCATGCAGGGGCCGCGACGCAAGTGGCGTCCGCGCATCCTGCTGCTGGCAGCCGGACTGGCGATGGTGGCGGCGTCGCACTCGGCCGCGTTGCTGCTGACGCTGCCGCTGGCGGCCATCTTCATGGTGTACCTGGCGGAGCGGCGCCGCACCGCACTGCCGATGGTGTTGATCTCGAGCGGAGTGGGCGCATTCCTGCTGCTGTTCGCGGTCTACGGCTTTCGCCCGGATGCCTTCAGCTACTACTTTCGCTCCGGCGCGGCGCGGCTGGGCTTCAGCCTGCTTGCGGCGCGGATCAATCTGTTCTCCCTGAAAGATGCGGGCATCGCGCTGGCGCTGTGCGTAGCGGCAGCACTGTATATAACCACGCGTCGCTCCCGCTACTTCGGCAATACGGCGCCGTTGCTCATTGCACTCTGTTTGCTGCCACTGATCACGACGGGGGTGTTTGGCCAGACATGGTTGTGGGCGCTGCCCTTCCTGCTGACCTTCGTCGGCGGCGTGTTCGCGGATGCGCTGGAGTCGCCGCAGGGGCGGATCTTCCGCTGGGCAGTGGTGGCGATGGTGGCGCTGCAGGCCGTGTTGACCATGGCCGCGCCTTCAGTTCCGTAGCAGTGTAGCGGGTTGCCCCGTCAGGACGATCGTGCTGCCGCTATCATACGGTGCATTAAGCTGGAGCGAACTCTCTTCAAAAAGGCAACAGCAGGACCATGAACCGACCAATGCATACGTCGCTTCAAGCTGAGCGAAGCGCCTGGACCGGGTCAGCCGAGGCGGCGCGGGTTGCTGGAATGACCGATGCAAGTAAGGCCAGCAGAACCATAGTCAGTACGCTGCTGACGTAGACCAGCGGATCGGTTGCACTTACTCCAAAGAGAAATGAGCCGAGCAGCCGTGACAATGCGACGGCACCGAGGATGCCCAGACCGCAGCCCAGAAGGGCGAGTTTTAGTCCTGCACTGAGGACTAGTCGAGCGATGCCGATACGCTGAGCGCCGAGAGCCATACGGATCGCGATTTCCTGGGTGCGCAGCGAGATCGAAAAAGCGACGGTCGCATAGATTCCAATCGCGGCCAACAGCAGGGCGAGGATGGCGAAGGCGGTAACGAGACCGGTGTTGAAGCGCCGGGGTGCTTCTATGGTGGAGACCTCATCTTCCATCGTCTGCACGTGCTGTAAGGCGAGCAGGGGATCGATCTGGGCGACAGTCGAGCGGAGAATCTGCTCCATCTGCTGAGGAGGAAGCGCAGAGCGAATCACGACATACTCTCCAGCCGGGTCCGTCAGCTTTCCTGCAGAATCCGGTCCATAAAGTACGGCGGGCTGCTCCACCGGAACGTACCATTGGTCGCCTGCGGGCTCATCGCGCGCGCCCAGTTTTACGTCCGCGGCGACGGCGACAACCGTGGCCCAGGGGTACGCTTTCGCCGGTTGCCGACGTGCATACGCCGGCCCAGAACGTCCTGGCCAGGCCATAGATGATTGGCCATGGATTGATTGACGATGATGACTGGCGGCGATCCGGCCCGATCGTTGCCAGTGAAGGTGCGGCCATGGAGCAGTGGAATACCCATGGCTATGAAGTAATCACCGTATGTTGTCGCGAAGGAGGCGAACTTCAGCTTCCACATCGCCGTGGGCACTCCCTCGATGGTGTAGGCAGCTGCTGCCCAGAAGCCGGATGCAGGCAGAGTATTTGTAATGCCGGATGCGGCGATTCCAGGGTCGTTGGAGAGCTTATCGACCAGGCTGTGGTTGAAGGTGTCGAGAAGCGCGTGGGTTGGATATTGTCCTAATGGAAGTTGCAGGTTCGCGACTAAAACGTTCTCTGGCAGGAAGCCGAGGTTGACGGCGCGCATCTTCTGGAAGCTACGCAGAAAGGCGCCGCATGCCGTAAGCAGGACAAGCGCGATAGCAATCTCCGCGACAATCAGGGCGGAGCGCATCCGGGAGTGGCTGAAGGCGCCACCTCCGGTCCGGCAGCCCTCCTTCAGGCTCTCACTCAGGTTTGTGCCAATCGATATGAAAGCTGGCACCAGACTGCAGGCGATTCCAGTAAGGACTGCAAGTGACAATGCGAAGGCCGCCACAGGCGCATCCACGGAGATAGCGCTGACGCGCGGCATCGACTCAGGCAGCACGTGGAGCGCGATACGGATGGCGAGGGCGGCAAAGCCCAGGCCAAGCAAGCCTCCAGTGAGACTGAGCAGAAGCCCTTCCCATGCCGATTCGCGGAGGATGACGCTGCGCGGTGCGCCGAGGGCCAGCCGCAGCGCATACTCGCGGCGGCGGCGTATGGCACGGACCATCAGCAGGCTGGCTACATTGACACAAGCGATCGCCAGCACGGTGAAGACAGCCAGAAACAAGGTGCGCAGCACAGGCCGAATCGCGGCGACCGAAGCCTCTGCCAGGGGCGCTACATCCCCGCGGATGTGAATCGCGGACATGTTCGGGGGGAAGTCGTGCATGATCTGTCTGGCAACTCTGTCCGCGTCCTGTGCCCCCTGCGTGAGCGTGACGCGGTCGTTCAGCCGCCCGACCATCTTGTACTTCCAGGCGCCGGCATTTTCTTCAGAGAGCTCTTCCCGCGTCAGGCTCATGGGCACCCACACCTGCGCATGTACCAGGCGCCCGGCCTCGAGCGGAAATTCGAAACTGCGCGGCATTACCCCGATGATCGTGTAGGACTTCCGATCGAGGCTGATGGAGGTGCCAACGAGCTGCGGCTGATGGTGATAGCGATTCTGCCAAAGCGAATAGCTGATGACCGCAAGAGGTTGCCGCGCAGCTTCCTCCTGCGGGATAAAGACGCGGCCAGCGATAGGCTGAACCCCGAGCGTGGTGAAAACGCCCGCCGTCAGTCGAGCAGCGTGAACTACTTCGGGGGTCGCACCGCTGGAGAGCTCAAAATCAGTAGTGGTGTAGCCACCCAGCGCCACAAGCGACTTTGTACCGTTGGAGTAGGTGTCGATCTCGCGGGCTGTGACCCCTATGCCGGGGTTGTTGCCAACATGATCGCCAACCGAAACCAGCCGGTCCGGATTGCTGAATGGTAGCGGACGTAAAAGGACGCCTTCGATCAGAGAGAAGATGCCGGTAGTCGCTCCAATACCCAGCGCAAGCGTAAGAACCACTATCAGAGCGAAGCCCGGTGCAGCGCGGAGGCGGCGAAGTGCGAAGCGGATATCCCGAGCAAGCACGTGCATGCATCCCCCCGCAAGTGGAGTGCCCGAGCTGAGCGCCTTAATAAACCGCCACTACTAGCCCAGGTGCGAGAGTGGATGTGCCAGCATCGGTAAATCGAGCGCCGCTGCTTGCGGTGCCTGCAATACCTCACTGAAGGCGGTGCGGAAAGCCTGCATCTCCTGCTCTGTGCCCACGGTGATGCGCACATGCGTAGGCCAGGCCGGCCATACGCGGCCGATGTAGACATTCTTCGCCTGCATGGCGGCGATCACCTGTTTCGAGTCGCGCTTGGTGTCGACCATGAAGCAGTTGGTCTGCGATTTGGTGTAGCTGTAGCCCTGTTTGTCCAGCCAGGTGAAGGTATTCTGCCGGATGCCGGTGTTGATCTTTTTGCGTTCGGCCACCAGCGGCTGGTAGCGCAGGCTGGCCTCGGCCGCGGCGGCCGCGGTGACCGGCATGGCGTTCATGCCGTAGGTCTGCAACTTGGCCAGCAGATCCGGGCGTGCGGCAGCGTAGCCACAGCGCAGTCCGGCCATGCCGTAGAGCTTGGAGAAGGTGCGCAGCACGATGACGTCTTCGCCGCTCTTCACCATGTCCATGCAGCTAGGGGCATCCGAGAAGTGGATATAGGCTTCGTCGATCAGCAGAATCGATCCCTTCGGCTTGTTCTTGAGCGCCCAGCGGATGTCCTCCTGCGGCGTGATGGTGCCGGTGGGATTGTTTGGGTTGGCGATGTAGAGCAGGCCCGCATTGGGATCCGCAGCTACCATGGCGCGGACGTCATGGGCATGGGTGTCGCGGGTGAGCGGCACCATCTTTATCTTGGCAGCCGCGAATTGCGCAGCCACGGCGCCAGCCTCATAGCCGGGGTCCGCTGTAACGTAGGGCTTTGACGGGCTGGTGAAGGCAAGCACGGAGTAATGGAGCGGCTCGCTCGATCCGGCATAGACGGCGATGGAGTCTTCGTTGAGGCCCTCGACCTCAGCGATGGCCTTGGTCAGCGCCACGGTTTGCGCAAAGTCGTAGCGGCCGCCGCGCGGAATGATGGCATTGCACGCATCGCAGGCGACCTTCGCCGGGCCCAGCGGATTTTCATTGGCATTGATCAGCACCGCGTCCGCGGGCACCACGGCATGAGCGCCGCCGTGGAAGCGGCTGGACTTGTTGACGCCAGCGGCGGTCTGCGCCCAGGCCAGGTGCCCCTCGGTGATGATAGGCACGGCCGCGGCGGCGGCAGAGGCCATGCGCAGAAAGGAGCGGCGGGAGACGGAAGACATTGGGTCGGCGGACATCAGAGGATCCTCCAAGCTGAACTCGTGAATATTGCTGGGGCCGGCAGAACAAGGGCCAGGCACGCTGCAATCGAGACGACGAGGGCTCGACCTGACGAAAGCGGTTATTGTCAATGTACTCCCGGGGTGCGGTCTGCACCAAGGCAAAGATAGTGCCAGTTTGCGCGCGGAATGGCAGAGAGTGTCGCTCGTTCTCGGCGAATCGCAACGAGCCCGCACAAGTGAACTATGGCTCCATTAGGTGTAACGCCAATTAATTTGGAGGCTCAGATGAGCACAAAAACACCCGATTCCCGAAACTTAGGCGGCCTTAAGTCCCGCGCCGCTACCAACCACCGCCTCAAGCTACGTAGGCAGCTGATTCTTCGGCTCCTCGACAAACTTGAGCGTCTCGATGACCTGCTTCCGCCCGAAGATCCGCAGAGGGAAGCCGTCGTGAGCAAAATCGAGCGCTGGAATCTCGAGCTTCAGGTCGAGGACTAGGGAGCAACGCCGCCCTGCGAGGGGCGGCGTGTTCCACTCTCTTTACTCGAAACCCATTCTGGCGAGATGACTGATTAGTGTGGGCGGATTCGAACGCTTGTCTCTACCGCACCCAACCTCGTGGTCCGCTTTTGCGCAGGCTCCAGATTCCGCGGCCCGGCTGTGCCCGGTATCCTCTCCTCATAGGCCCCGCGGAGTGCAAATCGTTGGTAAAATTGGGTTAGACCGCAGTCCAGGAGCCTGTTTCCTCTACCGCTCCGGCTGCGCTCGTCCTATCTATGGCAGACGATCAGAATCCTCAGCTTCCCCTTGGCAACTCCGGCGGCAATGGCGGTGACGGCACCAACCCTCCGCAGGGTCGTGGCGCCGCGCACATGGTGCCCATCAATATCGAAGACGAGATGCGCCGGTCGTATCTCGACTACTCCATGTCGGTCATTATTGGACGCGCGCTGCCTGATGTGCGCGACGGCTTCAAGCCGGTGCACCGCCGCATTCTGTACGCAATGCACGAGATGGGGCTGCAGCATAACAAGAAGTACACCAAGTGCGCCAAGGTGGTGGGCCAGGCCATGGGGCAGTTCCATCCCCACGGCGACTCGGCCATCTACGACACCATGGTGCGCATGGCGCAGCCCTTCAGCCTGCGCTATCCCATGATCGACGGGCAGGGCAACTTCGGCTCCGTCGACGGCGACCCGCCAGCGGCCATGCGATATACCGAGGCGCGCATGATGCGCATCGCAGGCGAGATGCTGGCCGACATCGATCAGGAGACGGTCGACATGGTGCCCAACTATGACGAGAGCACGGTCGAGCCCTCCGTGCTGCCGGCGCGGGTGCCCAACCTGATCGTGAATGGATCGAACGGCATTGCGGTCGGCATGGCTACCAACATTCCGCCGCATAACCTGACCGAGGTTATCAACGCGACCATCGCGCTGGTGAACGATCCGCATGCGGGCCTGGAAGAGGTGCTGAAGCACGTGCATGGGCCGGATTTTCCGACCGGCGGCTTCATCTACGGGCGCAGCGGGATTCCCGAGGCGTATCGCACCGGGCGCGGCCGTTTCCTGATGCGCGCCAAGTGCGCGATTGAGAACATCTCTGGCGGACGCCAGGCCATCGTGGTCACCGAGATTCCATATCAGGTGAACAAGATGAAGCTGATCGAGCGCATCGCGGAGCTGGTGAATGACGGCGTGATCACCGACATTGCGCGCGATGAGTTCCGCGATGAGAGCGATCGCGACGGCATGCGCATCGTGATTGGGCTGAAGCGCGGCTCCGAGGCGCAGATTGTGCTGAACCAGCTCTACAAGCACACGCAGATGCAGGAGAGCTTCTCCATGATCTTTCTCGCGGTGGTCAATGGCCAGCCGCGGGAGCTGCCGCTGCCCGTTGCCATCCGCCACTTCATCGACCATCGCGTGGATGTGGTGCGGCGGCGCACGGCGTACCTGCTGCGCAAGGCGCGCGAGCGCGAGCACATCCTGCTGGGCTACCAGATCGCGCTCGATCATCTGGACTCAGTGATTCGCATCATCCGCAATTCGTCGTCACGTGCGGATGCGCGGCAGAACCTGTTTCAATTCTTCTCTGGCACGACGATTCAGTTGCGCGGCGCAGAGCTGGCCGGGGTGACGCTCGATCCGGCAAAGTACGGCGTGGATCTGGCCACGCAGACGGCGGCGACGCTGGTGCTGAGCTACCGGCAGATTGACGCCATCCTGGAATTGCAGCTCTATCGCCTTACGCAGCTTTCGATCGACGAGCTGGTGAACGAGCTGCGCATGGTGCGCGACAACATCGCCGAGTACGAATCCATCCTGGCGTCCGAGAAGAAGCTGCGCGCGGTCATCATCAAGGAGCTGGAGCAGATTCGCAAAGACTTTGGCGATGAGCGGCGCACCCAGATCCTGGACGAGACAGCAGAGTTGCAGCTGGAAGATCTGATTGCAGACGAGCAGGTCGCGGTCACCGTCTCGCACTCCAGCTATCTGAAGCGCACACCCATCTCCATCTACCGGCAGCAGCGGCGCGGCGGTACGGGCCGGCTGGGCATGAAGACTCGCGAGGAAGACTTCGTCTCACAGCTGATCGTCGATTCAACGCACGCGTATCTCCTCTGCTTTACCAACACCGGCCGGGTGTACTGGCTGAAGGTGTACGAGATTCCGGACGTGGGCGCGGCGGGCAAGGGCAAGTCCATGGCCAGCCTGCTGAACCTGCAGCCGGGCGAGACGGTGCGCACCATCCTGGCGCAGCGCAACCTGGAAGAAGAGGGCAAGTTCATCTTCTTCGCAACGCGCAAGGGTGTGGTGAAGCGCACGCCGCTCAAGGACTTCTCGAACGTCATGGCACGCGGCATCATCGCCATCGGCATTGATGCGGATGATGAGCTGATCGGCGCACGCATCACATCGGGCAACGAGATCGTCTTCCTGGCAACGCATGACGGCATGGCGATCCGCTTCGTGGAGACGGATGTCCGCTCCATGGGGCGGCCGGCCTACGGGGTGCGCGGCATCGACTTGGGCAAGAACGACTACCTGGTTGGGCTGGCGGTGACGCCGAAGGATCGCAAGAAGGATGATGCCGGTATCGATTGCGCATGCCTCATCCTGTCCGTCACTTCGCAGGGCTTCGGCAAGCGCACGGATGTGGACGAGTATCGCCTGCAGACGCGCGGCGGCAAGGGTGTGATCAACCTGAAGACGACCGCGCGCAACGGCAAGGTGAATGCCATCCTGCTGGTGGATGTGTCGTCGGAGTTGATGGTGATCAGCCAGTACGGCAAGATCATCCGCATCGATACCAAGACCATCCGCGCTGCCGGCCGCTCCACGCAAGGCGTGAAGCTGCTGAACCTGGAGGAGGATGACAAGGTAGCTGCTGCTGTCGTCATTCCGCCGGAGGAAGCAAAGATCGAGCCGGAGAACGGGACGCTGCTGCAGTAGCTGTTGTTTGCCGCGTAAGTCACAGAGGCCTCCCAAATGGGAGGCCTCTTTTGCGTGATGAGCTATCTCCTGTGACCTATGGCACCCGGACGAAGCCTCCTACCCACGAATCCTTGTCCAGGTCACGCTCATATGCCGCGAATCCCTGAGGATAATCTCTGAAACCGGGTTGTTCCTTCACACGTTCTATCGCCAACTTCGCATTCTCTTCCGTCCGGTAGACACCGATCAGGAGCTCGGTGTCTTCCCCTGCACTGCGCTCTTGCACGAACCAAAGGAGCCAAACGCTATTCATACCGAACATATTCTCCTCACGTCATACGGTACCGGAGATGTCGCGGTAGCTGCCCCTATAATGAAGCACCCATGCTGACACCCGCACACATCGCGGCGGCCCGCGAGCGCATTCGCGGCAATCTGTACTACTCGCCGTGCCAGGTATCGCATGACCTGTCGGAGCTGGCGGGGCACCCGGTCTATCTAAAGCTCGAAAACCTGCAGCGTACCGGAGCCTTCAAGGAGCGCGGCGCGCTGAATCGTCTGTTGCAGTTGACTGTGGCGGAGAAGGCGCACGGCGTGATCGCGGCCAGCGCCGGCAATCACGCGCAGGGCGTCGCCTTTCACGCAGCGCGGCTGGGCATTCGTGCGCACATTGTCATGCCGCAGCCCACGCCGCTGGTGAAGGTGTCGGCGACGCGTGGCTTTGGCGCGGATGTCGTGCTCTACGGCGCGAACTACGACGAGGCCTTTGCCGAGGCCATGCGGCTCCAGCAGGAGCGGCAGTTCACCTTCATCCATCCCTTCGATGATGACGAGGTTATTGCGGGCCAGGGAACTATTGGGCTTGAGGTGCTGGAGCAGTTGCCCGATGTCGAAGCCATTGTGGTGCCCATCGGCGGCGGCGGCCTGATCGGCGGCATTGCCTGCGCGGTGAAGGAGGCACACCCGAATGTGCGCATTGTTGGCGTGCAGACGGAGCGGCTTCCTTCCATGCTGCGCGCAGTCGAACAAGGTGCGCCAGTGAACCTGCCGGCGATGGCAACAATTGCGGATGGCATCGCAGTGCGCCGGGCAGGTGATCGCACACTGCCGCTGGTGCAGCGCTATGTGGACGAGATCGTCACTGTGGACGAGGAAGAGATCTCAAGCGCGATCCTGGTGCTGTTGGAAAAGGAAAAGACTCTGGCCGAGGGGGCTGGCGCGGCGGCGCTGGCTGCACTACTGCAAGGCAAGACCAGCCTGCGGACGGAGAAGACAGTCGCGCTGGTATGCGGCGGCAATATCGATGTGACGCTGCTCTCGCGCATTATCGAGCGCGGCCTGGTGAAGGATGGGCGGCTGCTGCGTATTCGGGTATTCCTGCTGGACCGGCCAGGCTCACTGCATCAGCTCACCCGCATCCTGACCGAGTGCGAGGCGAATATCGTGCAGACCAGCCATAACCGCTCCTACTACGGCGTGAACCTGGGCGATACAGTGATCGAGATCACACTGGAGACGCGCGGCATCGCGCACATCGCAGCCATCGCAGAGGCGCTGAGCGCTGCCGGCTATCGCCACGAGCGGGTGTACTGAGCGGGCGTTCCGAGCCTGGAAGCAGGAAGGGCGCCCACGTGGGACGCCCTTCGACTAGCCTCTAGAAACCATCACTACAGCACTACAGTCAATCTGGGGAACGGGAGGGGTGCGGCGGCTACTTCTTCGCGAATTCTTTCAGCTTGGCGACGCTGTCGATAGCGGAGGCCTGCAGCAGTCCAGAGTTGCCGCAATTGTCCACTTCGTAGGTGTCGTAGTTCTTGTGGACGAAGAGCAGATACTGCTTGCCTGTCTGCATGGGGAACTTGCTGGGGCTGTTCTCACTGAAGATGTGTACAACTTCAGCGCTGGGGCGGCCCTTGATGACGCGGTCCACACGCACCGCATAGTCGATGCCATCCATATGGAATGAGGAGTCCGGCACCGGGCTGGCAGCATCCACGGTGCCCACCAGTGTGGTGCCGGCGTCGTGCAATTCCTGGTTGACAGAGATACGCGATGCCTGGCACTGGCCCAGACAGGTGGCAGATGCAGCTGTGATTGCAAGCGAAACCATCAAGTGTTTCATGTGAAGCCTCCCGTACTACCTTTGCTTCCTTCTCTACGACTTTTGCGTGATTGAAGAATCCCATGCATGCTGGGATCCGCAAAGCTAAACCAGCTGCAAATGGCCTTTCGGCCCTTACCAGAGGCAATACCTTGCTGGCGTTCCCAGCCCGAGCAGATAGTACTTGGGTAACGTAATACTGTCACGCAAACAATTGCCAAATGAGCTAAGCACAACGAAGCAAGCATCTTGTTTGTCACGTCCTGCCATGTAATGCACTCTTAACCGGATGTGGTTACCTGGCAGGCATACGGCGGGTAGGAAAACGCTGCAGCGATTGCCCTTCACGAGCGCTCCGGGTTAGAAAAGGGGATGCTCAACCGGCGTGCTTTACGAAGTTGGCGGCAGTTGCTGACCAACCAGGGATGGAGACCAACGTTGCGTGCGGCCAAGCAGCGCATACTCTTCCACCTTCGCCCTCCACCTCCGCCGCCGGCGGGGGAGAGTTGGCAGCCGAGCACGATTCACCCATTCGACAAACTGAATGGAACCGATACAAGCGGTCTGATCTGGGGAGAGGACCTGCTCACCGGCAGCCCCAACGACATTTGGATCACCGGCTACTATGCCATCGCACCGTCCGTCTTCCATCGCGTGATGGGCGGATTGCCTGAGGATCTGAACGGCTATACGTTCGTGGACTTCGGCTGCGGCAAAGGCCGCGCGCTGCTGCTGGCGACGCACTACTGCTTCGCGGAGATCATCGGCGTCGAAATTTCGCCGCAGCTTCAAGAAGCGGCAGCGGCAAACCTGGCGCGCTATGCCCCGCCGGAGCGAATCTGCCAGAATGCTCGCGCGCTGCTGCAGGATGCGACCACCTTCGAGTTCCCTTTGACTCCGTTGATCGTCTACATGAACCATCCCTTCTGCCGGCCAGTGCTCGAAGAGGTCATGGAAAACCTGGGCCGATCTCTGCAGGCGCATCCGCGGCCGCTCTGGGTGGTCTACATCAACCCGGAGACGCAGCGCGTGCTGGACGAAACGCCCTTCCTGGAGTTGACCTGGAAGGGTACGCTGTCCATGGCGGAGGAGGACCGGTTGGCAGATCGCATTGGGTCGAGCCGGGAGGACGTCGTCATCTACCGCGGCCGATAGACCTCGGGGCGCGAGCTGAGGACCGCCATTTTCGACCATGAATCAACGATGGAAAACCGAAAGGAACACAGATGGCAAGTGAAGTGACCCTCGAAGACGCACGCCGCGTCATTGCAGCAGCAGAGAAGAAGGCCAAGGAGATCGGCCAGCCTATGAACATTGCCGTAGCGGATGAGGGCGGCAACCTGGTGGCCCATGTCCGGATGGATGGCGCCTGGATGGGCTCGGTGGATATCTCGATCAAGAAGGCATGGACCTCCCGCGCCTTTGACATCGCGACCAAGGACCTCAGCGAACACTCGCAGTCCGGGTCGCAATTCTTTGGTATCCATGCGTCGAACGATGGCAAGGTGATGATCTTCGCCGGCGGCATACCGCTGAAGAAGGGCGGCCGGGTAGTGGGCGCGGTAGGCGTCAGCGGCGGCTCCGGCGCGCAGGACCATTCGGTGGCCGAGGCCGGCGCGGGCGCATTCGGGTCCTGACGTTGCATTTGCCGCCGCTCGCGAGGGCTCGCTTCACTCCCTGACGCAGAGGGGAGAAGCGAGCCCTTTGCATGCCCGCGTTCGGGCCAGCGTGCCGGGGCGTGTACCCGCCTGGGCACTCTACGGAACTGGGTGTGGAACGCTAGCATAGGGGTCTCTGGCTTCTTCGCGTACCTCTCTCGAGCATGCGCCGCTATTCCTGGTTTCACCATGCGGGGATTCACTCCCTCGCAACCATGGCTGCCTTCTTCTGCCTGCTGATGCTGCTGCCGCAATCGGCTGCGGCTGCCCGGCGTCATGTCCGCGGTCGGGTGGCAGCGAGGACGACGCGTGGGTTTGCGGGCAGGACGGCGCACAGACTGCGGTCTACGAGCGCGCAGCTGGTCCGCGTGCATCGAGGCAGTGCCCGCAGAGAGCATCATGCCCGGCCGCACACGGCCCGGGCGCTGCGGTATGCGCGCCGGCACGGCACCGAAGCGGTGCGAGCGGCGGCGCGGCAAGAGGCGCAACGCGTCGCCCGCGCGGAGAGCACGGCCGATACCGCCAGTTCCGCAAGCTTGCGCGTGCCAGAGAAGCCACTGGCGGCCATGAACCTGCCGCCACTGCGCGGCAGCCATGAATCGCTGTTACGGCAGAATGAGCGGGCGGAGCGGGACGGGCTGCTGCGCGTAAAGGACGATGAAGATCTGGACAGTCTGCGGCGGCTGGGCAGCCTGGTGGCGCTGCCAGAGCAGGCGGCCATGCACACCGATGGGCGGCTGCCGGTAAATCGCCGCTACTGCCGAACCTGGACGGGACGCTTCCTGGCAGACCTGGCACGGGTCCACTACCAGCGCTTCCATAAGCCGCTGCAGGTGAACTCCGCAGTACGCACCATTGCCTATCAGCGGCACTTGCTGCACATTAACGGCAACGCCGCGCCGGCGGAGGGGGATGTAGCCTCGCCGCACTTGACCGGGGCTGCGATCGACATCGCCAAGAAGGGGCTGACGCCGTCAGAGGTTGCGTGGATGCGCGCCTATCTTCTGCCCCTGGAGCAGAGCGGCAAGATCGATGTGGCAGAGGAGTTCCAACAATCCTGCTTCCACATTTCGGTCTACCGGTCGTACCTGGCGGAAGACGCAATCCCGGCTGTACACCGGCCATCTGCGTTGATGGCCTCCGGAGTTCAGTAATTCGCAGCGCGGCGATCCACTGGGCATCTGTGCTGATTTGTTTGTCGAGCACTGCTGCACTGCCGCAGGTGTCTGGCGACGCGCAGATCGTTCACCACGCGATGCGCTCTTTGAAGCCCGACGCGACCATTCATGTGGGCGGCGATCCGGATTGGATGGCAGTGGCAGATGACGCAGTCTGGGTATCGGTTGCGCACTCCAACCGCGTGGTGCAGTTGCGTGCGGGTAAAAATGCAGAGGGGCTGAGCGTCCTGGTGAAGCAGCCATGCACCGGCCTGGCTGCGGGCTTCGGCAGCTTATGGATACCGAGTTGTGGGTCGCATCGGCTGGTGCGCGCCGATCTGGAGACGGGACGGATCCAGGCGCGGATCGTTCTATCGCCAGCGGCGAGCGAGGGCTGCATCGCCGTGGGCGCAGGGAGTGTGTGGATCGCTGCCGGGGCCGCTGGAACGCTTTCGCGCATCGATCCCGCGACCAATCGCGTGATCGCGCGCGTGGCGCTGCCATCGGGCTCCTACTGCCCGGTCTTCGCCGATGGGTTCGTGTGGGTGACTTCGACCCGGCATAGCGTCCTGAGCAAAGTGGACCCGTCAACCGGCAGAGTTGTGGCCCGGATTCGCGTGGGCCCGCAGCCGCGCTTCGCAACGGCTGGCGCCGGCTCGGTGTGGACACTCAATCAGGGGGATGGCAGCATCTCCCGTGTAGATACAAAAACGGGCAAGCTGGTCGCGACGATTCCAACGACTCTGAAGGGTAACGGGGGCGAGATCAGCTTCGGGTTCGGCGCCGTATGGGCGACGCTGCGCGGCACTCCGATTACGCGGGTTGACGCGACCGACACCAACCGTGTGGAGGACTGGCAGGGTCCGGGCGGAGACTGCGTACGTGCTGGTCTGGGGTCCATCTGGCTGACGGATATAGAGGCTGGTTCCGTCTTGCGTTTCTCGCACAATGCTTTCGAGTAGGTGGTGCGCAGCCGCGAGTCAGGTCGCCGCACATGTCGCCAAGCTCTCTCCTTGACGTTCTACCTATAAGCGTGATGATATGTAGAACGTCACAGGGAGAGGCCGATGCCGACTGAGAAAGCCGAGCTGCTGCAGGGAACGCTTGACATGCTGATCCTGAAGATCGTGGCGCTTGGACCGGTGCATGGCTACGGCATCTCGCTGCGCATCCGGCAGATCTCGCGCGAGGTTCTGCAGGTGCAGCAGGGCTCGCTCTATCCGGCGTTGCACCGGCTGGAGAAGCGCGGCTGGCTGCTGGCGGAATGGGGCGAATCAGAGAATGGCCGTGAGGCCAAGTTCTATCGTCTTTCCGCGAAGGGGCGACGCCAGTTGTCAGAGGAAGAGGCGAGCTGGCGACGTCTCTCCGAGGCGGTGGGCCTGGTGATGGAGAGCACTTGAGGAGGGCACTATGCGATGGGGGATGGGCCGTGGGGCAAAAAAAGATGCCGAGGTTGATCGGGAGCTCGGCTTCCACCTCGATGCGTTGACCCGGGAGTATGAAGCAACAGGAACTCCTTACGAAGAAGCCCGGCGGCGCGCCCATGTGGCCTTCGGTGGACGGGAGCAGGTAAAGCAGCAGGTGCGCGAGGTGCATCTTTCCATCGTCTTCGAAGCCCTGCGCAGCAATACGCAGGCCGCGTTGCGTTTCCTCCGGCGGGCGCCAGGTTTGGCTTTCGCCGTGATTGTGACGCTGGCGCTGGGCATCGGCGCCAACACCGCGGTCTTTTCTGCTATCGATGCGATCATCCTCCGCCCGCTGCCATTTCCCCAGGGCGACCAGTTGATGTCGATCCGCCAGTACGACACCAAGGGGAAGGAGCCCTGGACCTTCACCGCGCCCGCGCGCCTGGAAGACTGGAACCGGCAGAACAGCACCTTTATGGCCATCAGCGGCTACTACACACAGGACGAGTCAGAGATCTCTGGTCCGATGCCGGAGCGACTCGAGAATGCGATTGTGGCGCCGCACTTGTTTGAAGTGCTGGGCATCGCGCCGCAACTGGGCCGCGGCTTCACCCCCGCCGAGGAGCACTGGGGCGGTCCAGAAGCAGTGCTCATCAGCGACCGTCTCTGGCGGCGGCGTTTCCACAGCGATCCCGATGTTCTCGGCAAACAACTCCATTTCGGCAAGTCCAGCAGCGCGATCGTCGGCGTGATGCCGGCCTCGTTTGCCTATCCGGATCGCGATGCCGATCTCTGGTCGCCCAACGCCCCGGATGCTCCGTACGCACAAGACCGCAACTCTACATGGTTCAAAGTGGTTGGGCGCGTGAGGCCAGGGGTTCCCGTGCCACAGGCGCAGGCCGATCTTGCGACGGTGCAACAAAGACTCGGCCTGCAGTTCCCGAAGTCGGATGGCAATCTCGGGGTACGGATTGAGCCACTCAAGGCGATCGTAGTCGGGGGAGTGGGCAACTCGCTCTGGCTGCTGTATGGCGCAGTCACGTTGCTGCTGCTGATCGCCTGCATCAACATTGCGGCGCTGCTGCTGGCGCGCACCAGCGATCGTGAGCGGGAGATCGCACTGCGCTTTGCGCTTGGAGCCTCGCGCCGCACGGTCATCGCGCAATTGCTCAGCGAGGTGCTGCTGCTGGCGCTGCTGGGTTCTCTCCTTGGGTTGGCACTGGCGGATGGCGCTGTGCACCTCTTCCACCACCTCGCCGTCAGTTTGCCGCGCGGGGAAGAGGTGGCGCTGGACTGGCGGTTGCTTTGCTACACCTTCACCTGCGCTGTGATGGCGACGCTGCTGTGTGGGCTCTATCCTGCGCTGCGCGGCACCCGCCGCGAGCTGGCGCATACGCTTGCGCTGGGCAGCCGTACGCAGGTTTCCGAACGAGGCGGGTTGCAATGGTGGCTGGTAGGCGCACAGGTAGCGTTGGCGGTCACACTGCTGGTGGGGGCGGGTCTTCTGCTCCGCAGCTTTCAAGCGCTGGGCCGCGTGTCGCCGGGCTTTGAGCCGGCACGGGTGCTCACACTGCAGATCAGTGGCGGATGGGGCGAGACAGTCGATATGAAGCGCTTAACGCAGCGCATCGACACGACACTGGATGCGTTGCGTACTGTCCCCGGAGTTGAAGCAGCGGCGACCAGCGCCAGCCTGCCGGGGGTTGCCGGGCCGATACAAACCGAATTCTTACTTGCAGAGGGCGCGAAAGATGACCGGCACAAGCTTCTTGCTACCACGCGCTTCGTCTCATCTGGATATTTCGCCACGACCGGCATTCCAGTGCTGGCCGGTGAGGCGTGCGGGGCGAGCGAGGTGGCGGGCAGGCTCTCCAGCCGTGTTGTGGTCAATCGCAGCTTTGCGACCCACTTTCTCCCGCGCGAAACCGGGCTGAGACTGCACTTGCGTAACGCCGTGGAGAACCCATTTATGGCGACGGCGGAGATTCGCGGAATTGTTGGCGACGCACGCGAGGATGGCTTGAACACCCTGCCTGCTCCCACGGTGTACTGGTGCACCAGCGCCCCCACACCTTCGCCGTACTTTCTTGTCCGCACCACTGGCCAGCCGATGGCGATGGCCGAGCCGCTGCGGCGCAAGCTGCATGCGATCGAGCCCGGCCGCTCGGTCTTTGGCATCTCGCCGCTGCAGGATCATCTGGATGATTCCTTTGCAGAGAATCGTCTGCGCACAGGGGTGTTAACTTTCTTTGCTGCTACGGCGATCTCGCTGGCCTGTCTGGGACTGTATGGCACCCTGACTTATCTGGGTCGCACGCGGCAACGCGAGATGGGGCTGCGGCTGGCCATGGGCGCGTCGCGCGCTCAAGTGGCGGGCAGCCTGTTGGGCCGCGGTTTGCGCAGCGTCGTTGTTGGTTGCGCGGCTGGACTGTTGATGGCAGTCGCGGCCAGCCGGCTGCTCGCGGGCATGCTCTATGGCGTGACGCCAACCGACCCGGGGACCTATGCTGCGATCGCTTCTCTGGTGCTGCTGGTGGCGTGCGCAGCATGCGCTGGACCCGCGCTGCGCGCCGCTAGAACGGATCCTGCCAGCGCGCTGCGGGATGAGTAATCGCGTACCGTGGCTTGGCAGGTGGCTGCGTTGGAGCCAGTGCTCCGAACGTGCCCTTAAAGTGCATCTAGATGCACTCTAAAGCGATAGCAATGTTAATGTAATGTACCGAGTCGAAGCCTGAACCAAGCCTGAGCGTCTTCGGCGGTGATGGATGGGAGCAGATCGGAGATAGCTTGATCGAGTGCCCCCTGGGTGCGCGCCTTGGTGGAGCGCAGC
>JBBRLT010000009.1:0-61912 GCA_038231235.1 Terriglobales bacterium
AGCTGCTGGAGCTGGCGCTGCGCTTTGGCGCCAATGACGCAGCCTCTGTGCCGCGGTCGCAGGACGGAAAGGGTGGCCCCTCGCACCACGGCGGCGAGGCGGAGTTGCGTCGCATCATCCGCGATGCAGGCTTCCGTCCGGTGGAGCGCGATGCTCTGTTCCGTCAAAGCCTGCTCCGCTGACAATTGCGCAGGCGCACGTCAGATCGCCAGGAAAGTACAATCGCTGAAGCAGGCCGGCACTCCAGCCTCGCCGCAGACGCACCGGAGAGATGCACCTGATCGACATTCTCATCATGTCGCGGAACGCAGTCGCTGACCTGGCTCTCTGGCTCGCGTCGCAGCGCGGGGTTTCGCACTATCTGCGCACGCATTACAGCAACGATCCCGTCAACAACCCTTTCCGCTATCTCTACCGCTGGAATGCTTTCGACACCACGCTGCTCATTCCGTATTTTGTGGTGATGATCGTGCTTGCCTTTTACGGCCTGCACCGTTACCAGCTGGTTTACCTCTACTACAAGCATCGCAAGCGCGCCGTCACGGATCCGCCAAGTCATTTCACGTCTCTGCCCCGAATCACCGTCCAGTTGCCCATCTTCAACGAGCAGTATGTGATCGATCGATTGATCGATGCCTGCTGCCGCCTCGAGTACCCAGCGGATCTGCTGGAGATCCAGGTGCTCGACGATTCGACAGATGAGACCCAGAAGGTAGCCAGCGAAATCGTGCAGAGCTACCGCGCGTCAGGCCACAACATCGTCTATCTCCATCGCACCAACCGCTACGGCTACAAGGCTGGGGCGCTCGATGAGGGGCTCAAACAATCCACCGGCGAGCTGGTCGCGATCTTCGATGCAGACTTTGTCCCCCCACCGGAATGGCTGATGCAAGTGGTGCATCACTTTGCCGACCCCAAGATCGGCATGGCGCAGACCCGCTGGACGCACCTGAATCGCGACTACAGCTTTCTCACCCAGGTGGAGGGCATCTTGCTGGATGGCCACTTTGTGCTGGAGCATGGCGGACGCTCACGGGCCGGCGTCTTCTTCAATTTCAACGGCACCGCAGGCATGTGGCGCCGGACCGCGATTGAAGAGGCGGGCGGCTGGCAACATGACACGCTCACCGAGGACACAGACCTGAGCTACCGTGCGCAACTGAAGGGTTGGCAGTTCCGGTATCTGCAGCACGTCGAGTGCCCGGCCGAGCTGCCCATTGAAATGACCGCCTTCAAGACGCAGCAGGCACGCTGGGCCAAAGGCCTCATCCAGACCTCAAAGAAAGTCCTGCCCCTGGTCTTTCGTAGCAATGTTCCCTTCCGCACCAAGCTCGAAGCCTTCTACCACCTGACCGCCAACCTCAGTTATCCGTTGATGGTGGTGCTGTCTACGCTACTCATGCCTGCCATGGTTATCCGCTTCTATCAGGGCTGGTTCCAGATGCTGCTGATCGATGTGCCGCTCTTCATGGCCTCGACTTTTTCCATCTCTTCCTTCTACCTGGTCTCGCAAAAGGAGCTGTATCCCCGCGGCTGGCTGAAGACCTTTCTCTATCTTCCTTTCCTGATGGCGCTCGGCATTGGCCTCACGGTGACCAACACGCGCGCGGTACTGGAGGCGCTGTTCGGCATCAAGAGCTCCTTCAAGCGGACCCCGAAGTATCGCGTGGAGAAGAAGGGTGAGCGCTCCCAGGCGGCCAAGTATCGCAAGCGCCTGGGCATCGTTCCCTGGCTGGAGCTGCTCATCGGCTGCTACTTTGCCGCCACCATCGCCTATGCCATCCTGAACGAGAACTACTTCACCATCCCGTTCCTGCTGCTGTTTGTCGTGGGCTACTGGTACACCGGATTGCTCTCACTGCTGCAGGGGAGGTTTGATCGCTGGCGTACTGGCGCGAACCTGGATGAGTCTTCCCCCAAACCATTTCCCGTGGGCGTCTAGCGGCTGGCACGTCTATACTCACTAATCCGCAAATAGCAGCCTGCAGCTAGCAACCATTCCTGCATACAACGCGCTGGGAAACGCCGCCATCGTATCGCTCATATTGAAAACGCAGGGACGCGGGCCGCCTCCGGCCTGCTGGAATCTGCGCATTTCTGCAAGGAAAGGTTTCTAAGAACTATGTTTATTCTTTGGTGGATCATCGTTGGGCTTATCGCCGGCTTTATCACCGGCAAGCTGATGAAGGGTAGTGGCTACGGAGTTATTGGAGACATCGTGGTCGGCATCATCGGCGCAATCGTGGGTGGATTCATCATGCATGCGCTGGGCCATTCCGGCAGCGGCGGCCTGATCTATACCATCTTCGTAGCGGTCGTCGGAGCAGTGCTGCTTACAGTACTTTTGCGACTCATCAGCGGTAAAAGGGCCTAGACATCTATCTTGGGGCGGGTACCGTGTTAACAATCTCTGCAATCGGCGCCCGCTTCTGAGAATTGTCCTGCTGATCTACACTAGTCGGCATGCGTAACGCGCTCCTTGGCATTTTCCTTCTCTTCACTCTTCCCATTCTCTTCGTACCTGAGCTGGCAGCGTTGGACCGTCAGCCGGACGCCGCCTATCAGGGCCGCCGCGAAGCACTTGCCAAAGCAATGCCCGGTGGTACCGCGTTGCTATTTGGCAATGATGAGCCGCGGTTCGAATATCAGGACTTCCGCCAGGACGAAGACTTTTATTACCTGACTGGATGGAATGAGCCCGGCGCGGCTCTCCTGGTGGCCGATGCAGTTCCAGCGAAAGACGGCAAACCGGCGCTGCCGTATCGCGAGCTCCTGCTGCTGCCGGAGCGCAACCTGCGCAATGAGCTCTACACCGGCATCAAGCTGGACGCCGCTTCGCCCAACGCGGCAAAGGCAAGCGGGGTGCGCGAGGTGCATTCCATCCGCGAATTGCCCGCGATCCTGGCCGAGCGCGACCCACACAATGTGTGGACACAGCTGGACATGGACTCCGCCAAGGCGGCCTGGGCTTTCACTGCGGCTACGCTGGGACGCGCAGAGCAGCCGGCGCCGCAGGATGTTCGCGAACTGACCAAGCAGCTGCGGTGGGCCAAGGACACGGGCGAGATTGAATTGCTGCGCAAGGCAGCGGACGCCTCCATCGAAGCGCAGAAGGCCGCGATCGCCGCGATCCGTCCCGGCGTGAACGAGCGAGCCATCTCTGGCATCCTCACCGCTACCCTGCTGACGCATGGCTGCGAGCGGCCATCCTATCCGTCGATCGTGGGCAGCGGCATGAACTCGACAGTGTTGCACTACTCCGCCGACAACAAGGAGATGCGAAGCGGCGACGTGGTCGTGATCGATGCGGCTGGTGAATACTCGATGTATGCGTCGGACATCACGCGCACCATGCCGGTGAATGGACACTTTACCGATCGCCAACGCGAGATTTACAACATTGTGCTCGGCGCGCAGAGGGCCGCAGCCGAGGCATTCGTGGCTGGCAAGTCCCGCATCAATGACCCGGGGCACCCCGAGACCTCCCTGGATAAGGTGGCTCGTGATTACATCCGCGCGCATGGCAAGGATCTGCATGGGCAGACCCTCGATAAATATTTCATTCACGGTCTTGGCCATCCGGTCGGGATCGACGTCCACGATCCCTATGATCGTGCTCGAGTGCTCGATCGTGGTGCCGTGTTCACCATCGAACCTGGCATCTACATTCCGGAGGAAAAGATCGGCGTGCGCATTGAAGATACCTACTATGTGGATGAGAATGGCAAGCTGCAGGACTTCGTCGCCGGCCTGCCGCACACTGCGGAAGATATAGAGGCGCTGATGCAGCGCGGTACTGCGGCGCAGGCTGCGCACTAGAACAATTTTCCTGCTGCTGTAGAGAGCGGAGAGGGCCTTGGCGTGGCCTCTCCTTTAAAGAAAGGCCACCATGGCGGTCGCTGGTACACCTACAGGAAAATGGCGCTAGCGGATGCTGCTGCGTTCGTTCCTCGCGATTGCTGCCGGCTTCTACTCGATCGCCATATGCATGGGCGGCGCCACGCTGCTGGCGCGCTGGCTGGCGCCCAGCCTCAGTGCTCTGCCGCCATCGCGAGCAGCGCGTGCTTTCAATCTGGGCGCCAGCAGTCTCTTCGCGGCCGAGGGCGGATCGATTGCCGCCAGGCTCGCGCCAGTCAGCCCGCTGATGCACTCCCTCATCCTGGCGATCATTGTGCTGCTGGTTGCATCGGTCGCCGCCAACGGGCTGCGTGGCATAGCCCCGGGGATGTATCCGTTCGCGCTTGCAGTGCTGCCTTCCATCGCAACTCTTGCCGGCGGCATCCTGACCGTGCTCTATCGCTAGACGCCAACGGTTCTAGAAGCGAATACCGACGGTCACGGGGATAACGCTCACCGTTCCGGATCCGATCTGCGTCGGGCTGGACTTGGCGGAATCGACCCACAGATACCGCGCTTCGGCATACACTTTCGCGCCGCCCTGGCCCAGATTGTGGGTAAAGCCGGTGCCGATGTTCACGCCACCCTGGTTGCTGGAGAAGTGGCTAAGCGTGATGTTGCTGTACTGCGGATAGCAGACACCGTAGAAGTCGCAGACCACGCCAGCGAATACTGGCTGTGTAAACGAAGTGAGTTTGCGGTAGAAGCCGCCTCCGCCCGTCACGTAACCGCCCCAGGCACCTTTGGTCTTGTAATAAAGGATGGGATCAAGCGTCAGCCCCCACACATGCACATTGCCTTGCGGCGCCTGCTGCGCGGCCAGCACTGAATTGGGGATGCCAGAGCCATTGAACTCATACTCCGCCAGCAGGCCGAAGTTGCGGCTAAAGTTATATCCACTGCCGAGCTTGAAGTTGTAACCGAAGGTCTGGGTGTTCTTGGTGTTGCCCAGCGGCGCATCGAAGCCGCCGCCCGCCTCGATGGCCAGATGATGGAAACCATTCTCGCCGTACTTGGGATACTGCTGGTAGCCGCCATTCCCGTAGCCGCCACCGTTCTGTGTGTGGAAGGAGAGATTCTGCGCCAGTTCCGCACTCGATGAGGCTTGTGCGCGTGCCATTGGCGCAAGCGACGCCGCAGCCCGCAGGGCCAGGGCGATCAGACAGAGTTGCAGGAAGCCGTATTTGCGTCTACAAGCACTTCGAAACATGGCCACGAGTACTCCAGATGCGGCAGGGCGCAAACGTCCGTGCCGTTAGTCATTCCCCCACGTGATAGGGACACTCATGGGGATGCAGAAGTTTCTGTGGCAGGATGCATTTGCTGCGACCGTGAAAAAGAGGCCGGCGCTGGGCCGGCCTTTCGCTCGCATACATTCGGTGTCTAGTGGATGTCGAACTGCTCCGGGTGCAACGCCGGATCGCTCTTCACAATAATAGTGCGGCCAGTCATCTCTTCCAGTTCGTTCAGCCAGCGAACATTGTTCCCCTTCAGCGTCTTCACCACCTCAGGATGCACACGCAGCATCACGTCGTGCCGGTCGAAGTGCTTCTGCATCTTGCGCATCTCGATGTAGATCTCATTCGCGACGGTAGTCGGGCTCTTCACCATGCCAGTGCCCGCGCAGATGTTGCACTGCACACTCAGGGTCCGCTCCAGCGACTGCTTGACCCGCTTGCGAGTGATGGCGACCAGTCCGAAGTCGTTGAACTGCAGTACCTTGGATGGCGCGCGGTCCGACTTCAGCTCTTCTTCAAGCGCCTGCATCACCTTGTGGCGATTCTTGCGCTCATCCATATCGATGAAGTCGATCACGATGATGCCGCCCAGGTCGCGCAAGCGAATCTGCCGCACAATCTCCGGTATGGCGTCGAGATTGGTCTTGAGGATGGTGTCCTCCAGCCGCGCCGTCTTGCCGACGTACTTGCCGGTGTTGATATCGATTGCCACCAGCGCTTCTGTCTGGTTGATGACGATCGACCCGCCAGACTTCAGCCACACCTTTGACTTCAATGCCTTCGAGATCTCGTCCTGGATGCCGAACTGCTCGAACAGCGGCGTCTCCTTGGTGTAGAGCTTTACACGACGCACCAGCGAAGGCTGAAAACGGTTCAGGAAGCGAACGATCCGCTCATACTCCGCTTCAGAGTCGACCCAGATAGTGGAGAAGCTGTCCGAAACCTGGTCGCGCAGGATGCGCTCGATCAAGTTGAGGTCGTGATAGATAAGCGCCGGCGCCTTGGCCGCATCGGAACGCTGCTTGATCTCTGCCCACAGACTGATGAGGAAGCGCAGGTCCGCGCGTAGCTCCTCCTCGGTCGCATTTTCAGCCGCAGTGCGGACGATGAAGCCGCCGGAGGCGTCTCCCTTCTCGCTGATCAGGACGCGCTTCAGCCGCTGGCGTTCCTCTTCCGACCAGATCTTCCGCGACACGCCGACGTGGCTGACGGTTGGCATGAAGACCAGGAAGCGGCCTGGCAGCGCGATATGGCTGGTGATGCGCGCACCCTTCTTCGCGATGGGCTCCTTGGCGATTTGCACCAGGATCTCCTGCCCCTGCTTCAGCAGCTCAGAGATGATGGGCAGATCGCTGGTCTGCGCAGACTGCCGCCGTCCCCCGCTGCGACCACGTCCACCACGCTCGCGGCTGCCGCGCTCGCGTCCACCACGCTGGCGGTCATTGCGACCGGGGCGGCGGGGCGCGCCAGTTTCCTCTTCACCCGCGACTGCGGCGGCAGGCTGGTCTTCTCCCTCTCCCTCATCCGCGGCTTCTTCTTCGTCGTCGGCTTCGTCAAAGTCGTCATCATCACTTGAGATCACTTGACGGTCGATCTGCGCTTCACGGATGGAGGCGCCAAACTCTGCGCCATTCGCTGCCTGCGTCTCCTCTTCCACCAAATCGCCCATGTCGTGCTCATCGTCGTGCGCGGCAGCATGCTCCGGCAGCGGCGCAAAGTCGTATTCTTCTTCGTCGATGACCTCTTCCTCTACCTGCCCGTCGCCCGGAGTGAAGGCGTGGAGGTGATCGAGCGCAGCCGCTTCCTGCGAGATAGAATCACCGGCCGGCGGCATCTCCGCATGTGATTCATAGGAGTGTTCCTCGTGCACCGGCTGCTCACGTGTGACTGCGCCATTGGCAGAGGGCGTCTCCTCATGCGAGGCCTGCCCTGTTTCTTCTGCTGAGGGAGCATGTCCGGCAGCGGCAGAGGCCGGCTCGCCCTGGGCTTGTGCGCGGGTTTCCTCATGATCCGGCTTCTCTGCATCGCGGCCAAACAACGAGGACAGCCGGAACTCGCTGGGCGCTGACGGATCGACACGATGCGACGCCGAGGCGTTGTCCGGATTGAACTCCGCATCTTCCTGTACAGCCGTCTGCTCGTGCAGTAAATGCTGATGTTCTGAAGGCTCATGCTGCGGATGTTCATGTGAGGAATGCTGAGCTACCTGCTCTTCCTCCATCACTGGGGCCACGAAGGCGCGCTCTGCCACTGCTTCGTGCGCAGGAGCCTCGGCGTACGCGGGAGGAAAGAGGACATCCACGGGCGCCGTCTCGCTGCTGATGGCGTGCAACTCGGGCTCGGTGTGGACCTGGAATGGCTCCTGCTCCGGCCACGGCGTACTCTTAGCAGCTGGAGCAGGCGTCATAACGGGTGCAGGCCGGTCGCGATGGCGTGACAGCGTTTCGCCCGGCAGCGCTGCGCTTACGCCGTCCCACGCAATCGGGTGCTCCACCAGGGTTGAAGGCTTCGCCATCACCTGCGGGATGTACGGAGTCTGCGGAAGCGGCTCCTCCTCAGTGATCGACAGCGAAGGCTTGCCCTCGTCGGAGGGCTGCTGACCGTACTTCTGCAAGGCTTCGCCAGGCAGCGTAATGGCAGCCGGACCGGACTGCTCATGGGAACGCCGGTTCCGGCCCGGGCCACGTTCCGAATCACGCTCCGCACGGCGCTCCGGTGTGCGCTCCGCGCGGCGTTCCGTACTGCGCTCCGTATTGGATTCAAGGGGCGTCTCATGCGCCGCGGCAGCCTCGGCGTCGATGGAGATCGAGTGAAATTCCGGCGCGCTGGATGCCTCGTCGTCGCTCGGGCTCACTGCGGGCTCAGCGGCCGAGGAGCTCTGCTCCGTGCCCGCTGCCTCGCGATTGCCACGCACGCCCCGGCGACGGCCGCGGCGGCCACGCCAGCGTCGCGTTCCTTCTTCAAACTCGTCCTGCGGCTGTGCGCCAGTGGCGACCTTCGCTGCAGGCGACTCGGCCTCTTCACCTTCTGCCTCGGCGGTGGCACTGCCCCGCGCCTCCAGGGGTGTCGTGCGTGGCGGCTCGGGACGGCGTCCACCACTGCGGCCGCCCTCGGGACGGGCATCCTGGCGGTTTTCAGAACGTTCCTTGCGGGGAGCGCTACTCTGCTTCGGCGCTTCAAAGTCGGCAGGGTCTTCCTGCTCTTCCAGGAAGTCGGTCACATACAGGAAGGCGTCTCGTTCCAGGCCCACGTCGACAAACGCCGACTGCATGCCGGGAAGCACGCGGGTTACTTTGCCTTTGTAAATAGAGCCTGCGAGTGTGTATTCGTTTTCGCGCTCGTAGTAGATCTCGGTAAGTTGATCGTCTTCGACGATCGCAAGCCGCGTCTCATGCGGCGTCGTGGAGATACAAATCTCTTTTGCCATGCTGCCTCTTTCTTGCCCTGGGCCGTGAGGCCGGGGCAGCAGACGAGGCAGATCAGAACAGGACGAGTCCCGTTCCCGGAGCGCCGGGGAGGATGAGTGCAGACGGAGGGAGAGCCGCACTGATCTTGTGAATGAGCGTGCGGCAGACGCGCATGCGCCTGCCTGGACGAGGCTCACTCCAAGAATCGTTGGTTGTGCTGGGGCTTTCCACGCGCAGAGAGTTTGTGACCGCTCTAGCCAGATTGTTGGGCGGGGTCGTTCCCCGTCTCTGCGTGTTCATTCCTGATCCTGCCCGGCCCGGTGATCCACCTGGCCGGCTTAGCTTGTTGTTGCTCAAAAAATCGTGTCCGGCGTGGGCGGCCGATATCTGATAACGGATATCCGGGAAACGCCGGCGCCAGTGGTTCTGCTACTCAGTTCACAAACCGGTTCATCCGCACGTTCATAACGATGCCGAGCGCCAGAAAGGTGAACAGTACCGAAGACCCGCCGTAGCTCATCAGCGGAAGCGGAATCCCGGTTACGGGCATCAACCCCACGACCATTCCCACGTTGACGGCTATCTGGAAGATGAGCACAGCAACAATGCCCATAATCAGTAGGGTGCCGGAGAGGTCGGCGGCTGTCTGAGCGTTCTGTATCAAACGCATCAGTATGAGGAAGTATAGCAGTAAGACAAAGACCGCGCCCACAAAGCCGTGCTCCTCGCTCCACGCGGCAAAGATGAAATCGGTATATGGAATGGGCAGGAAGTCGCCCTGCGTCTGGGTTCCCTTGGCTACGCCGCGGCCCCATATGCCGCCGTCTCCCACGGCGATCAGCGACTGGCGAATCTGATAGCCCGAGCCGCGCGGATCCTCATCCGGCGAAATGAAGCTGGTGAGCCGGGCCTTCTGGTACGGCTTCAGCCCCGCCTTCCAGATGGGCACCACCAGGCAGAGGCCGGCCAGCACGATAATCAGCCCCTTCTTCCAGCTGATGCCGCCCAGGAACAGGCCGACCAGCAGCACCGGGGTATAGGTCAGCGCCGTGCCCAGGTCGGGCTGCTTCAGTACCAGCACCATGGGCAGACCCACCATCAGGAATGCTTTGCCAATGTCCTTCCAGTCCAGGTCGCGTCCGGCCAGGCTGGTGAAGTAGCGGGCCACTGCGATGATCAGGATGAGTTTGACCCACTCCGACGGCTGGAAGTGAATGCTGCCGACGCGGATCCAGCGCCGCGCCCCCAACACTTTCTGTCCCACGGCCAGCACCGTCACCAGCGATACCAGGCAGAAGGCATAGACCCAATGAATAACGTCCAGCAGAATGTGGTAATCGATGAAGGAGAGCACCAGCATCGCCGCCGTGCCGCCCAGCAGCCACAGCACCTGTTTGTTCTCAAAGCCGACAAACTTGGTGTGCAGGGTGGCGGAGTAGATCTCCACCACGCTGAGCACAGAGAGTAGGAAGACCAGGCCCATCAACACCCAGTCGAAGTCGCGGAGTCGCAGGAGCCGCTGCATTTATCGTGTTCCTCCGTTGGCAGTCTGCGTGTTCAGGTAGAAGTGCCCACCGCGAATGTTCGCCAGCGCCGCGGCATCCTGCGCGCGCGTGGCCTTCACGTGGTTACCGCCCAGAGCATCGGGCGCTGCCGGGTTCGACCAGATCGCACCCACCTCAGTCGGTTTGTTCTTCGCTGCTTTGTCCCTGGCAGGAGTGCTGGTTGCAGGCTGCGGCGTCGGGCCGGACGCCGGCTCGGTCTTGACCTGAAGCAGATTGTTCTCCAGCCGCCGCTGCTTGTTCACATAGGCGCCGATGATCTGCGCTGCCAGGCGCCCGGCAAGCCTGCCATGCTCGCCCCCCTCAAACAAAGTGCCGACCACGATGTCCGGGTTGCGGCGCGGCGCTACCCCGATGAACCATGCGTTGTCCTTCAAGGATGCTCCGGCGCCTGCGCGTCCCTTGAAGTCGTTGCTCACCACCTGGGCGCTGCCAGTCTTTCCAGCAAAGTCCACCCCCTCCAGGTGCGCGCTGGGCGCCGTACCCACTGGCTGCGTCACATCGAACATCGCGTCGGTAATCAGTTGCCAGGCGTCCTTGCTCATGGGAATGGTGGCGTTGCCGGAACCGGGGTAGGAGTCATTCATCGCCTGCCTGTAGCCAGCGGGAAGTTGATCCTCCATCACCACATGCGGCCGCTTCAGCATGCCGCCGGAAGCGATCCCCGCAATTGCGCGGGTCATCTGCACCGGCGTTGCCGCCACCGCACCCTGCCCAATGCCGACAGAGATGACCTCGCCCGCATACCACTTCTGGTGAAAGGTTTTCATTTTCCACTCTTCAGACGGCATGGTGCCGGAGGCTTCGTTGGGCAGGTCGATGCCGGTCTTCTGGCCCAGTCCCAGCGCATGCGCCCACTTTGCGATCTTCTCGATCCCCAGCCGCTCTGCGAGCGTGTAGAAGTAGGTATCACAGGATTGATAGATCGCCTTGGGCAGCTCGACCGCTCCGTGGCCGCTGTGCAGCCAGCACTTGAAGAAGCGCCCGTAGAAGGTTCCGCCGCCGGGGCAGCTGACATGCAAGGTCTGAGAAACTCCCTCGTTCATGCCGGCAACAGCCATGATGATTTTGAAGGTCGAGCCGGGCGCCAGTTGCGCCTGAATCGCCTTGTTCAGGAGAGGATGATTGGGGTCCGCGATCAGCTTGGACCAGGTATCGCGCGAGATACGCACAGCAAAGTCGTTGGGATCGAAGGCTGGCCGGCTGACCATCGCCAGGACCTCGCCAGTGTGCGGATCCATCACGATGACCGCGCCATTCTTGTTGCCCAGAGCCTGCTCCGCTGCGCGCTGGATGTCGATGTCGATGGTCAGCTTCAGGTCTTTGCCTGGAATGGCATGCTCAAAACCGAGCCGCCCTACCTCGCGCCCATGACTGTCTACTACTACATCGCGCGAACCATCCGTCCCGCGCAGCATGGCGTCGTAGCTCTCTTCCACGCCAGAGCGGCCTACCACATCGCCGGGTTCGTAGTAGGCATACCGGGACTGGCTCAGCATGTCTTCGCTGACTTCGCCGGTGTAGCCGATCAGGTTTGCGGCAAAGCCATCACGCGGGTACAGGCGCCGCTGCTCGTCAATGGTTTCGAGTTCGGGCAACTCATCGCGATGGGCCTCGATGAATTCCTTCTCATCCGGAGTGATATCTGCCTTGAGCGGAAGCGGCTGATACTTCGGCGCGCCCCGGTAGTGCGTCAGCACTGTCTGAATCTGCTCCACCGTCATGTGCAGGCCGCGCGCGATCCGGGGCAGATCGTCATTGATGTTCTGCGTCTGGTCCTGCACCAGAAAGCAGGAGACGGACGGATAGTTATCCACCAGCAAGCGGCCTTCGCGATCGAACAGCCGGCCGCGCGGCGCCAGGATCGGCACTTTGCGGACACGATTCGCCTCGGCGAGTTCGCGGTAGTTGGTCGCCCCCAGGATTTGTAACCGCCACAGACCGGCTACCAGCACTGCGAGCACGCCCACGATGACGTACTGCATCACTGCCAGCTTGATGGACGGTACTTTGTCTTCGCGGTTTCCGTTCATCGCTCGCTCACTGTCTCACTCAATCCCGCAGCCGTGTGCGGTCCAGAAGCGCGAAGAGCACCACGCCCAGCAAAGTATTCACCCCGGCACGCAGCAGCTGATGCAGCCAGCTCCAGGCCAGCGGCTCCGCCATCAAGTGACGCACAATCACCAGGTAGAGCGAGCTGTCCAGCAGGGTGAAGAAGAAGATCATCAACATGCGGGTCAGCGGATTATCGACATCGATCCTGAGACCGATCGATGCAGCCAGAAAACCAATGATGGTGTTGGCGATGCCATGCAGACCGAACGGCCGGTGCGTTACCCCATCCTGCAACAGGCCGACGATGGCGCCGGTCAGCGTGCCGGCAATGGGGCTGCGGCGCGAGACGGCGAAGTAGATGACCACCAGCAGCGGCAGGTCGAATACATTGAGCCGGGGAAAGCGCAACGGGAGGAACGCCTGCAGGAAGACCGCCAGCAGCGGCGCTGCCAGCAGGATGGGCCAGGGAAACTCGGGCGACTCGAAGTCTCGACGTGAATTTGCGGTCAGCACGGTCATGGCTTGCGCGGCTCCTCGGTAGCAATCGCCGTACTTATCCTCTCCGGGGCCACGAGCGGATGATCCGGTCCGGTTGCGGTGCCGGGGATGATGGGGCTCTCCGCCTTGGTCTGTGGCACTGGCTTGCTACGTGGCGCAGTGCCAGCAGTGTTGCCGTTTGGCGTACTGCTACCCTCTCCGGCATTGGGGTCTATGGCAGGCTTCCTTGGCTTGTGTGGTGTCGCCTGCGCTCCTTGGCTCAGCAATTCTGCGGTGCGTGCAGATGATGTGACCAGGGGCTTCTGCCCGGGAACCATCTGCGAGGCGGGCGGAAGCGCCCCAGGCGAAAAACGGTCCTCATGGGCGGCAGCAAGCGGCTTGAGCGGACGGTCGTCGGCAGCAGAGGTCTTCACGTCTGCATCGGCGGGAGCATTGGGGTCGCGCAGACCGGGCAGCTTCTCTGCCAGAATGTCGGACGCGCGCTGCATCTCCGCCTGCGAGGCGCCCGCAGCCGCGCTCTTTGCCAAGTCGCGTTGTGTTGCTGGAGAAAGCTGGTCGGTAGCCTCCACTACCACCAGCACCTCTTCCAGGTGCTGCAGGTTGGCGGAGGGCTTGATCACAATATCTGCATACGGTTCGCGCTCTGCGTTAGCGACTACCTTCTGCACTGTTCCTACGGTAAGACCGCGTGGGAAGATCTGGTCGCCACCACTGGTCAGTACTCTCTCGCCTGGCTTGATCCGGTCATCCGGCAGCACATCAATGATCTGCGGCTGGCCGTACGCATTGCCACGCAATACGCCGCGCAGCCGTGTCTGCTCCAGCAGCACACCGGCGCCGCTGGTCTGATCGTTGATCTCCAGCACCTGGGAGGTGTGGGGGAACACCTCCACCAGCTTGCCCACGATGCCATCCGGCGTAATCACCGGCTGATCGCGCTTCAAGCCATCCTTCGAACCTTTATCGATGGTGAGCACGCGGGACTGGTCGCTGCCGCCGGTGCCGATTACCTGCGCCGGGACTGTCTTCGAGACATACTTCTCGCGGAATCCCAGCAACGCCTGCAGCCGCTGACCCTGGCGAGCGTCTTCAAGGATGCCGGCCTGCTCCAGACGCAACTGGTTCAGCTGCTCACGCAGGTGAGCGTTCTCTTCGTTGGCGTGACGCAGATCAACATAGTTGCCCCAGAAGCCACGTACTCCCGTACCGGTGTGCGACATCACTCGCTCCGGCGGAGACAGCATGGCGACGATCCAATAGCGCAGCAGGCGGACGCCTTTGCCGTCGTTGCCCTGCGCGGCCGGCGTGCGCACCTGTATAGCGAGCCCCAGGAACTGCATCAGCAGAACTGCGGAGAGAACCATGATGTTCTTGTAGCGCTCGAGGAATGTATCCATGGCTCGTCTGCTTACGTCTTCGGCTCCGGTCCCTTACTTCCCGCGATCTGCAGCGGCGCAGCGGCAGCAGTTCTATCGGTTACTCGATCTTGATCTTGCGCAGCAGCTTAAAGTCGGACAGCATCTTGCCTGTACCCAGCACCACCGACTTCAACGGATCGTCGGCGATGGATACCGGAAGCCCGGTCTCCTCGCGGATGCGCTTGTCCAGGTTCTTGATCAGGGCGCCCCCACCGGTCAGCACGATGCCGCGGTCGCTGATGTCGGCGGAGAGTTCAGGCGGGGTCCGCTCCAGCGCGACGCGAATAGCATTCAGAATGACGGCGACCGATTCTGTAAGCGCCTCCCGGATCTCGGAGTCGTCAATGGTGATGGTCTTCGGCACGCCTTCGATCAGGTTGCGGCCCTTGATCTCCATCTGCAGCGGCTTGTCCAACGGATAGGCGGACCCGATCTCCATCTTGATCTGCTCTGCGGTGCGCTCGCCGATCAGCAGGTTGTACTTGCGCTTGAGGTAGTTCATCACTGCCTCATCCATCTGATTGCCGGCCATGCGGACGGAGCGCGAATAGACGATTCCGGAGAGCGAGATGACCGCAATATCCGTGGTCCCGCCGCCGATATCGACCACCATATTGCCGCTGGGCTCGGTGATGGGCAGACCGGCGCCGATGGCGGCCACCATGGCCTGCTCCACCAGGAAGACCTCACTGGCCTTGGCGCGGTAAGCAGAGTCTTCAACCGCCCGCTTTTCTACCTGCGTGATCTCGGAAGGCACTCCGATCACGATCCGCGGATGCACCAGCATCTTGCGATTGTGGGCCTTGCGAATGAAGTAGTTCAGCATCTTTTCAGTGATTTTGAAGTCGGCAATGACGCCATCCTTCATAGGCTTGATGGCGACGATGTTGCCTGGGGTCCGCCCCAGCATCTCCTTGGCCTCAATGCCTACGGCTTCAATCTCGCCAGTGTTCTTGTTGATTGCCACAATGGAGGGTTCGTTGACCACTACCCCCTTACCACGGGCATACACCAAAGTGTTGGCAGTACCCAGATCAATGGCGAGATCGGAGGAAAAAACGCTGAACAGCGATCGCATCCCGTGCGAGCGCGAAGAACGCGAGTGGAATCCATTACTTGCCATCTGGGCGGCCTGTCGGTCTTCCTTGATGAAGAATCTACAGCGATTGTAAGGGAGTCCAAAAGAACGCGCCTATGACACAAAGGTGGTTCCCGCAAAGTCAACCTCTGGGTTACCCCACTCCCGAACGTCATTCAGGAATGCCCGTTTGAGTTCCATATCGGGATAAGCCCTGCTTCCACGGTAGAGCGCATTGGGGCTCGCAATCCGCACTTCATGCCACCGTTCCCGCCTCCGCCCGCAGGTGTCGCGCGAGGCACGCTCCCGGAATTTCCTCAAGCGATGTCCTGGAACCTGCCACGGCCGCCGGGCATCAGATCCATGAAACAACCAGGACCGAAACAACCAGGAGATGTTGCGATGGCAAAGGCAGGCAATAGCGGCAGGACGATGCGCGCAGCGCAGTTGGCAAAGGCGGGAGCGCCTTTTGAGATGGTGGATCTGCCCATACCAGAGCCTGGCCGCGATCTGGTGCGGCTGAAAGTACAGGCCTGCGGCGTCTGCCACAGCGACTCCGTCACCAAGGAGGGCCTCTTCCCTGGGATCTCGTATCCCATCTCTCCGGGGCATGAGGTGATTGGCCTGATCGACGCCCTGGGCGAGGGTGTGGACCAATGGACCGTTGGACAGCGCGTCGGCCTGGGGTGGTATGGCGGTCATTGCGGCAAGTGCGAGCCCTGCCGTCGTGGCGACCTGGTGCTGTGCCGCAAGCACATCATCCCCGGCATCGCCTATAGCGGCGGCTATGCGGAGTACCTGGTCGCGCCGGCGGTCGCACTGGCAGCGGTGCCCGAATCTCTGGACAGCGTAGAGAGCGCTCCGCTGCTCTGCGCCGGGATCACCACCTTGAACGCACTGCGCAACAGTGGAGCACGGGCCGGCGATCTGGTTGCCATCCTCGGGTTAGGCGGCCTGGGCCACCTGGGAGTTCAAGTCGCGGCGAAGATGGGCTTTGAGACCGTGGCCATCGCGCGTGGCGCAGACAAGGCGGACTTCGCGCACACGCTGGGAGCCGTGCACTACATCGACAACGCCACCCAGGACATGGCCGCAGAGCTGCAGAAGTTGGGCGGCGCCAAACTGATACTCGCGACCATTACCGAGGCGGGAGCCATGTCCACGGCTGCAAATGGGCTGGGATATAACGGCAGGCTGGTGATCGTCGGCATACCCACCGACCCCCTGCAGGTGTCAGTCGCCAACCTGATCCAGAACCGCCAATCGGTGCATGGCTGGCCCAGCGGCACGGCCATCGACTCCGAGGACACGCTGCGCTTCAGCGCGCTCTACCACGTGCTGCCGATGATCGAGCGCTATCCGCTCGAGAAGGCAGCGGAAGCCTATGACCGCATGATGAGCGGCAAGGCGCGCTTCCGCGTGGTGCTGGAGATGAATGCGTAAGTCTCATCGAGCGCTCTTCTCTGCGGTTGCGTATCAGATACGCGACAAAGTCCCGGGCCAGATCAATGGCCAACCGGCGCGTGCAGCAGTAGCGCGAGCGAGAGGCCAACCGTCGTGTCATCCAGACGAATGCTGTGGCTGTAAGAAGCGCTGAGCGCGAGCCTGCGCACGGCGGGTGCGCCCAACTCCACGGAGACGCCATTATCCTCCGCGTCGCTGGCCTGGTTCAGCAGGGCGCCTTTCTTGCGGGCGGTGCGGCTGTAGACGATCTGAGCGCCGAGCGGTAACTGCTCATAGGCTTCCAGGTCCAGCGCCAGCTTGTGGGGCAAGTCAATGGATGAGCCTGCCTGCAGGAAGCCGAGCAGACCGGAGGAGGTATATGACTTGCGCGTCTTGCGCCGGATCAGGGCGCTACTATCGCCGACGCCCACTTCCAAATCTGGCGTAAAGGGGCCGAGGTTGCGCTCAAGGTGGTTGTTCAGGTTGTAGCTGAGGCGTCCTGTGCCCAGGCCGAGATGTTGATCGCCCGTCGGCAGGGTGAAGGCGGCGGTCGCCGTGTAGCTTAGAAATTCCGGCTCCAGCGTGAGATGGCCAGCGATGGCTGCGTCTCCCAGTGCGCCCTGGTGCCCAACCAGTCTGGTGTTGCCCTTCCTGCCTGTCCGTACGGCATTGACGTAGGCGTAATAGGGCAGCGAGGCATCCGCGCTGAGCAGGCGATTGAAGCGTATTCCCAGCGAGGGTGTCTCCAGCAGCGACCATCCGCTTGCGGAGTCATGGGCGAAGCTGCTGGCGACCGAAGCGCTCCAGCCCACACGTACCGGATCAGGTGCATCCGAGTCGTCGACGGTAATAACGCCGGACCCATGTGCGGCCGCCGGTGAGACTTGCGCGGGCAGGCGGCACGTCCCCGTGAGCAGTACCGCCATCGTGACAAACCTTATCCCGGACAACATTCGAACCGCCAAGCCGACTCCCGCGATAGATGCTTTGCAGCGTTACTTTTCTGTGGTCACCAGATTCGGAAAGCGACGGACACCTTCACCTGGTGTCCGTCGCTGATGGGTGTGCGACAGGACGAGAATTAGCGGGTTCTGGCGTTGTGCTTGGCGCGATAGATGCGGCGCGACTCCTGGTTCTGCTGGTGGTGCAGTGTCTTGCGGTCCTGCGCCGTCAGGTGGCCATTGTCCTGGGCACGCATGCCCCGCTCTTCCTTGTTGATCCCCGCTTCCTGGTGCTCCAGGCGCGATGTTTCGCCCGCCGTCAACTGTCCGCTCTTCACGCCCTGTGCGATGCGCTCCTGCTGGTCGGTCTTGCGCTCGCGAATGTTGTGGTCGTTCTTGCCCGGCGTGGGGGTGGCAGTGGTTTGAGCGAACATCGCAGCCGGTGCGATGACCAGAGCACAAGCGATAACAACCTCGGTAATCTTCATGGAAAGTCTCCTGTCTCTTTCGGCGGCAGTTAGTTGCTTTCTCTCGCCGCACAGCAAGGGAAACACATCGACCCACCTCTAGTTGCGATATGCGCGCAGACTTTTGTGGGAGTCCACCCCTCTGTTTATGGGATTTACTGCGATGCCGCAGTGCTGCTGCCGTCAGCGGCGGGTTCAAAGAAGATCGAGTTGCCCCTGAGCCGGATTGGTTGGATAGGTGATCGACGTTCCCTCGACCCGCGCAAAGGAATGAAGCTGGAGCGGCATGAGCTTCTGCGCGCTGACGATCTCCTCAACCTCGATGCCCCGGACCAGAAGAGCATCGGCCACCAGGGAGCGGTGGCAGCGCCAGGGGACCGCCTCCGCGCACATAATGGCGGTCGCCTCCTGCTCAGGGCTCTGGCTCGCCAGCTCGATCAGCATCTCCAGACTCTGCGCAAACTCCGGCGTCTGCATGTAGTCGGCGTATCCGCGAAAGCTGGTGTTGCGCCAGCCGGTGTTGATGGAGTCGCGCAGCGGACGCCGCAGGCCACCCAGCCCGGGCAGGTGGCGATAGTCGATCCCCTGTGCATGAAGTGCTCGCGCCAGCGCAACTCCCGCGAACTGCGGATTGTGCCGGGAGCGCGGTATGGTGCGGACATCCACCAAGCGGCGCACGCCATGGGCTTGCAACATCTCCAGAAACTCGTCGATGGGACGGGTGGAGTGACCGATGGTGAAGATGCGCAGGTCCATCCCAAGGGGAGCCAAATCTCCTTGACTATCATGCCCTCGACAGGGTTCGCCGCGCCAACGGCTGTGGCCATTACAATTCCGTGATCGGCCGCGCATGCTCCCGCACGGTCGCAACCTTGAAGACAAAGGCCCGGGTCACATGCGCGCAACACGTTTCGTTCGCACCATGGTGTGCATTTTGGGGATAATCGGTTTCCTTCACAGTCCGGCAGAGGCGGCGCCCCGCTCCAGCATGGAGCTGAACTCCGGCTGGCAGTTTCGCCAGCGTGCTGCCTCCGGAGCAGCGTCCGCAGAGTGGCGGCCGGCCACGGTGCCGGGCGACGTGCATCTGGACCTGCTGGCGAACAAGCTGATCCCCGATCCCTACTATCGCGACAACGAAGCCAAGCTGCAATGGATCCAGGACGCCGATTGGGAATACCGCACCACCCTGTCTGTAACGCCGGCGCTGCTGAGCCGCGGGCATGTCGATCTGGTCTTCGATGGGCTTGACGCGTATGCGGAGGTCTCGGTCAACGGCCACCCGGTGCTCACCGCCGACAATATGTTCCGCGGCTGGCGGGTGGACGCGAAGCCATTCCTGAAGGCTGGCGCCAATGAGTTGCTGGTCGTCTTTCCTTCGCCCATCAAGACTGCCGAGCGCATCGCGCTTGCGGACAAGTGGCGCGGGCAGACGCCGGCCCCGGACAAGACCTACCTGCGCAAGGCGGCCTACGAATATGGCTGGGACTGGGGACCGATCTTCGTCACCAGCGGCATCTGGCGCGCGGCGCACCTGGAGGCGTGGGACGAGGCCCGCATCGCCGATCTGTACATTCACCAGCGTTCCATCATGCCGGCACTCGCGAGGGTGGACGCGCAGGTGGATGTTTTCTCCGCCCGGGCCGGTAAGGCAACCGTAGCGGTGACGTATGGTGAGGGCCAGGCCAAGACCAGGGAAGCCAAGATGCAGACGACGCTGGTAGCCGGGATGAACCACGTCGCCTTGCCGGTTGAGATAGCCGATCCGGCGCTATGGTATCCCGCCGGGTACGGTCAACAGTCTCTCTACACCTGGTCTGCGAAGTTGAGCATGGAAGGCCACGAGGCAGACACAGCGACCGCCCGTGTGGGGCTGCGCTCCGTCGTGCTGCGGCGCGACAAGGATCAGTGGGGCCGCTCCTTCGAGTTCGTCGTCAACGGCGTGCCGGTCTTCGCCAAGGGCGCAGATGTGATCCCCTTCGACAGCTTTCCCTCGCGCGTCACCACGGCACAGTACCGCCGCATCCTTGAATCCGCCCGCGACGCGAACATGAACATGATCCGCCACTGGGGCGGCGGCTACTACGAGACGGATGAGTTCTACCGGATTTGCGACGAGCTGGGCATCATGGTGTGGCAGGACTTCATGTTCGGCAACGACTGGCAGCCCGGCGCCTACAGCTTCCGAGAGCAGGTGACCAAGGAGGCCGAATACCAGGTCACTCGGCTGCGCAACCATCCCAGCATTGTGCTGTGGTGCGGCAACAACGAGACAGAAGAGTCGCTTGTGTGGGACAAGAACAAGCTGGCCAAGACGCTCGATACCAAGGGACAGATTCGCATCTGGCAGGACTACCTACTGCTGTTCTCGAGCACGCTGCCGCGCATCGTCGAGCGCCTGAATCCGGAGACGCCCTACTGGCCCAGCTCACCCAGTGCGGACTACGAGGACGACCTGGGTGTGGATCAGGCCTCTGGCGATCAGCATGACTGGAGCGTGTGGCATGGCCGCGTGCCCTTCACCGAGTACGAGAAGCATCACTTCCGCTTCATCAGCGAGTACGGCTTCCAGTCTTTCCCGGAGATGCGCACCATTGAGGCCTTCACCGAGCCAGCAGATCGCACCGGCATCTTCACGCCCGTGATGCTGGCGCACCAGAAAAATAATGAAGGCAACTCTATCATTCACGACTACCTGCTAAAGGATTACACCGAGCCGAAGGATTTTCCTTCCTTCCTCTACGTCAGTCAGGTGCTGCAGGCAGAGGGCATCAAGATCGGCGCGGAGCACATGCGCCGCGAGCGGCCGCGCACCATGGGCTCCATCTTCTGGCAGTTGAATGACTGCTGGCCGGTAGCCTCCTGGGCGTCGATCGATTACTACGGTCGCTGGAAGGCGCTGCAATATTACGCGCGACGCTTCTATGCGCCCGTGCTGGTCTCTCCACATGTCGAGGACGGCTCAGTTGCCGTCTACATCATCTCGGACAAGACTGCCCCGCAGAACGCGCAGCTGCGCACACGGCTGATGAAGGTCGATGGCACGGTGCTGAGCGACAAGCAGCAAGCGGTGCAGCTCCCAGCTTTGTCGAGTGCCATCTACCAACGGCTCCCGCTCAGCGAGATGGTGCCCGCAGGCACGGATGCCGCATCCGTTTTTGTCACCACCGATCTTACGATCGATGGGAAGGTGGCTTCCAGCAACCTGATTTATGTCGAACCGACGCATGAAGTGCATCTGCCGCCCGCTGCCATCCAGACCGATGTGCAGCCTGCCAGCGGTGGCTATCGCGTGCGTCTTAGCTCACCCGTGCTGGCTCGCAGCGTCTATCTGAACTTTGGCGCGCTCGATGCAGAGCCTTCCGACAACTTTATGGACCTGCTGCCGGGTACCCCGGTCGAAGTGATGGTGAAGACGGCAGCGCCTATCGATCAGGTGAAGGGCCAGCTGAAAGTGATCTCCCTGGTGGATGCATTGGGCCCAGCCACGCCGGCTGCTTCGGCGACGCGGTGAGAGGAAATGAATGCGACTGATTACACACCTCTCGTTTAATGGTCAGTGTGAGGCAGCGTTTCGCGTGTATGAGGAATGCCTGCACGGAAAGATCACGATGATGTTGACCTATGGCCAGTCGCCAATGGCGGCAGATGCCCCCGGGTTAGCGAATAAGATCCTGCTCGCCACGCTGAAAGTGGGCGATCAGACGCTAACCGGTGCCGACGTGCCTGCAGCTGGTTATGAGAGACCACAGGGTTTCGCCGTGCAGCTAAACATTGATGATCCCGATGAAGCCGAAAGGATCTTCGCTACCTTGGCCGAGGGTGGCACTGTTCGGCTTCCGGTCCAGCAAACCTTCTGGGCGCTGCTCTATGGCATCGTCATCGACCGGTTCGGCACACCCTGGGAGATCAACTGTGGGACGGCGCCTTAGGCCGGTTATTTGCCCACGATGCCTCCTTTGATAATTGTTTCGAGGGTCCTAACGCGCCCCTCAAGCGCGAAAGTGACATCCTAGAAGCTCAGGAATGACGGAGGCGCATCGATGGATTGGACACCGGGCGGGCTAAGCAGCGATGTCGAAGACCGGCGTGGGCAGGGCGGCGGATTCGGCGGCGGTGGTCTGGGCATCGGCGGACTGGTGCTGCTGATTGTGATCAGTCTGATCACAGGCCGCAATTACATCGGCGCCTATTTATTCGGACATCAGCAGGCAGTGCAGCAGACTGCGCCGCGTGCATCCCCTGCGGATGAGCAGCGCTCCGCGCAACTCGTCTCCTATGTGCTCGATGATGCACAAAAGACCTGGACCGGCATACTGCCGAACTACCGTCACGCGCATCTGGTTTTGTTCACTGGTGCTACGAGTTCAGGCTGCGGCGCGGCGCGCTCTGCCACGGGACCGTTCTACTGTCCCGCGGATCAGAAGGTATATATCGATCTCGGCTTCTGGAACGACCTCAAGCGCTTTGGCGCCTCCGGAGACTTCGCGCAGGCCTACGTCATCGCGCACGAACTTGGCCACCATGTGCAATACCTCACAGGCACGGAGCGGCGCGTACGCATGCTGCGGGAGCAGAATCCCGATCTCGAAAATCGCCTCTCCGTCGCGATGGAGCTGCAGGCGGATTGCTACGCGGGCGTGTGGGCGCACAGCACAGAACAACGCAGGATTGTAGACACCGCAGACATTCGCCAGGGCTTGGCAGCGGCCGCGGCGGTGGGCGACGATCACCTGCAGAAGATGACTCAGGGTTACATCGCGCCGGACAGCTTCACACACGGCTCGTCGCAACAACGCATGCAGTGGTTTCAACGTGGCCTGGAGAATGGCGACATGCAGGCCTGCGACACCTTGACAGCACCCGGCGGACAATAAATCTGAGAGATGGAGACGGCACACTTCGGGTTGGGAGCAAACACGAAGAGCACGCATCCGGGGATGCGTGCTCTTCTAGCTTCTTCCTACAGATTACTAGGGAGCTACTTGATGCGCGTCGACTCGACGTACTCCGGGTCGACGGTGGTGGTTGTCGTCCTGGTACCAACCGGCTGCAAACGATCCGCGTCGGTGCGATCTGTGCCCATGGTATGCGTGCTTACGGCCTTCTCGCCTGAAGAAGCAACGTCCTCGGCGCCAGTCGCCTTCAGTATTTCCTTCGCGCGTGAGACTTCCTGGGAAGAATCGCAGTGCACGGAGAGCAGCACGCCGCCATCCTTCACGCGCCCTTCATACCGCTTCGCTTCATACTCAGGAATGCCCATGCCAACCAGAGCGCCGACAATGCCGCCCACCGCGCCGCCCACGCCAAGGCCAGCGAGTGCGCCCATGATCGGTCCTGCAGCAATCAGCGGACCCACACCTGGAATGGCAAGCGCGCCAATGCCAGCCAGCAAGCCAAGCGTACCGCCTACTGCTCCGCCCACGCCCACGCCGGTCGTCGCACCCTCGGGCGCCTTGGTGTTCTTCTCGGCGGCAAAGTCCTTCGAGCCCTTATTGTCCGACATCAGGACGGAAACATCCTGATTGGAGAAGCCAGCTGAGACCAGCCGGTCGACTGCGCTTTCTGCTGCTGCGCTAGTTGGATAAATGCCGAATGCTGCTGTATTTTTTCCTGCCATAAGTTCCCCCTCTGTGTGTGTCCTGCGACACCACAAACAACTACTGCTTGACTGTGATTTGGTTGGTGACCTTGTCCTGGCCACCAGCGGCTTCTGCTGCCTTGGAAGCAATGGCCGTCTTCTCCTCTTCGGAGTGCACTGGGCCCTTCAACGTGACTTGTCCATCCTGCGTGATGATCTTCACGTTATGTGCGTAGGTAGACAGAGACTTGTCAGCCACAATGGACCTGCGAACCTTCGCGGTCAGTTCGCGGTCAGTGCTTGCTGAGGATTGCTGTTCTGCCGTCTTGTGGTGAGCTTTGTTCCTGCCGGAGTTATCTGGATTGGCTGTCTGGGCTGCTGGAGCGCCACTGTCCTGTGCGAAAGCCGCAGCAGGTAGCGTGGCGCAAGTGATTGCCAGAGAACCGCAAATACAGAGTCGAAGAAAACTGGAGTGGAGTGCCTTCAAGGTCGTACCTCGTAGCGCGTTTGTCTGCGCTCAAAAAAGCGTTGGTGATTTGATTTGGGGTAGTTGGTCTGCGTCCGGCAGAAAGACTGCGCAAGTTCGTGCGGCGCGACAGCCTGTTATGCCGTCCTCTTGATTACTAAGAAGCCTCTTTAGCGAGATGGGTTGGCGCATGAGCGCCGAAATTGCGGAGATACATAGCGGCGGTTCAATCGGCCGCGCTGGTCAGCCGATACAGCTTCCGCTATGCTTGGCTGTTTGGCATCTTCTCCCTCCTTAAGGAACGTGCATGGCCCCCAAGGCAAAGACCTATGGAAATCTGATTGGCGGAAAATATGTTCCCGCGCGCAGTGGCAAGACCTTTGACAACCAGAGCCCTGCAGACACCAGCGACGTGGTCGGCGTCTTTGCCGCCTCGGATGCGGCAGACGTGGACGCAGCCGTCACTGCAGCCGTGAAGGCTTACGAAACATGGCGGCTGGTGCCCGCACCCAAGCGTGCGGAGATCCTCTACCGTACCGGCGAGCTACTGCTGAAGCGCAAGGAAGAGTTCGCCCGGGATATGACGCGCGAGATGGGCAAAGTGCTGAGCGAGACCCGCGGCGATGTGCAGGAGGCGATCGACACCGCCTACTACATGGCCGGCGAAGGCCGCCGCCTCTTCGGGCAGACCACGCCGTCCGAGCTGCAGAGCAAGTTCGCCATGTCGGTTCGCATGCCCGTGGGCGTGTGCGGCATGATCGCGCCGTGGAACTTCCCCATGGCCATTCCCTCGTGGAAGATCTTCCCCGCGCTGGTCTGCGGCAATACCTGTGTGATCAAGCCGGCAGAGGATACGCCGCTGTCTACCTATCATCTGGTCGAGATGCTGATGGAAGCGGGGCTGCCCGACGGCGTGGTGAACATCGTTACCGGCTTCGGTCCGGAGGCAGGCGCGCCACTGGTCGAGCACCCCAAGGTGCGCGCCATCTCCTTCACCGGCTCAAGTGAAGTTGGGCGCATCATCGGCCAGAACGCTGCAGGCCGCTTCAAGCCATGCTCGCTCGAGATGGGCGGCAAGAACGCGATGATCGTGCTGGACGATGCGAACCTGGACCTGGCCATCGATGGCGCAGTGTGGGGCGCCTTCGGCACCACTGGTCAGCGCTGCACGGCGACCAGCCGCGTCATCGTGGACAAGCGCGTGGCGAACGAGTTTACCGAACGGCTGATGGACCGCGCCGGCAAGTTGCGCGTCGGCAATGGTCTGGAGGAAGGCATCGAGATGGGACCACAGATCAACTCGCAGCAGATTGAGACCTCCGAGCGCTACTGCAAGGTGGCGCAGGACGAAGGCGCGGCATTGCTGCAGGGCGGGGCCAGACTGAGCGAGGGTGCGCACGGCAAGGGACACTTCTTCGCGCCCACCATCTTCGGCAAGGTGAAGCCGGGCATGCGCATTGCGCAGGAGGAGGTCTTCGGCCCGGTGCTGAGCGTGATCGAATGCGACGGAGTCGAAGACGCGATCCGCATCGCCAACGGCATTGAGTATGGCCTTTCGACTGCGCTTTACTCGCGCGATGTGAACAAGGCCTTCCGCGCGATTCGCGATCTGGAGGCGGGCATCACCTACGTAAACGCGCCCACCATCGGCGCAGAGGTGCACCTGCCCTTCGGCGGCGTGAAGCAGACTGGCAACGGCCATCGCGAAGGCGGCACCGGCGCGCTGGACTTCTACACCACCTGGAAGGCCGTCTACATCGATTACTCAGACAAGCTGCAGCGGGCGCAGATCGACAATGCAGATTGATAGCGCGCATAAGCTTTCATTGTAGCTGCGAACCAGAGTGATACGTAACAGGAGAACGAATGATTATCGGAGTGCCCAAAGAGATCAAAGACCACGAAAGCCGTGTGGGCATCACGCCCGCCGGCGTGAAGGCGCTGAGCGAGGCTGGCCACAAGGTTCTGGTGGAGACCCATGCCGGCGAGCTTTCTGCCTTCTCCGATGACGACTATCAGTCCGCGGGAGCAGAGATCGTCGGCTCCGCCCACAACGTGTGGGGCATGGCGGACATGGTGGTCAAAGTCAAGGAGCCAGTCGCCAAAGAGTACGGCTTCTTTCGTCCGGACCTGACGCTGTTCACCTACCTGCACCTCGCTCCACTGCCCGAGCTGACCGATCATCTGTTGACCAAGAAGGTCACCGGCATCGCGTATGAGACGATTCGCGACCGCAACAATACGTTGCCCTTGCTGACGCCGATGTCTGAAGTGGCGGGTCGCATGTCGGTGCAGGTGGGCGCTACCTATCTTGAGAAGGAGCGCGGCGGCCGCGGGGTGCTGCTGGGCGGCGTGCCGGGTGTGCCACCAGCGAATGTTTGTATTATCGGCGGCGGCATCGTAGGCACCAACGCAGCGAAGATTGCGCTTGGCATGGGCGCCAAGGTAATCCTCGTCGACCTGAATCTGAACCGGCTGCGCGAGCTGGACGACATCTTTGGCGGCCGCGTCTTCACCCTGGCCTCGAACTCCTACAACGTGGCGCACGCAACGCGCGAAGCAGACCTGGTGATTGGTGGCGTGTTGATTCCCGGCGCGGCCGCACCGAAAATCGTCACCGCTGCCATGGTCGCGAACATGAAGAAGGGTGCTGTCATCGTGGACGTGGCCATCGATCAGGGCGGCTGCATCGAGACGGCGCGGCCCACCACGCACAGCGATCCCTCCTACGTAGTGAACGGCGTCGTGCACTACTGCGTCACCAATATGCCGGCGGCTGTGCCCAATACTTCCACGCTCGCGCTGACCAATGCAACCTTCCCGTACGTGCTGAAGATTGCGCAGCTGGGCGCGAAGCAAGCCATCCTGGCAGACAGTGGCACAGCCGAGGGCGTGAATACCTACGGAGGAACGATCACCTACCAGGCGGTGGCGCAGTCCCAGGGCAAGCAATATAAGGCAGTGCGGGATCTGCTGGCCTGAGTATCCCGCATGCAACAGAAAAAGGCGTGGCCTCGGCCACGCCTTTTTTTTCTGAATCAATTCCGCGTTACCTGGCAGTCACACTGTTGGTCAGCCGGAAGGTCAAGGGCGATTCGGAGCCAACGATGATCTGCTGGTTGCCGGTGTAAGCGCCCGCTGCAGTGCCGCCGCCGGCGCCAGCGAGGCCACCGATCAGCGCACCTTTACCACCGCCCGCCAAGCCTCCAATCAGCGCACCCACGCCCGCGCCGCCACCCGCGAACACGGCAGTGCGTTTGCCCTTGCCCTTCAGCTCCCGGCTCCAAGTGTCGCTCTCGACCGGGGTGCGTTCGCCATGAATGCGCAACGAGTCCAGTTTCAGCGAGAGAACTCCAGCTCCCTTGAACTTGCCGCGCCCATTGGCCGCAGCCACATGGCCGGAGGCGGCGGAGCCCGCCGCCACTAGCGTCTTCCCCTGGACCTCAATGGGCGAGGTCACTGTCGCCTCGAAGGGGTCGCCCTCACGCGCAGTGGATGAGTTGATGGTCTGGCCTAGCCGCACGGTTACGCGTGTGCCCGCCGGGATGGTGTAGACAGTTCGCTCCGCTGGCGCCGCAGAGCGTCCCTGCTCTGCCGTGGGACTTCCAGCGCTGGGGGTTGCCGTACCGGGCGTTGCCTGGCTGGACTGTGGCGCATTCGTGGCAGGCTGTTCGCTCTGTGGTTGCTGGTTCTTGTTGCAACCGGCAACCATGAGCAGGCCTGGCAGCGAGAGGGGGAGGAGATAGGTGGTCAGCTTGGCATATGTCATCGCGTCCCTAGGATGCCACAGCCGCCACCCGCCCGGGGCCAAAACCGTCCGCTGGCTCGCCTGCCGCACGGCCACGGATCGGCGAACTCACCTATAATCACGAGGTTTCCAGATCGATAGGGTCTATCCATCGAGGAGGTTCTGCCACGTGTTTCGCAGCCGCCGGCTCACCGTCGCCCTGCTCGCCGGATGCTTTGCGGTCTTGACTCTGCTTTTGCTTGCGCTCAATGCCTTCAACCTGCACTTCCTCAGTCCGCGGGACAGCAGCGGCATTTTCCTGTTCACGGCACTGTCCGGCATCACCTTTCTGCTGCTGGTGGTGCTGCTCGTATTGCTTTGCCGCAACATTCTTAAGCTTTACGCCGATGGCAGTCACCGCTTGCTGGGTTCGCGCATTCGCACCCGCCTGCTGTCCGGCGCGCTCATCCTCAGCTTCGCGCCGACCTTGTTCATGTTTCTGTTCAGCTATCTGCTGATGAACCGCTCCATCGACCGCTGGTTTTCGCAGCCGGTCTCCCAGTTGCGGGAAGATGCGACGCGCATCGCCGTGGAGATGTCACAGTATGCGGCACAGAACGCGCGTTCGGAGGCACAGGCGCTGGCCGGCTCGGCGGTATTGGCGCGCACACTGGAGCAGAAGGACCTGCTGGGGGCGACCAGTCTCGTCCGCAGCCATCGCATCACGCTGTCTGGCGGATTTGTGCTGATCTTTGACGACGATGAGCCGGTCGTCCAATATGCCCTGCCGCATCAGCCTGGAAGCGCGCAACCGGAGATCCGCCCCTGGCTGGACGATGCAGAGGTGCGCAAGCCCGCGGCCGGGCAGTCACTTCCCTCTTTCGTTCTGGCCGCAGCACGGCGAACCGATCAGCCCATCCTGAGCCTGGGCGGCTCGGACTACATCCTCGGCATGTCCGCCATGCCGGATGCGAATGTTGTGGTGGTGGCGTTGCCCATGCCGGCCGGGCTGGCGTATACGCTGCACACCATCCGCGCCGGCGCGGACGATTACTGGCAGCTCTTCCGGCGCCGCAATCGTATCCGTGGTACGTACGTTCTGCTGATGCTGCTGCTTACCGTGCTCACCCTGTTTGCCAGTAGCTGGCTGGCACTCTACCTGGCCAAACAGGTTACACGCCCGGTAGAGACGCTGGCGGACGCCATGGATGAGATCAGCGCAGGCCACTACAGCCACCGCGTCGTGATGGCGGCGACGGAGGAATTGGGCGATCTGATTCTCTCCTTTAACGCCATGGCTTCGGATCTGGAACAGTCACGTGCTCTGGCGGAGAGCTCGACCGCCCAGTTGTCTGAGGTGAACCGCGCGCTGGCCGACCGCCGCCGCGAATTGGAGATCATTCTGGACACTATCCCCAGCGGCGTCGCCACGCTGGATAGTCAACTGCGCGTGCTGCTCTCCAACCGTGCGGTCCTCGACCTGCTGGATCTGGAGCCGGGCAGCTCTGGGCCATATCGCGTGCTGGCCGACCTGCCGTTGGACATTGCCTTCCCGGCCGCCATCAGCGAAGAGGTGCATCGCCTGCTGCGCCGCAGCCAGCGCATGCGCATCGCCGGCTCAGAGATTGATGTAGCCGGCGCTCGCGGGCCACGACGCCTCTCACTCACCCTCGCCATGCTGGACCAGCCTGGTCAGGAGCGGGGCTACATCCTGGTACTCGAAGACGTGACGGAGGTGTTGCGCGCCCAGCGCCAGGCCGCGTGGAAGGAGGTGGCGCAGCGCGTCGCGCATGAGATCAAGAATCCGCTGACGCCGATCTCACTCTCCGCCGAACGCATCCGCCGGCACACCGAGCGTCCCACCGGGGAGTCCACGGGTATCATCCGCCACTGCAGCGATGTCATTCTCAGCTCCGTTGAGACCATGCGGATTCTGGTCGACCAGTTCGGCGCGCTGGCGCAGTTTCCTGTCTCCACACCGCGGCCCGTGGACCTGAACGAAGCCGTAGACGCAGCCCTGCTCATCTTTGCCGGCCGCCTGCATGACATTCACATCGAGCGGCGCTTCGCCAAAGACCTGCCACCAGTGTTGGCAGACAAGGAGGCATTGCGACGCGCCCTGGCCAACCTGGTGGACAATGCGGCCGAGGCGATGCAGGGCACGCTGCACCGTCAGCTCACCATCCTCACTGGTGAGAACACATCGCGCACCATGGCCGAGATCGTGGTGGCCGATACTGGCTCGGGCGTGACCAGCGAGATTCGCGAACGGCTCTTCCTCCCCTACTTCTCCACCAAGCAGCGCGGCACCGGGCTGGGCCTCGCCATTGCAGCCAAGATCGTGCAGGAGCATCACGGCACCATTCGCGCGGAGGAGAACAAGCCTACCGGCGCGCGCTTCATCATCGAGCTTCCCTTCGCCGATTCCCCTGCGCCGGAGAGCGCGCACGTCCCAGCTGCCGAGATTCGCGCATGAGCCACGTCCTCATCGTCGACGACGAGGCCGATATCCGCGAATCGTTGGGAGAGATCCTGACCGAGGAAGGCTACACCGTGACCAGCACGGCCACCGGCCACGAGGCCATGGTGCTGATGCGCGACGCGAGTTACGAAGCTGTGCTGCTGGACATCTGGCTGCCCGACCGCGATGGCATGGATGTGTTGCAGGACATCCGGCAATTGGAAAACGAAACGCGCCCGGAGGTCATCATCATCTCCGGCCACGGCACCATCGAGAGCGCCGTGCGCGCTACCAAGCTCGGCGCCTTTGACTTTCTGGAAAAGCCACTCTCCCTGGAGCGCACACTCATCCTGCTCAAAAACGCAGTCGAGGCGCGGCGGCTGCGCTCCGAGAATGAGGAGTGGAAGCGCCAGCTCTCCTCGCGCGCGCACATCACTGGCGAGAGCGTGCCCATCAAGGCGCTTCGCCAGCAGATCAAGCTGATGGCGCCTACCAATGGCCGTGTGCTGATCTACGGCGAGTCCGGCTCCGGCAAGGAGATCATTGCGCGGGAGATCTATGAAGAGAGCCTGCGTCGCGACGGTGTCTTCATCGAATTGAACTGTGCGGCCATCCCTGAAGACTCGATCGAAACGCAGCTCTTCGGCTATCGGCATGGCGCGGTGCCAGGCGGCCCACCCGAGAAGCGGGGTACGCTGGAACGCGCGAACAATGGCACGCTCTTTCTGGACGAGATCGGCGATATGAGCCTGAAGACGCAGGCCAAGGTGCTGCGCGCAATGGACGAGCAGCGCTTCACACCCGTGGGCGCCACGCAGCCGGTGAGCGTCGATGTGCGCATCATCGCGGCGACCAACAAGAATCTGGAAGACGAGATTGCACGCGGCAACTTTCGTGAAGACCTGTTCTATCGGCTGAACGTGATTCCCTTCTTCGTGCCTCCATTGCGCGAGCGCCGCGAAGATATCCCGCTGCTGGTCCGCGAGTTCCTGCGCGAGTTTGGACGCGAATATGGGCGTCCGCGCATCGAGATCGGCGAGGAGGCCATCGCCGTGCTGAAGCAGTACCACTGGCCGGGCAACGTCCGCGAACTACGCAATCTGGTGGAGCGTCTGGTAATCCTGAACCCGTCGGTGACGCGCATCGAGCGCAAGCATCTGCCCATGCTGGTGCATCGCGATCCGGGCCGCCTGACTGCAGACTTCAACTCACTGCAGGAGGCGCGCAATGCCTACGAGCGCGATTTCATCCTGAAGAAGGTCGACGAATGCCACGGCAATATGAGCCGCGCCGCGGAGGCCCTTGGCCTGGACCGGACGCATCTCTATCGCAAGATGAAGACACTGGGTATCAGCGCGCGTGAGTAGATTCGCCGGATGGCTCTGCGTGCCACTGCTGCTGATCGCCGGCTGTACTGTGTGCACGGAGCGGATGGTCGATGAGACCACGTCGCCCGATCACACCTGGACAACACGCACCACCGGACGCGACTGCGGCGAACACGCCGTCCCCACCATGAACGTCTACCTGCAGAGGGCTGACAGCCACTCGCGACTCGGAGAGATCGTGGTGCTGGTGCGCAATGCGCATCAACTCCACATCACGTGGAAGAGTAGTAAAGAAGTGCAGGTGGACTGCCCGCAGTGCGGCTCGGATGTGCGCATCGCGCGGCCCAACGCGCACGGCATCACTATTTCGGTTTCTCGTTAGCTGCTGGCCAGTCTTCCGCAGGCTCCGGCTGCTTGGCCATCTCGGTAAGCTGCCGCCGCCAGTCCAGTGACTCGACGAAGCCGCGCGACTCGCGCCAATTCTCTTCGACGATCACGTGCAGTTCAAGAAAGACCCGCGTGCCCAGCAGTGATTCGATCTCCTTGCGCGCGGACGCTCCAATGCTCTTCAGCTTCGAGCCGCCTTTGCCGATCAGGATTGCCTTCTGGCCAGTGCGCTCGCAGTAGATGGCTGCTGCGATGCTGGTCACCGGCAACTTGCCATCCTTGCGCGGCTTCGCGCCGGGGGGCGGCTCCTCGTAGCGCTCGATCACCACAGCAGATGCGTATGGCACCTCCTCACCAGTCTCCATCAGGATGCGCTCGCGAATCAGTTCGGCGACCAGGAAACGCTCTGGCTGATCAGTGAATTGCGCTGATGGATAGTAGCGCTGGCCTTCAGGCAGCCGCTTCACCAGCGCTGTGATCAGCCGCTCCAACCCATCCTTCTTGCGCGCGGAGATGGGGATGACCTCTGCAAAGTTGTGCAGCGCACTGACCTGCGCAATCAACGGCAGCAGCCGCTCGCGGTCCACTAGATCGATCTTGTTGATGACCAGGAAGACCGGACAGTCCAGCTTCTTGATCAACTGCAGCACAAACTGGTCTTCACTCGTCTCGCGCGCCCGGGTATCCTTGGCGGCTCCGCGTTCATCGGGCATGCGCAGCTCGCGCGTCGCATCCAGCATCAGCACCACCACGTCGCGCTGTTCCAGGGCGTCATGCACCTCCTGCATCATGCGCCGGTCCAGCTGCGAATTCGGCTTGTGCACGCCAGGCGTATCGACAAACACAATCTGCGCGGGGGGGTGCTTGCCCTTCTTCGCCGCAACTTCAACCACACCCTGAATGCGCGTGCGCGTGGTTTGTGGCTTGCTGGTGACGATGGCCACTTTCTCGCCCGTCAGCGCGTTCAGCAGCGTGCTTTTGCCCGCGTTGGGGCGGCCAATGATGGATACAAAACCGGATCGCACTCGATCTTCCTCTTTCTTGTACTGCATCGCCTCAGGCGCGTCCCGATCAAGCCGCAGGCGCTTCCAAAGTCGACACGCGCAGGCGTTCCACCCGCCGGTCAGTCGATGCCAGCACCTCAAAGCGCGTCTTGCCCGCGATGATCACCTCGCCTGCCATGGGGATGCGCCCCGCCACCTCGCTCACCAGTCCGGCGACCGTCGTGGCGGCGTAGTCGCCTTCCTTCAGCTCTTCGTCGCCTGTCAATTCTTCCAGCACATCTACCTCAAGACTACCCGGCACCACCCATACCCCTTCGCTCTCCTGCCGCGGTGCGTTCACTTCGCTGTCGGATTCATGCTCATCGGTGATGGCGCCAACGATCTCCTCCAGCAGGTCTTCAATCGTGACCAGCCCGGCGACACCACCGTATTCGTCGATCACGATCCGCATGTGCTGCTTCTCGCGCTGCATCTCGCGCAGCAGCTCATTCACTCGTTTGGTCTCTGGCACAAAGGCAGCCGGGCGTTGCAGGTCGGCGACGCTGCGCAGGGGCGCTTCAGTATCGGGGACCTGAAGCAGGTCGTGCGAGAAGACGATGCCCGTCACCGTGTCGAGCGTGCCGGCAAAGACAGGCACACGCGAGAAGGGGCGCGCCTCCAGCATCTTCAGGAAGTCCTCGAGCGTGGTCTCGGCAGCCACGGCGAAGACGACTGGCCGCGGCGTCATGACATCGCGCACGATCTTGTCGCCAAACTCTACTGCGGAGCGGATCAGCTCACGGTCACTCTCTTCGAGGATACCCTCTTCTTCGCCCGCTTCGATCAAGGCATCCACTGCCTCGGCGTCGTCCTCTGTCTTCGTATCCTGGGTCGGCTGACTCAAAGACACGATCGAGAGCAGGAACTCGAGCGAGAGCTCCACGGGCAGCACCACAATGAAGCAGAGGCGTAGCAACCAGGTCCATCCCAGAATCCACTGGCCCCTGGTTCGCACGAACATCACGTATGGCAACAGCCGGCTGAAGATGACGACGATCAGCACAATGCCCAGTGCAGCCTGCAGCACGCCCAGCAGCGTTGGCGTGCCCACGGCGCGATCCCGGTTGAACAGAATCGCGCCAATGATGAGCACGATAGCCGCCAGCGATAGCTGCGATGTCACCGCTGCGCACAGCGCGAGACGCTGGCGCGGAAAGCCCAGCCGCGGCTCTACCTGCTGCTCCCACACCTCGATGTTGTCTTCGAACTCGCGAGAAAGAAACTTGCCCAGCTCCGAGTAGAGGCGGTCCACATAGCAGGCCAGCGTGTGGACCACCAGCAGCGCCACAATGATGGCAGTGTCGAGCCAGATCATGCGCTTACCCCTGCCCGCCTGGGCCGCGCGTGCATCCGCTCAATCAGCCCCACGGGCAGACCCAGCTTGCGTCGCAACCGGACCTCCTTGCGCTGCATCGCACCGTCGTCTTGTTCATGGTCATAGCCGGCCAGATGCAGCAGTCCATGTAACAGCAAAATGCGCACTTCTATATCCAGTGCATGGCCGCGTTGCTCTGCCTCGCGATACGCGCTTTCAAGGGAGATGACCAGGTCACCGGAGTGACCGCTCCACTTCTGCGACTCCGGGTCTGCGGAAAATGACAGCACATCGGTCGCCTTGTCCTGGCGCCGGTATTGCCGGTTGAGTTCGCGGATCTGTTCGTCCCCGGTCAGCAGCACGCCGATCTCGCCAGCGATGCCGACGGCGCCAAGTGCCTCGCGCAGAAAGCGTGTCAGCTCTCGCCGGCGCGGGCGCGCCGCTTTGGGCAGCTTCAACTCCGCGGCAGGTTCGTACACGATCATCGTTCGGTCACGCTCATAAACAACAAGGGAGGAGAGCGCACGCCCTCCTCCCTCCTGCATCGATTGTACCGGCAGCAATTACAGTAGCTATTGCGGCTTGGGTGCTGGTTTGCCGCGCTCGCTGTTAGCGATGCCCAGCGGCAGCTCCGCCTGCTGGCGGCCGAAGCTGTCATAGGCACGAATGATGCGCTGCACCAGGTGATGGCGAACCACATCGCCATCCTCGAAGTGCACAAAGCGGATGCCATCCACACCCTCGAGGATCTCGATCGCTTCCAGCAACCCGGAGCGCCGTGGATTAGGCAGATCGATTTGGGTGACATCCCCGGTGATGATGGCCTTGGCGTTGTTGCCGAGGCGGGTCAGGAACATCTTCATCTGCTCACTGGTCGTGTTCTGCGCCTCATCCATGATGATGATGGCGTCATTCAGCGTCCGTCCGCGCATGAAAGCGAGCGGCGCCACTTCGATCACATTGCGCTCGATCATCTTGTCGACCCGCTCCTGATCCAGCAGATCGTAGAGCGCGTCGTAGAGTGGCCGAAGATAGGGGTCGATCTTCTCCTGAAGCGTGCCGGGCAGAAAACCCAGCCGCTCGCCGGCTTCGACCGCCGGCCGCACCAGAATGATGCGGTTGACCTTCTTGGCCATCAGCGCGGAGGCTGCCATGGCTACTGCAAGGTAGGTCTTGCCGGTGCCTGCCGGGCCGATGCCGAAGACCATGTCCGTCTCTTCGATGGCCTCGACATAGCGCTTCTGGTTCACCGAACGCGGCTGCACCATGCGCTTGATCCCGCCGGTGGTCCGCTGCTTGCCGCTCTCGACCAGCCCCTTCAGGGTGACTGTGGGGTCTGCCGCCACCAGCTTCAGCAATGCGTTCAGTTCGCCGTTCTGCAATGTCAGGCCGGCTCGCCGCAGTTGTTCGTAGTCGCTGAAGATGCGCTCCACTCGCGCTACGCCCTCTTCTGGTCCGGAGACGTGGACCGCATCCGATCGCAGATCGATACGCGTGTGCAGCTTGTCTTCGAGCAGTCTCAAATTCTCGTCGCGGGTCCCGAACAGGGGCTCGATGTTGGGCGTGATTTCCAGCGCTTTATTGATCAAGCGGACGAATGACCTCCTGCCACTCGAACGAGCGGCGGCTGACTGGCCTGAATGCACTCACCAGAAAATTGAATGTGAGAAGAGGGGAGCGGGAGGGCCGCCACGGTCTGCGCGGCGGGGACAAACCATTCCCGCCCCGTTGCGCGTCCGTCGCGTTGGACCATCCTTCGGATGGGCAAAGAGTAGCTCTTCGCAAGGTGCGCGTCAACGCCAATCTAATGAATTCGCGCAGTGCAGAAATCGATCGGCAGAGCGTCATGGAGATAGGATTGGAGTGGTGATTCCGATGCTGTTTACCCTGGTCCGTCCCCGCGTTCGCCTTTCGTTTGACCCCTCTAGGCCGGTCACGGTAGACTTATGGTTTGCAGAGGATGCGGCGTGAGTGCCACCGTCTGCATCGCTCGAATCTGAGCCCAGCTCAGGCAAACCCAACGACATTCGTAAGGAAAGCTTATGGCTAATCATGTTTCATCGCTGAAGCGCGCTCGTCAAACAGAACGGAAGACCGCGGTCAACCGCGCCAACAAGAGCCGCGTCCGCGGCAGTCTGCGCCTGCTGCGCGAGGCCCTGCACAAGGGCGACGCCAAATCCGTAGCCGAGCAGTACCAAGCCACCGTCTCTGCCCTGGACAAGAGCGTGCAGAAGGGCATCCTGCACAAGAACACTGCGTCCCGCTACAAGAGCCGGCTAAACGCCCGCGTCAAGGCAATCACCACCAAGAAGTCCGCCTAACTTCTGCGGCTGAAAAACCGGGTCCGGAGCCACGCGCTCCGGCCCTGGCTTTTGTAGCCAGAATCGTTGCGCCTTGGCTACTTCTGCGTGGTCTGCGCCGCCTGCGCTACAGGCAGGTCGTAGACCTCGAGTGCGCCGCGGTTCAGTACGGCCAGGCGGCTGCCGTCCGGTGACAGGGCAAAGTTGCTGCCGGTGCTCATGATCGGGTCCAGCCGCACCCCCATCCGCAGGCCCCCCGTCTTGCTATCCAGCACGCTCAATACCTGAGCCTGCACATCGCTGTCATCGATGCCGTCGGATTCGAAGGCGGAGTGCCCCAACACTATCCAAGAGATCGCGACAGCCGCCCCATTGTGCGACGCGCGGAAGGCCGGCCATGCAAAGCTCGAAGGCCAGCGCCCATCCCACAACTTCTGCCCTTTCAGGGAATACGCCGCCACGTATCGGTCGCCGTGGCGTGGCGGACAACTCAGCGCCAGCAGTGTCTCGTCCGTAAGAATGTGTTCCTCCGGCGGGCAGGTGGAGTCGATCTGCGCCACGATATCGCCGGCCTGCTCCTTCTTCTCGTAGGGATGGAAGCGGATGTTCCAACGATCCTGCTGCAGCCTTTCATTGGTCAGGAAGCCCTCCGTCGTGGCCGGCACACTTCCCGCATGGTCCGCCCGGGCCTTCAGCATCACCTTGCGTTCGTCCAGCCGCAGCATGCTGATTTCCACGTCCTCCGCCGGCGGGTCCGCACCAATCTCCTCGGCATGCCTCACCAGACGCGCATGCTCTTCTGTGGTGTGCCTCTCTGCATCCGTCTCTAGCATCAGCAATCGTCCGTCGGACGATACCTCTACCTCACGCAGCGGTGCCTCTGCCTGGAGAAATGTCTTCAGATTGAGCAGACTGTCTGCCTCAAACAAGCGGCTACCCACGCGCAGCAGCGCCTTCCCCTCACCCAGCGGCCACACGTAGCGCTGCCGGTCTGCAAGCTCCCAGTGCCTCTCTCCGGTTACCTCGCCGCTGGGCAACTCCAGCACTTCTGCATGGATGGCCTGATCCAGTCCGCTGGAATGCTCTGTGCGCTGCAGCAACCGGGGCTCGCGAAAGGTGAACAGCAGGTGCGTTGCATCGAGAAAATCTAGGGAGCTGGACGAATAATGCGCCAGCAGATAGAGCTTCCCCGGTGGGCGATAGCCGAGCGGCGCCAGAGGAATGCGCAGGGCAGGTGGAGGAGCGCTCTCATGCTCCCGCGCCCAGGCAAGACCTGGCCGGAGAACCATGCCGAGACAGCCGCTCAGAAGAGAGACCAGCAACCCGAAGACCGCCGCCCTCCCCTGCCAGGCCGCGCACTGCGCACAGTTCCGCACCAGACCATTCTCCTACATAGGCGACCGACCGGCGTGCGCTGGCACCGAATCGTCCCGCACGCCAAATCCCGGATGTCGAAGTGGGATGCCCAGGGATCAGTTGACTTTCCTTATCCAAACCCGTTGAACTAATCAGTCCAGCATTCCACCCTTCTCCTCTGGAGCGCCTTTGCCGATGCGTCGCGCCTGTTTCCCGGTTATTCTCCCCGCCGTACTCTCTGCCTGCCTTGCTCATCCCGCTATCCTTACCGCCCAGTCCACTGTCAGCCAGCAGACGCTGAAGCAGCTCCACGGTCTGGACCCTTCCCTGCGCGATACCTCGGTCGATCCCTGCGTCAACTTCTTTCAGTACTCCTGCGGCACTTGGTTGAAGCAGAATCCCATTCCGCCGGACCACTCCTCCTACGGCATCGACACCGACCTTCACGAGCGCAACAACCTGGTACTGAAATCGATTCTCGAGCGGGCAGAAAAGCCGGCGCCCACACGCGACGCGGACACGCAGAAGATTGGCGATTACTATGCCACCTGCATGGACCCAACCGCAATCGAGCAGAAGGGCCTCACCGGCCTGAAGCCCGATCTCGATCGCATCGATGCGCTGAGCAATGGGAAAGACCTGGCGCCCCTGGTGGCCGCACTGCAGAGGGATGGTGTGCAAACACTGTTCCGGCTGGGCAGCGAAGCAGACTACAAAGATGCCCGCCACATGGTGGCCAACCTGACACAACCGCGGCTGGGCCTGCCGGAGCGCGGCTACTACCTGCGCCCCGATGCGAAGTCTGTCGCGCTGCGCAAGCAGTATATGGAACACGTCACGCGGATGCTCACGCTCTCAGGCGAGCCGGCGGCGCAAGCTGCTACCGATGCTGCAAACGTACTGGCGCTGGAGACCAAACTGGCCACCGCGTCGCTGAGTCAGGAGGAGATGCGCGATCCGGCGCGGCTTTACCATCCCACAGCGCTCGCCGCACTCCGCACGCAGTTGCATTCCTTTGATCTGGACAAGTACCTGGGCGGAATGGACCTGCCATCCTTCACCTCGTTGAACGTGTCCACCCCCGGCTACTTCACCGCACTGGACCAGACCCTGCAACAGACCGGCGTGGCTACCCTGAAGGCGCTGCTGCGCTGGAACCTGCTGCACAGCACGCCAGGCACCGCGCTACCTGCTCCATTGGATGAGGAGCAGTTCGCGTTCTACGGCAAGATACTGGTCGGCCAGCCGGAGCAGCGAGCGCGCTGGAAACGGTGCGTGGCCGCCGTGGATGACTCGCTGGGGGAAGCTCTGGGCAAAGCCTACGTCGCCGAGAAATTTCCGCCCGCAGACAAAGCGCGCACCCTCACCATCGTCCAGGACATTGAGGCGGCGATGGGCCGCGATATCCAGCAACTGGACTGGATGAGCGCGCCCACCAAGGCGAAGGCCGAGGAGAAGCTGGCCACGGTGATCAACAAGGTTGGCTATCCGGATCAGTGGCGCGACTACTCCACCCTGACCGTCACGCGTGGCGATGCGCTGGGCAATGAGCGCCGCGCGGCTGCCTTCGATCGTCACCGTGTGCTTACCCGCATTGGCCAGCCCACGGACAAGAAGGAATGGGAGATGAGCCCGCCCACGGTAAACGCGTACTACAACCCGCAGATCAACAGCGTGAACTTTCCCGCCGGCATCCTGCAACCGCCCTACTACGACGCGAAACAGGGCGACGCGGTGAACTACGGCCAGGCTGGCGGCCTGGAAGGCCATGAGCTGACCCACGGCTTCGACGATGAAGGCCGCCAGTTCGATGCTGCCGGCAACTTCAACCTGTGGTGGACGCCTGCCGACGAGCAGAAGTTCAAACAGCGCGCCGACTGCGTCGTGAAGGAGTACAGCAGCTTCGTTCCGGTGGATGATCTGCACGTGAATGGCAAGCTGACGCTGGGCGAAAACATCGCCGATATCGGCGGTGTGCGCCTGGGCTACCTTGCCTGGCAGAAACGCGTGCACGAGGCGGGTGCGAAGCCGGAGCCAGACATGGAAGGCATGACGCCGGCGCAGCAATTCTTCACCGCGTACGGGCAGAGCTATTGCGCCAGCACGCGGCCAGAGGAGATGCGCGTGCGCGTGCAAACCGATCCGCACTCGCCGGAGGAATACCGCATCAACGGCGTGGTGCAGAATATGCCCGAGTTTCAGCAGGCCTTCGGCTGCAAGGCCGGCCAGCCCATGGTCAGCGCCGACCGCTGCAGCATCTGGTAGTCCCGCTCGTCATCACACACCCGCTTGGAGAGAATTGGAATGCGTCGTCGCCCTCACTTTGTTACCGCTTTGCTGCTAACCTCCGCAGCCGTGCTTGCCGCATCCACCCTACGAGCGCAAACGCCGGTCACCTACAGCCCGCTGCCTGGCTATGACAAGACTGCGATGGACACCACTGCGGACCCCTGCGTGGACTTCTATCAGTACGCGTGCGGCAACTTCAGCAAGCTGCACCCTATCCCGGCGGACCTGCCCAGCTTCAATCAGTTCGCCAACCTGTACGAGTTCAACACTCAGGCTCTGCATGGGCTGCTGGAGAAAGCAGCTGCAGCCCATGGGACGGCGGGCAGCGATCAGCAGAAGATCGGCGACTACTACACCAGTTGCCTGGACACGGTGGCCACGGATAAGGCCGGACTCGCTCCCATCCAGCCCGAGCTGGACCGCATCGCTGCCGTGAAGGATCGCGATGCGTTGACGCCAGAGATGGCTCACTTGGCGAGGATTGATGGCAATGCTTTCTTCGGTCTGGGGGTGGTTCAGGACTTCAAGGATGCGACGCGAGAGATCGCCGATGTCGATCAGGGAGGGCTGGGGCTTCCGGAGAAGGACTACTACCTGCGTACCGGCGGCAAGGATGTAGAGGTGCGCCAGCAGTATGTGCAGCATGTAGCGAATGTGCTGAAGCTGCTGGGCGAAGCACCTGCGGCCGCTACCACCGATGCCAAGTCCATCATGGATTTTGAAACGGCACTGGCCCGCGTCTCCATCGGCAATGTGGAGCGGCGCAACCCAGAGGCCGTCTACCATCTGCAGCCGGTGGAGAAGTTAGTGGCCGACGTTCCCAATTTGCATATGGCTGCCTTCCTGAAGGAAGCAGGCGTCCCGCCGGTCGCCGACTTGAACGTGAGTTCGCCGGCCTTCTTTGCCGGATTGAACCAGTTGCTGACGACAACCGATATAAACACGCTGAAGAACTACATGCGCGTCCATCTGGTGGACAGCGTCTCCAGCCGGCTGCCCAGGGCCTTCGATGACGAGAACTTTGATTTCTACAGCCGCAAGCTGGAAGGCATTCCAGAGCAGCAGGCGCGGTGGAAGCGTTGCGTCAACGTCACGGACGGCGCGCTGGGCGAAGTGCTGGGCAAGGCGTATGTCGAGCAATACTTCGCTGGCGATAGCAAGCAGAAGACTTTGGAAGAGGTGCAACAGATAGAAGCGGCCATGGGACAGGATCTGGAGCAGCTCACCTGGATGACCCCGGCCACGCGCGCCAAGGCGCAGGAGAAACTGCATGCTGTGGTGGACAAGATTGGATATCCAGACAAGTGGCGCGACTACTCCGGTCTCTCCGTCAAGCCGGGCGACAGCCTGGGCAATGCGCTGCGTGCGCGTGAGTTCGAGAGCAGCTATCAGCTGAGCAAGATCGGCAAGCCGGTGGATAAAGGCGCCTGGGATTTCTCGCCGCCGACAGTCAACGCCTACTACGCTTCCACCCTGAACACCATCAACTTCCCTGCCGGCATCCTGCAGCCTGCGTTCTATGACAAGTCGGCGACGGATGCGATCAACTACGGGCACATCGGCGCCGTGGTGGGCCATGAGCTGACCCATGGCTTCGACGACCAGGGACGCAAGTTCGATGCGCAGGGCAATCTGAAGGACTGGTGGACGGCCGAAGACGCGAAGCAGTTCGAGCAGCGCACCGACTGTCTGGTGAAGGAGTACGGCAGCTTTGTGGCGGTGGATGATCTGCACATCAATGGCAAGCTCACCTTGGGCGAGAATACGGCCGACAACGGCGGCGTGCGGCTGGCGTGGCTCGCGCTGATGGCGGACGCCGCGCGTAAACACACGCAGGTCGACCAGAAGACCGCCGACGGCACCACGCCCGCGCAGCAGCTCTTCCTCGGCTGGGCGCAGAACTGGTGCTCCAGCGAGCGGCCCGACTATCTGCGCCTGACAGTGCAGGTCGATCCACACTCGCCAGACCGCATCCGCGCCAACGGCGTGGTCGTCAACATGCCGGAGTTTCGCCAGAGCTTCGGCTGCAAGCAGGGCCAGCCCATGGCGCCAGTAGCGATGTGCCGCGTGTGGTAGCGGGACAATTCTCCGCGGTGGCGCTCTCCCGGCAATCCGTGGCAGGGGGCGGATCGGCATCGGCTGATGCAATTGCAACAGTGTCGCTGCTCAAACGCGTTCGCCCCCGTGATTCGACACTTGGATGGTGAACGCTCCCATCGCCAAGCGGATCTACTTCATCGGCATCATCCTGGCCGCCAGCGGCCTGCTTTCTCCTGCGGTGGCACTGGCTAGCGGCATCGTCTTCGGGCTGGTGCTGGCCCATCCCTACCCAGCGGAGAGCCGTGACCTGTCGCGCCTGCTGCTGCAGGCCTCGGTGGTCGCGCTTGGCTTCGGCATGAATCTGCACCAGGTGGTGCATGCCGGTGCCTCCGGATTCGCCTATACCGCGGTCAGCATCGTCTCCGCCATGATTTTGGGAACAGTCTTGGGCCGCGTGCTGCGTGTCGCCCCCAAGGCTTCCTTCCTCATCACCTGCGGCACCGCCATCTGCGGGGGCAGCGCCATCGCTGCCATCGCTCCCATCACCAAGGCTAACGATGAAGACATGGCAGTCTCGCTGGGCACTGTCTTCACCCTGAACGCCGTGGCTCTGCTTGCCTTCCCTGCCATCGGCTTCGCCTTGCACCTGACGCAGCCGCAGTTCGGTCTGTGGGCGGCTCTTGCGATCCACGACACCAGCTCGGTCGTAGGAGCAGCAGCACACTACGGGCCGCAGGCCTTGATCGTCGGCACCACAGTGAAACTGGCGCGCGCGCTTTGGATCGTTCCGGTGGCGCTGATTACTGCTTCGGTCGTGAAGAGCGCCACCCGCATCCAGTGGCCCTGGTTCATCCTGTTCTTTTGTCTCGCTGCTGTGGCCAACACCTATCTGCATGCACTGGCTCCCATCTTCGAGGCATTCAGCCATCTGGGGCGCACCGGACTGACGGTGACGCTGTTCCTGATCGGTACCGGCATCTCGAAAGCCACCCTGCGCAAGGTGGGGGTGCGCCCCATGGTGCAGGGCGTCGTGCTGTGGATCGTTGTGGCGGCACTTTCGTTGTGGGCGATTCGCTCGGGGTTGATCGGGATCTGACCGGCCGCAAATTCAGCTCACTTACAGTAGACATATGCCCGCCACCTGGACCCGCCAGCCGACCAACACACGCTGGCTTGGCTATGGTGCCTGCGCGCTGGCCGGCGGCTTCTGGGGCACCGGCTTTTACCTGGGCAAGGTGGTGCTGGCGCACATGGGCGTGGGCCACATGGTCTTCTACCGCTTTGTCTTCGCCTGCCTGGGCCTGCTGCCATTCGCTCTGCGACACCGCCCACAGTTCACCACCCGGGAGTGGCGGCTGTTGCTGATTGGCTCCTTCCTCGGCATTCCGGTGCAGTTTCTGGTGCAGTTTTATGGGCTGTCGCTCACCACCGTTTCCCATGCCTCCCTGATGGTGGGCAGCATGCCAGTGCTGCTGGGAGTGGCCGCCACGCTGTTTGCGGGCGAGCGGCTTGACTGGATTGGCTGGATCGCGCTCGCGGGCTCTACGGCGGGCGTAGCGCTGATTGTGCTGGGTGGCAAGCATGCCGCCACGAGCGGCGGCCCCTCCCTGCTGGGTGACCTGCTGGTGCTGCTAGCGATGGTGGTTGCGCTGGACTGGATACTGTTGAACAAGCGGCTGATGCAGCGCCATTCCCCTGCCGTTGTCACGGTGTACGGGGTCTACTCCGGCTCACTGATGCTGGCGGCATGGGTGCTGCTGCACGATGGGCCGCCTCCGATTCATGGCATTTCACTTCCAGTGTGGCTGGCCTCGGCAGCCAGCGGCCTGTTCTGCACTGCAGGGTCCACTTTGCTGTGGAACTGGGGCATCCATCACGTGCCGGCCTCCCGCGCCGGCGTTTTCCTGAACATTGAGCCGCTGCTGGGCTCCTATCTCGGCGTGGAGCTTCTCGGCGATCGTCTCGGACCCTTCGCCTGGCTGGGCGGAGCACTCATCCTGGCGGCGGCCGTTACCCTGACCAGCCGACCACATGGAGTGGAGCTTGAGGCGATCCTTGAATGAGGCGTCTGGGAATGAGGCGTCTGGTCGATAAAGCGTTAACCTGCTTAAAATGAATTGCTTGTGGATCGTATTTAAGAGACTGGCAAACAAAATCCACAGCCCGTGGTTACCCGGAAACTAGGCCAGCCCACTGTTAAGATAGGAGAACAAAAGGCGAATACGAGGTGCTTTATGGTTGTCAGCGCGTCCGCTGCCATTCAGGGAATCCGGGAGATCGCAGACCTGGTCCGCAGGTACAACGACTACCCGCTCTACGAAAAGATCATCGGGCTGCAGGAGCAGATGCTGGAGCTCTCAAACGAGCGTGGCCAGCTCCGCGATGAGAACGACAAGCTGAAGGCGAAGCTCGAACATCGCAGCCAGACCTGCTTTCGCAACCCCTACTACTACGCCGAAGAAGACGAGGTGCCGCTATGCCCGCGCTGTTATGAGACCACTGGCGGTGGCCTGCAAGTGCATCTGACCCACCCTGCATCCGAGATGCAGAACGGCTACGGGCGTGTATGCCGCAGCTGCAAGTGGTTCTTCCTGGAGGGACCAGAGCGGCCGCGGGCTCCGCGTACGCGGCTCCGCCGCCCGGTGCGCCCGGTGCACTGAGCAGACAACGGCTACAACTCCATCGCGTACTGGTTGCTGAGTTGCGCGGGGCGCGGCTCGGTAGCCAGCTCCATCACCAGCCGCTCCAGCACCAGCCGCTTGTCTGGCGGCGAGGAGCGCACCTCGAGATCGGCGCGTGCAATCAGCCGCAGCGCGCGAGTCAGTTCGCGGCGGCTCTTGTAGCGGCGCGCCTGGCGAATCAAGTCTTCCGCGGCAAACGGTGGCATGCGGAAGCCCTGCCACAGCGCCTGCCAGATAGCGCGCGAATCGCGCACGTTCTTTTCCACGATCACCAGCATCTGGCGGAAGGTGCGCGCCAGCATGTAGAGATGGCCGATGGCTGATTCTTCCCCGCCATCCGATGCATTTAGCAGCCCCTGCAACAATCCGAGCGCCCGCGGACGATCCTTGGCGGAGATGGCATCGGTCAGTTCGTAGAGCGAGCGCTGCTTCGCGCCCAGCACCATGGTCTCCACATCGCCCAACGTGATGCGACGGCGTTCGCCCGTATACAGCAGCAGCTTTTCGAGCTCGCTTGCCATCAGCATCAGGTCCGCACCCAGCGCGTCGGCCAGTTCACGCACCGCCTCTGGCTCAAGCGCACAGCCCTGCTGCTCCGCCTGCTGGAGCAGCCAGCGCATCGCATCGGCTTCATCCACGCGCACTAATTCCACCATGCCGCACCACTCGCCCAGCGTCTCGCGTATGCGCTCGTAACGCTCCTTGTCCTGCAACTCCATACGGCGCAGATCGGATGGCAGACGCAGATGGTCCGCGACAAAGACCAGCAGTGCCTGCGGATTGGGGGAACGCGCATAAGCGTCGAGCGCGGCGAACTCTTCCTTCTTCGACCCGCGTCCGTAGAGCGTCTTTACATTGCGCAGGAAGAGCACCTGGAAGGGCGCCATCAGGGATGGTGTCTGCGCCCGGTCGAGCGCCTCAAAGATGCTGGTCTCCGCCAGATCGATCTCGGCCAGCGCGAAGTCGCGCATCTGCGGTCCCACCTGGCCATCCACCAGCGTCTCAATCACGATGCGGCGGCAGCGCTCGTACAGATACGCCTCATCGCCGGCAAGCACGTAGCCTGACCGCAACGAGCCGGACCGCAACAAACCATCGGCGCGCGATGCCTCGATCTCTGCGGCAAAACGGTCAGAAGAGGCAAAGCTGCGCAGCCCGCTAGATGCCATACCGGCTCCCCTGCTCGCGATCGATGCGTGCCCTCAGAACGACTCCAGCATATCGCTGACCAGTGACTGGGCAAAGTCCCTGGACAGGCGCGCCATGGCGGGAGAATCTTCCTGCACAAAGGTCGCCAGGTCGAAGGTGGCCTCGTACTGCTGATGAAAGGTGTAACCCTCGTGGCGGTACAGCACGCGTCCGTCGCGATCCGTCAGCAGCACATTCGCAGTCAGCGTGATCAGGTAGCTCGATGACTGGCCGGTCTGGGAATTGTAGGTATAGGGCACGATGGTCTCGGACAGCACGGTTCCCTTGAGCACCGCATCGGCGTCGCCCGTATCTTCTTGCGGCAGCACTTGAAAGCGGGTACGCGTATTCAGCTCATGCACCGTGGCCTGGGTCAGAACGACTTCGGTATGCGAGAACTGCGTGCGGTTTTCGAAGAATGGCACGGCCAGCGTATGCACGCTCGCAGGCAGCTGAGCGGCAGCGCCGACGCCGTGATAGCCACAGCCGGTGAGGGACGCGAGGAGCAGAGCAGACAACAGCAGTCCGAGAGACGAGCGCATGCTGCCCTCATTCTCGCAGAGGTGCTGAAGTGCAATGCAGTGCAAAAGAAGAAGGCCGCTCCGGGTAAAGAGCGGCCTTCTCGTTTTAGCGATCACGAGTTACGCAGGGGACGGGCTGCCTTCCGGGAAGGCTGCGCCACGGCCGGGATCCGGCTTCAGCACCTTGACCTCGGGGTCGCCCGAAGCCGAGCCATTCGACGGCGGGTTGAGTGGCGGCAGTTCGCGGCCCTCAATCAGCATGCGAATATCGTTGGCGTCGATGGTCTCACGCTCCAGCAGTGCCGTCGCCAGCCGATGCATGATGGGATGGTTGTGGTCCAGGATGCTATAGGCCGACTGATAGCCGCTATCGACCAGGTTGCGTACCTCGCCATCAATCTGCCGCGCCGTTTCCTCTGAGAAGTCGCGATGCTGCGCGATCTCACGGCCCAGGAAGATCTGCTCTTCCTTCTTGCCGAAGGTAAGCGGACCGAGGCGGCTCATGCCGTACTCGCAGACCATCTTGCGAGCTAGCTCCGATGCACGCTCGATGTCGTTGCCGGCCCCCGTCGTCATCTGCTTCAGGTAGATCTCTTCAGCGCAGCGGCCGCCCATCAGGATGGCGAGCTGCGTTTCAAGATAATCCTTGGTGACGGTGTGCTTGTCATCGGTGGGCAGCTGCATGGTCACGCCCAGCGCCATACCGCGCGGAATGATCGTGACCTTATGCAAGGGATCCGCGTGATCGCGCATGGCCGCGACCAGCGCATGCCCGGCTTCGTGATAGGCAGTGACCCGCTTCTCCTCATCCGTCAGCAGCATGGACTTGCGCTCGGCGCCCATCAGCACCTTGTCCTTGGCGGTCTCAAAGTCGAACATGTGCACGGCCTTGCGGTTGCAACGAGCCGCGGTCAGTGCTGCCTCGTTCACCATGTTTGCCAGGTCGGCGCCAGAGAATCCGGGCGTGCCGCGAGCCAGAACCCGAAGATCGACATCCTCGGCAATCGGCACCTTCTTCGAGTGCACGCGCAGTACCTCTTCGCGGCCACGCACGTCGGGACGCCCGACCACCACGCGGCGATCGAAACGGCCGGGACGCAGCAGCGCCGGGTCGAGTACGTCGGGCCGGTTGGTGGCTGCCACCAGGATGACGCCGTCGTTCGACTCAAAGCCGTCCATCTCTACCAGCAGCTGATTCAGTGTCTGCTCGCGCTCATCGTGACCGCCACCCAGGCCGGCACCACGATGACGTCCAACAGCATCAATCTCATCGATGAAGATGATGCAGGGAGCATTCTTCTTGCCCTGCTCGAACAGATCGCGCACGCGGCTTGCACCCACGCCGACGAACATCTCCACAAAGTCCGAGCCGGAGATGGAGAAGAATGGCACGTTCGCCTCACCCGCAACCGCGCGGGCCAGCAGGGTCTTGCCAGTGCCCGGAGGGCCCACCAGGAGCACGCCCTTGGGGATGCGGCCGCCCAGCTTCTGGAACTTCTGCGGCTCGCGCAGAAACTCGATGATCTCCTTCAGCTCTTCCTTCGCCTCATCCACCCCGGCGACATCCTTGAAGGAAACCTTCTTTTGCTGCATGGAGAGCAGGCGCGCGCGGCTCTTGCCGAAGGACATCGCCTTGTTCCCGCCACTCTGCATCTGGCGGATCATGAAGTACCAGACCGCGCCGATAATCAGTACGGGAGAAAATTGCAGCAACAGCGGCAGCCACGAATTGCCTTGCGTATCCTTCACCGTGATCGAGACCTTGTTCTCCTGCAGGGTCTTGAACATGTCGGGATAGTTCGCCGGGACCGTGGTGTGGAAGGCCGCATCTTTGTTGTTGCGGAAGTGGCCCTGAACCGTGCTGTTGGTCACCGTGACGTCGGCCACCTGGCCCTGGCGCGCATCATCCATGAAGGTGGAGAAGGAGATCTCCTGGTCCTTGCCATTGCCCGTGCTCTTCTGCACGATCTGCCATAGCAGCACAAGGCAGGCCAGGATGAATACCCAGAAGAGGATCGATTTGACCGTCGAATTCACGAAAAAGCCCTCATTTCTCTCACGCCACAGAAGCCGGCGCCTGACAGAAACGCCTTCCGCATCGGAGTATGCCTCCGCAATAGCGGGTTCGAGCGTTTCCTCAGGAATTAGACGTGCGAGGCAGGGCTTCGGTGCATGCTGCAACTTGTCTTCATTCGCCGCACGCAAAGACTCCGATCCAACCGCTCACGCTTCAATGACCATTCTCCTGGATTCTACTCCGCCCGCCAGCGGGCAAGAGCAAAGAAACGCCTGAAGGGCAACGCCTTTCTGGGTACCGATATCTGTGGGCCTTACTCCGTGGTACCGGGATCGGATGCGGAATCGATTCGCGTGTCCGGACCGCTGCTGGACTGGCCGAGGCCAGTGAGTTGGGTGACAACGAGGCGCAACCCTTCGTCTTCAAGCATGCCCGGATCGACTTCCACCCCGCGCATCCACAGCACGCAGCCGGCGCGCGCCACCACCGGCCAGCCCTCCCGCTCCCGGCCGTAGAGCTTCAGCCGGTCCAGTACCTCGGTCACCTTCTTTGCGCCCCGGCTATAGCGCAGGGTGATGCGATCCCCTGCCTTCCAGCCTCGAACCTCCAGCGGCGATCTCTGTCCAGCCGCCAAGTCCTGCTGTTCCGTGGTCACGACGATGCCGTAGGCCTCTGCCACAATCGAACCCGGCACCGCGACCGCGTATACCGGCGCGATGGCACGCTTGGTTGCCGGTGTGCCGAGGAACAATCGCAGTTCCCGCGGGGTTCGCTCTGCCCGCACTCCACCCGCCAGCACCACCGCGCCGCTGCGCGCCAGCTTCTGCGCCGGAGCGCGCGCCCCCGCCTCTTCGGAGCCCGTCATGGCGAGCAGTGTCTCGACTGCATCGGCAGAGAGGTTTGCCCCGAGTTGGCGGCCGGCAGCGCGCAGTACCCGCCGTTGTACGGCGCGGTGAAGATTGCGCAGGCGTTCGACCTCGATGCCGACAGAGGCCTCCTCGGGATGGGTGCTTGCGCTCCTGCCCCCGCCGCGGGTCGCACGCCCGGGCAGCAGCAACGAGGGAAGGGTGCGCGCCAGCTCTGCCTGCCACCATGCCTCTTCATCGCGGGCAACGGCTGCCATTCGCGCCAGTTGCGTCGCAATCTGCGGATTGAACGAGCCCAGCACCGGCAGCAGCGTATGCCGGATGCGATTGCGGGTGTAGGCCAGCTCAGCGTTCGAGCTGTCTTCCCGCCAGGGCTGGGCCGCGGCTTCCAGGAACGCGACCACCTCCGCCCGGCTGACCTCGAGCAGCGGACGCACGATGCGGCCGCCCGGCACTTCGACAATGGGAGCGATGCCGGCCAGTCCTTCGGTCCAGGCGCCGCGCATCAGCTTCATCAACACGGTCTCTGCCTGGTCGTCCAGCGTATGGGCAGTCGCGACTGTATCTGCCTCGCGCGCGGCGAGCAGCTGCTGGAAGACGCTGTAACGCAGCGTGCGCGCCGCGTCTTCGGTGCCCTGTCCGCGTTCGGCGGCAAGCGCCGGAACACTCCCGCGCTCGACCTTCAGCGGCATCTGCAGCCGGCTCGCCATTTCGCGCACGAACTGCTCGTCCTGATCGGCTTCCTCGCCGCGGATGCCGTGGTGCACATGCACTATGGAGAGCACCAGGCCACTCGCGTTGCGTGCATCGGCCATGGCCAGCAGCAGCGCAACGGAATCGGCGCCGCCAGAGACCGCAATGGCGACGCGCTCGCCAGGGCGGAAGGCCTGCCGCCTCCATTGCAGATGCGGAAGTTGCGCTCGTGCCGGCTCTGCCATCGCGCCCCAGTGTACGGTGCACGGCGTTGCCGCGCACAGCGCGTTTATACTCACTGCCATGCCCACCACCCGCATTGCCACGCCCGCCGACGCCGCCATCATCACGCGCCACCGTCGCCGCATGTTCGTGGACGCGGGCCGCTCTGACAATCATGTCCTGGATGTGATGGAAGAGCACTTCCTGCCCTGGGTCCGTCAGCAGATGGAGGCCGGCAACTATCTGGGATGGCTGGCCCTGGGCGAGGCTGGCGCAGTGATTGGCAGCGGCGGCCTGCTGCTGCTGGACTGGCCGCCGCACCCGCTCGACCCTACCTCGATCCATCGCGGGTATCTGTTGAATATCTACGTGGAGCCGGAGCATCGGCGCAAGCATCTGGCCAGCGCGCTGATTGAGTTGATACTGGCCGAGGCGCGGCAGCGGCGCATCCGGGTGGTGGCGCTGCATACCACCGACGCAGGCAGGCCGCTCTATGAAAGCAATGGCTTCCGGGCTACCAACGAGATGTTCTACGTAGAGTCAACCGAAGGCTGACTTCAGCCTTCGGTTCGAGCGGGACCTGGCTGAATTCGGGCGCTATCGATCACACTACCCCTGCTGCAGCCCACGTTGCAGCAGGTGCGTTCTGCAGCAGCCTGATTTGGAATTTCTTGAGGGAGAACGACTGATGAAGATCGCCGTATTGATTGCGCGCATCCTGCTGGGGCTGGAGTTTCTGGTCTTCGGCCTCAACTCCTTCTTCCACTACCTGCCGATGCCTCCACTGCCCAAGGATGTCTCGGGGCAGTTTCTCGGCGCGCTCTTTGCTTCTCACTATGTACTGGTGATCGGCGCCATCGAAGTGGCGACCGCGATACTGCTGCTGGCCGGGCGCTATATACCGCTCGCCCTCACGCTGCTGGGACCAGTTATCGTGAATATCCTGCTATTCCATCTGTTGATGGCGCCTGCGGGACTGCCCATCGCGCTGTTCACCGCGCTGCTGTGGTTCGTCGTCTTCGCCGGGGTGCGGCATGCCTTCGCGGGAATATTTGCCTCGAAGGTCGAGGTCCGCAGCTCCAGATAGGACCGCGCTCGGTCGCACCAGGAACAATTACGGTGGCCTGCTCCCGATTGGCCTTTTGGCATAGGAGCACGGTCTCCATGAAGAGCTGCGTCCCCGTCGGTGCGCGCTGGGCATGGACACGCATTGGCCCCGGTATACTCGTCTTCTTATGCGCGTCTTTGTAATTTTGCCGGCGGCGGGGCTGGGCACCCGCATGGCTCCCGGCCACGCTACTGCCAATGCTGCCAAGCAGTTTCTTTCACTCGCCGGGGTCCCGATACTTGTCCACAGTCTGCGCGCCTTTGCGGCTGTGCCGCAGGTCAGCGCCATCATCGTCGCAGTGCGTGGCAGTGAAATCGCGCGCGCCGAAAGCCTCCTGGCAGAGCATCAGCTTGCTGGTCGCGTCACCGTGGTGGAGGGCGGCGACAGCCGGCAGGAGTCTGTCGGGCGCGCGCTCGCGGCCGTGCATGCGGAGGACGACGACGTAGTGCTGGTGCATGACGCGGTGCGGCCGCTGATTGACCCGAACACCATCGCGCGCACCATTGAAGCAGTGGTGGAGCATGGCGCGGCCATCGTCGGACTGCCGGCCATCGATACCATCAAGCAGGTGGATCGCACCGCCCATGGGGCCATCATCCGCACCACTATTCCACGCGAGTATGTGGTGCACGCGCAGACCCCGCAGGGCTTCCGCTGGTCCATCCTGAAGCGCGCCTTCGCCGAAGCCGATGCCGATGGCTTTGCCGGAACCGATGAGGCCAGCCTGGTGGAGCGCGCCGGTTGCCTGGTGGCGGTGGTGCCGGGCTCGCCCGCCAATCTGAAAATCACCCAACCCGGCGACCTTGAGCTCGCCGAGTTCTACCTCGCCCGCCGGAAGATGGCCTAGAGCAAAAGCAGCATTCCTGGGATGTGTCGAGTGTTGCGATATAGGCTTTTTCTTGAGAAAAACGCCTGCCGGCCGTTGCGGTTTTACCTTACACCTATACTGCTTTTGCTCTAGCCGCACCGTGCCAGGGCGCACGCGGGACCAGAAAGAGAGGCTGCTTCCATGAACATTCGCATCGGCCACGGCTGGGATTCCCACGCCTTCCAGCCTGGCGTTCCGCTGCGCATCGGCGGCGTGGCGATTCCCCACCCGCAGGGACTGGCAGGCCACAGCGACGGCGACGTATTGCTGCACGCCATCACCGACGCGCTGCTGGGGGCGGTGGCCGCAGGCGATATCGGCACCTTCTTCCCGCCCGGAGACCCGCGCTGGAAGAATGCCGACTCGACCATCTTCCTGAACCTGGCGCTCGAAGAGATCCAGCACGCCGGGTACAGCATCGTGAACCTGGACGCGACGCTGGTACTGGCTGCGCCGAAGATCTCGCCCATCGCCGCAGAGATTCGCGAGCGGTTGGCCGACCTGCTCGACCTGGACCCGAAGGCCGTCTCCGTAAAGGCGAAGACGCCAGAGGGACTGAACCTGGACCACGTCGCCCAGGCCCATGCCACGGTGCTGCTGGAAAAGGTAGAAGACCCCGAAGAGCTGAAGACCATGAGCGCCGTCGTGGAGAGCCAGCGTCACCTCGAAGACGTGGTGCGGGACCTGCTGGCGGAGGTCCACGGAACGACCCCGAAGCGACAGACGGTCAAGGTCAAGGTGTTTGATACCGAGGACATTACGTAGCCGGTCTGCGCTCCAAGCGCGTCAGCGATAGGATTGTCATCCAGAGCGCAGCGAGGACCTGCATGTTTCTCAGCTGGCAGCGCTGAACAGCAGGTCCTTGGACTTCGCTGCGCTTCGCTCAGGATGACAGAGTTTTGTGGTAACGCCACTACAAGGGGTGCCCCATCCTACGCAAAGCGTAGGGTGGGATACCACTGATAGGAAGCAATACGCATCCGGCACTCGCTGCCTTGCCGACTTGCTACGCTATGCCATGCGCACGCTGCTGGTCGCTCTTACCCTCGCTCTGTATGCCTCCGCCCTTTCCGCTCAAGCAGCGGATTGGGCCACCCCCGCCGAGCAGTCCAACTACCGCACCACGCCAGATTACGCGGCGACCATGGCGTATCTGCAGCGCGTGGCCGCCGCGCATCCGCAGCAGGTCCGTATCGAGCCGTTCGGCAAGACGGGCGAGGGCCGCGAACTGGATATCGTGATTGCATCGAAGGACGGCGTCTTCGATCCCGCTGCTCTGCATGCTGCGAAACGGCCGATCCTGCTGGTGCAAAACTCTATACACGCGGGTGAGATGGACGGCAAGGACAGCTGCCTGGCGCTGCTGCGCGACATGGTGATCACCGGCAAGGATGCAGCGCTGCTGGACCGCGCCGTCTTCGTCTTCATCCCGATGTACAACGCTGATGGCCACGAGCGCCGCTCGCGCTACAACCGCATCAACCAGAACGGTCCGGAGGAGATGGGCTGGCGCGGCAACGGAACAACATCAACCTGAACCGCGACTACCTGAAGGCGGATGCGCCAGAGACCCGCGCCTTCCTGACTATGTACCACCATTGGCTGCCCGACTTCTTCGTCGACGACCACGTGACCGATGGCGCCGACTTCCAGTACGACGTGACCTTCACCATCGACGATGGGCCGAATGTCTACCCGGAGATGGCACGCTGGATCGACCAGAGCGTCGTACCGGAGCTCGCGCATCAGGTGGATGCATCGGGCCATGTTGCATCGCCCACTTACATCTCGCTGGTGGATGACACGGATCCAGCGAAGGGTTTGGCATTTAACAACGATCCGCCGCGCTTCTCCACCGGCTACAACATCCTGGAGAACCGCCCCGGCATGCTGGTCGAAATGCACATGCTGAAGGATTACCGCACACGCGTGACCGGCAATGCGGAACTGCTGCGGGCTCTGCTGCGCGTGATGAACCGGGACGCAGACAAACTGGTCGCGCTGAACGCGGCAGCCGACCATGCCGCTGAGCAGCTGGGGGCGCATCCGCTGGGGAATGTCGCCTATCCCCTGGCCACTGAATGGGCCGGCCAGACCACGCCATTCCTCTTCCACGGTTACAAATACATGCGGGAGTTGAGCGCCGTCTCCGGAGCCATCTGGGTGCAGTACTCACACGATCCTTGGAACGCCACGCTTCCCCTCCAGACGGGAGCCAAGGTGACCATCTCCGCCGTGCCGCCGGCGGCGTACATCATCCCCGCGCAATGGACGCACGTCATCGATGTGCTGGACGCGCATCAGGTGGTGATGCATCGCACCACCGCGGCATGGACTGGCGCAGTTGAGACCTACCACTGCACCGGCGGCAACTGGCAGCAGCCGCCGTTCGAGGGACATCATCCGATGTTCGCCGGCGAGGGTAGCAAGGGCCACCCGGGCGAGCCGCCACAATGCACACTCGTCACAGAGACGATGACGTTTCCTGCAGACTCTGCAGTGGTTGAACTGAATCAGCGCCTCTCCGGCGTTGCCATGGCCTGGCTCGAACCGCTCGCGCCAGACTCGGCCATGGCGTGGAATGCCTTCGACCCCATCTTCGAGCAGCGCGAGTACGGCGAGCCTTACGTGGTCGAGAAGCTGGCGCGCGAGATGATGGCCAAGGACCCGAAGCTGAAGGCAGAGTTTGAACGCCGGGTGGAGAGTGACCCGCGATTCGCGGCCAATCCTGCGGCGCGGCTTGCTTTCTTCTACGATCACTCCGCATGGCTTGATCCCAAGCTGGGCCTTTACCCCGTGGGCCGGCTGACCAAGCTGGAAGGCGTACCGCTCCGCTGAACTATTCGCGGAATTGCTCAGCAGCTGAGGATCGCGACTTCATAGGCAAGCAGTTGGCGATCTCCGCTGACCAGCACCAGGTTGTCTGCGATGGCCTGCGCCACCAGCATGCGGTCGAAGGGATCACGGTGGTGCATGGGAAGGCCACGCGCTACCTCCGCATCCCGCGCGCGCACCGGCAGCTCCGTAAGCCTATACCGATCGAGCATGGAGGGCAGCGTCCCTGTTACCCGCAGCTTGCCGGAACTCTGCTTGATGGCAATCTCCCATAGCGACGCGGCGCTGCAATAGACCGTGTGCAGCGGATTGCGCAGCATCCCCAGAATATGCTCAGAGAGCCGGTCCGATTGCTCATCATCCAGCCAGAGCAGCACGTGCGTGTCGATCAGGAACGCTGGCCGAAGGGATGAGGTTGTCACTTCGGGGGGAAGATCTCCCCGTTATAGAAGGAGTCGATGATTTCTTCCGGCAGCGGCGCGTCGAAGTCGGGCGCAATGTAGGTGATGCCGAGAACGTTCTGGCCGAACTTGCGTGGCGACCGTAGCTCCAGCTCAAGCGGCACCAGCCGGGCCATGGGCTTTCCCGCCTTGGCGATCACGATCTCCTCGCCCCGCGCAGCGCGCTCCACGAGCGCGGAGAGCTGCGTCTTCGCTTCGTAGAGATTCACCGAGCTGTAAGTGTTCGACATACATACAGCCTAACTTTGTTGGTCAAGTTGGTCAAGTCTCTCGGTTCACCCATGTGACTAAAGAGTAGTTGCTTATATCGCAATTTGCGATATTGTTATTGCGGATTGCAATATGAAGCTTGGCGAGAAAATTCGCTATCTCCGCGAGGTCGAAGGCTCGCTCCGCGGCCTGGATCGCGCCATGACGCAACAGGAGCTGGTCCGCGCTATCCGCGCCGAGATGGACACGCCGGTCAGCCAGTCCTATCTGTCGCAGATTGAGAGTGGGGCGCGGCCGCACCTGACCAACACCACGCGCCTGTTGCTGGCGCGCTTCTTCAAGGTGCATCCCGGCTACCTGGTGGACGACCCGGAGGGCTACCATGCAGAGCTGCTCTCTGACGTGCGTACGCATGAGGACAAGCTGGACCTGTGGCTGATCTCCGGCGCCGAGCGCTTCCGCCGCGACCCGGAGCTGCGACGCGCGTTGCTGGCTGCGGCGAATCACGAGGACACGCGGCGCTGCCTGTTGTTGCTGGCGGCCGTGCTTGAGACGCCGAAGCTGGCGGACCGTCTGCTGGAGGTGCTGCGGCCAGAGTTGGTTCCCAAGCCGGCGCCCACTGCCTTGCAAATTTCTACTGCAGGCGTGGCGAAGTACGTGGGCAACGGTAGCAAGGGACGCAGTGGGAGCCGCAGTGGCAGCAGCAGGGAAAGGAGCTGACGATGCACACATATTTTCTAAGCGCAGAGAACTGGTATCTGGTCTGCTTCGGCGTTGGGCTGCTGCTGAGTGTCGCTGCCTTTGCCGGCGGCTTCGGCCATCTGCAACTCGGCCATTTGCACGGGGCACATTTTCACTTCGGTCATGGACATGGAGCGCCCGTCCACGGATCGCACGGCGCACACGCAGACGCAGGGTTGTCGCCGCTGAATGGCTTTACGCTGCTCACCTTCCTGGCCTGGTTTGGCGGCGCGGGCTATCTGCTGCGCCACTACAGCAGTCTGTGGAGCGCGTTGGTCTTCGCGCTGGCCTTTGCCAGCGGGCTGGTAGGAGCGAGCATCATCTTTCTTTTTCTCGCCAAGGTGCTGTTGCCGCGCGAGCGGGTGCTGACTGCGGAGGAAACCGAGATGACAGGCGTGCTGGCCCGCGTAAGCAGCCCCATCCGCGAAGGCGGCACTGGTGAGATCGCCTATACGCAGGGTGGCGCGCGGCGGGCGACTGCGGCACGTAGCGACGCCGGCGCCGCGATTGCACGGGACGCAGAGGTGGTGGTGCTGCGCTACGAGCGCGGCGTGGCCTACGTGCGCACCATGTCAGAGCTGGAGGGACATCCGCAGCCCTAGACCCCGAGGAAAGTTTCGTCATTGCCGGAGCCAAAATGCTCCGCACCAGGCCGCCGTCCAACGCCAGAGACGGCCGCGCCTGCAAGCTGTATCGCTGGCCTTCGCGCGGCTCGCACGTCAAGGATCGTTATGCCGAACTCTGTCATTGTCATCATTGGATTGGTAGCCCTGGTCACGCTGTTCATCATGGCCTTGATCGCCAAGATGTTTCGCAAGGCTGGACCCAACGAAGCACTCATCGTCTACGGCTTTCGCGGCCCGCGCATCATCAAGGGCTCTGGCGCCGTCATCTTCCCGGTGGTCGAAAGCAGCCGGCAGCTCTCGCTCGAACTGATGTCCTTCGACGTCGCGCCGCAGCAGGATCTCTACACTCGCCAAGGTGTTGCGGTAACGGTCGAGGCGGTGGCGCAGATCAAGGTGCGCTCCGATCGCGAGTCGATCCTTACCGCCGCTGAGCAGTTCCTTACCAAGACGCCGCCACAGCGCGAGGGCCTGATCCGCCTGGTGATGGAGGGCCACCTGCGCGGCATCATCGGCCAGCTCACGGTGGAGCAGATCGTGAAGGAGCCGGAGATGGTGGGCGAGCGCATGCGCGCCACCTGCGCTGAGGACATGAGCAAGATGGGACTGGAGGTGATCTCTTTCACCATCAAGGAGGTCCGCGACAAGAACGAATACATCACCAACATGGGGCGGCCGGATATCGCGCGCATCAAGCGCGACGCCGATGTCGCCGCCGCCGAAGCCGAGCGTGACACCGCAATTCGTCGCGCGATTGCACTGCGCGAATCAGCCGTCGCCAAGTCTGCGGCCGACCAGGAACGCGTGCTGGCCGAGACGCAATCGCTCGCCAAACAGGCCGAGGCACAGCGCGATCTTGATATCCAGAAGGCCCAGTTCACTGAGCAGAGCCGCAGGCAGGAGGCGCAGGCGGACAAGGCCTATGAGCTCCAGACCAACGTGATGCAGCAACAGGTCATCGCTGCGCAGGTGAAGGTGCAGCAGATTGAGAAAGAGCAGCAGATCAAGGTCCAGGAGGCCGAGATTGTGCGGCATGAGAAAGAGCTGATCGCCACCATTCTGAAACAGTCGGAGATTGAGCGTCAGCGGATTGAGAACATGGCCGCGGCAGAGAAGAATCGCCTGACCGCCGAAGCCGAAGGTCGCGCTGCTGCCATTCGTGCGCAGGGTGAGGCAGAGGCTGCTGTCATCTTTCAGAAAGGTGAGGCCGAGGCAAAAGCGATGAACGTGAAGGCAGCGGCCTACCAGGAGTGGACGCAGGCTGCGGTGGTGGACAAGCTGATCACCAACATGGCGGATGTGGTGCGGGCCATGGCCGAGCCGCTGAGCAAGGTAGACAAGATCACTATCATCTCCACTGGCGGAGAGGGGGAGATCGGCGCCAACAAACTGACTGGCGAGATGACCAAGATCGCCGCGCAGGTGCCCGCGCTGTTCGAAGCACTCTCCGGCATGAACATGAAGGACCTGATGTCGAACGTGAAGAGCATGCGCGCGCGCAGCAACGGCGACGCCAGCAACTAAATCCCCGCGTGGCCTCGGCTCTGTATCCGTTCACTGAGCCGCGGCCACGCGCTTCGCAGCATCCGCGCCCCAGCCTCATAGGGGTCGGCACAAAGGAGTCGCATCATGGCACTGCTTGAGAGAGTCGCAACCCTGCTTCGCGCCAACCTGAACGACCTGATCGATCGCGCGGAGGATCCACCGAAGATGCTGCGCCAGCTCATCGTCGACATGGAGAACCAGCTGCTGCAAGTCAAGACGCAGGTAGCGATCGCGCTGGCGGACCAGCACCTGCTCGAAAAGAAGCAGGCAGAGCACGAGGAGGCAGCCGGCAACTGGCAGCGCAAGGCCGCGCTCGCCGTAAGTCGGCAGCAAGACGACCTGGCCCGCGCAGCACTGCACCAGCAACTCAGCCACCAGCAGATGGCGGCCAGCTTCCTGCAGCAGCTCCACGATCAGAAGACAGAGACTGAGACGCTGCGCAACGCGCTGGGCCGACTGCAACAGCGTCTGCAGGAGACGCAGTCACGCTGCGAACTGCTGGCCGTCGAGCATCGTCGCGCCCGCGCCAGCCAGAAGCTGACTGGTACATCGCCCAACGCCGGCGCCACCATGGCGCGGGTACGCGGCCACATCGATCGGGCCAGTTCCACGGGCCACGCCAAACAGATCTTGCTGGCCAGCGAGGCGGGCGGCGAGTTGAGCGAAGCAGCACTGGAAGAGCGATTCGCCGCCATGGAGCGCGAGGACCAGATTGAAGATCTGCTGCGTGCACTGAAGGCGCAGCACGATCCACAGCACAAGCTGCCGAGTCCGGCGTAATTCAAAGCTTCAGCAGCGTTCACTCACGTCATCCTGAGCGGAGCGAAGGACCTGCATTTTCCTTCGCGGCGCTGAAACCGCAGCTCCTTCGGCTCGGCTTAGCTCCTCTCAGCATGACATGGTGCTCCCTCGCCAAAAGCTGAAATCTGCCTTGTATGCCCCGCGGCTTCTCAGTATGCTCGCGTCATCTGCCCAGGGATTTCTGGAATCCGGAGGGATATAGTTATGGACCTGAACCATCTCAACATCGATCCGCATCTTGTGTATCTGTTGCCGTTCGCCTTTCTCTTTGGGCTGGTCATGGCTGCGCTGGTGCTCATTCCGTTGTGGCGGATCTGTGGCAAGGCCGGCTTCTCCCCGTGGCTGAGCCTGTTGATCTTCCTGCCCCTGGGGGCGCCCATCCTGCTGTATGTGCTCGCCTTCGCACGATGGCGCGTTGTGCCTGCTCCCCAACTCGGCGCGGGCTACCCTGCTTATCCTCCCGCGAGCTACCCCGTTGCCGCCTATCCGCCAGCCGCACCGCCTACTGACCCCGGCAATCCGTATCCCCGCAGCTAGCACGGCCAAGCCCGGCTGGGTCGCTCCCGCAGCGCAAATGTTCTAGCATCGGGAGTGACCCATATCATGTCTGACACACCACGACCTCGCGTCCGCTTCGCCCCTTCGCCCACTGGCTACCTGCATGTCGGTGGCGCCCGCACTGCTCTGTTCAACTGGCTCTTCGCGCGCCACACCGGCGGCACGCTCATCCTGCGCATTGAGGACACTGACTTCGAACGCTCCTCCGAAGCCATGGTCGAAGGCATCCTCGAAGGCATGCGCTGGCTGGGACTGAACTGGGACGAGGGACCGTTTTACCAGTCGCAGCGCCTCGACCTGTATCGGGCTACCGCAGATCGGCTGCTGCAGTCTGGCCATGCCTATCCATGCTTCTGCACCAAAGAAGAACTGGAGCAGCGGCGCAAGGATGCAGCCACCGCCGGCAAACCGTCCATGTACGACCGCCGCTGCAGCCGCATTGCTCCCGTCGATGCAGCAGCGCGCCGCGCCGCCGGCGAGCCGGCAGCTATCCGCTTCCGTGTGCCGGAGGGCGGCATTACTGCATTCGACGATGCAGTGGTCGGCCGCGTGGAGTTTGCCAACAGCGAACTGGAAGACTTCGTACTGCTGCGCTCGGACGGCATCCCCACGTATCACCTGTCGGTCGTCGCGGACGATCTGGACATGCGGCTGACCCATATCATCCGCGGCGCCGATCACATCTCGAACACCCCCAAGCAGGTGTTGCAATACCAGGCCCTCGGCGCCCCGCTGCCGATATTCGCTCATGTGCCACTGATTCTTGGCCCGGACAAGACGCGGCTCTCCAAGCGGCACGGCGCAACCTCTGTCATCTCCTACAAGGAGATGGGCATCGTGCCTGAGGCGTTTCGCAACTTCCTCGCGCTGCTGGGATGGACACCGGGCGCAGCCGGCAAAGATGCTGACGGGCGCGATCGCGAGTTGTTCGGGTCCGAGGAACTGATCCAACTCTTCTCGCTCGACGGCATCTCGAAGTCGAATGCCGTCTTCGATAATGACAAGCTTGCCTGGTTCAACACGGAATGGATTCGCCGTTACAGCGCGCGCGATCTGTTGCCGCTGATTGAAGTGGAGTGGAAGACAGCCGCACTGTCGCCAACCCGCAGCCAGGCGGATGTGCTCTCCGCGATTGAGCTGCTGAAGCCTCGTGCACGCAACCTTACCGACTTCGCGGTCGCCTTTCGTGCCTACTTCAGTGACGATTTCCAGTATGACAGCGCAGCCGTAGCGAAGTTCCTCAAGGAGCCGGCAACCCGCGAACTATTGGTGACGCTTGGGCAGCGCTACGATACCGCCGACGAGTTCACCGAAGCCTCGTCCGAAGCTGCGTTGCGCAGCTTCGCGGAAGAGAAGGGCCTGAAGCCGGGCGTGCTGATCAATGGCGCACGTGTCGCGCTTACCGGGCAGGCCGTCGCGCCCTCGCTGTTCGCGGTAATGCTGGCGCTGGGCCGCGAGCGCGTCGTGCGCCGGTTGCTTGCGGCCACCGCCATACCCGCGCCGGTGGAAGCAGCGCAGCGCGCTTGAGCATGCCACCAGACGCACCGCCCGCAGCGGAAGCACACCGCGGCTACACTGCCCGGCTGTCCAAGTTACGCGAGCAGCAGCAGCGGCTTCGCCAGCGCGATAGAGTCTTCGGCTGGTCAAAGGTGCTGTGCGCGTTGCTCGCCATCGCTACCG
>JBBRLT010000010.1:0-60374 GCA_038231235.1 Terriglobales bacterium
CACGCCTGTCTGCCGGCTGGCCTCGATCACGTTGGTCTGCAGAATGAGGTTGTCGCGAATGAAATCAGCCGGATAGGTGTCGTTGGCCAGAATGCCGCCCACCTTGGCCGCTGCGAGGAACACATACTCCGGGCGTTCTGCGTGAAAGAAGGCAGAGACCGCCTGGGTGTCCTGAAGGTCCAGCTCCGCGCGCGTGCGTCGCAGCAGATGTGTGAATCCGTGCCCGTCGAGATACGCGGTGATAGCCGAGCCAACCAGGCCGCGGTGGCCGGCGATGAAGATTTTGCTGTCTGTCTGCATGGGCAGCTACTCGTGATAGCGGAAGGCGTTGAAGCCGTGCTTGTGCACCAGAGCGTCGCGCTCGGCCTCTTTCAGATCTTCTGTCACCATTTCAGATACGAGTTCTTCGAAACTGATGCGCGGCCTCCAGCCCAGCTCGCGATGGGCCTTGGAAGCATCGCCCAGCAGCGTCTCTACTTCAGTGGGCCGAAAATAGCGTGGATCGACGCAGACGATGGTGCGGCCGCTCTCGTCCACACCCCGCTCATCCACACCTTCACCGTCCCAGTGCAGCTGCATTCCCAGCAGCTCGGCCGCGCGCTCGACAAACTCGCGCACGCTGTACTGCTGCCCGGTGGCGATGACATAATCCTGCGCCGTCTCCTGCTGCAGCATCAGCCACATCACCTCGACATAATCCTTGGCATGGCCCCAGTCGCGCTTGGCGTCCAGGTTGCCGAGAAAGAGCTTGTCCTGCAGTCCCACCTTGATGCGACACAGTGCACGGGTGATCTTGCGGGTTACAAACGTCTCGCCACGACGCGACGACTCATGGTTGAACAGGATGCCGTTCGAAGCGTGCATGCCATAGGCCTCGCGATAGTTCACCGTGATCCAGTAAGCGTAAAGCTTGGCCACTGCGTAGGGCGAGCGCGGATAAAACGGCGTGGTCTCGCGCTGCGGCGTCTCATGCACCAGCCCGAACATCTCTGACGTGGACGCCTGATAGAAGCGTGTCTTCTTTTCAAGACCCAACGTGCGGATCGCCTCCAACAGGCGCAGCGTGCCAATGGCATCGCTGTTCGCGGTGTACTCCGGCTCCTCGAAGGAAACCTTCACATGGCTCTGCGCGGCCAGATTGTACAACTCGTCCGGCTGTACCTGTTGCACGATGCGGATCAGGCTGGATGTGTCCGTCAGATCGCCGTAATGCAGCACCAGCCGTTGGTGCTCCACATGCGGGTCCTGGTACAGATGGTCGATGCGGGCGGTGTTGAATAGTGAAGACCGCCGCTTGATGCCATGTACCTGGTAGCCCTTGGCGAGCAACAGTTCGGTGAGGTAGGAACCGTCCTGCCCGGTGATGCCAGTGATCAACGCCTTCTTCACGCAACCGCCTGATGAGAACTCTGTGGAGAGGGTGCAGCTCGTCTCCAGCCATACGGTACCACGCAGACATTGGCCATGGCCTTATCGCTGCGACCGGGCCATGCGCTCCGCCACTGCGGCCAGCAGTTCGTGCTCGAACTTTTCCAGCACGCGCTCCCGGCCCAGATTCTCCACGGCGTACGCCCGCGCGGCCTGGCCCATGGCACGACGCATCTCCGGGGCATCGGCTAGCTGGTGCACGGCAGAGAAGAGCGCGGCTTGATTGCCCGGCTCGACGGCCATGCCGCAGCCCTGCAGAACCTTGTCCACCTGTGTTCCATGCGCGGCCGTCGCCACCACGGGGCGTCCGCTGGCCAGCATGCCGGTCAGTTTGGAGGGCATCACCAGATCGGCTGCATCGGAGCGTTGCGGCAACAGATGGATGTCGGCGGTGTTGAGTAGATCATTCAAGTGGTCGAAGGGCTGCAGCGGGAGCATGGTTACGTTTTCTGATCCGTTGACCATTGTTGAAAGCTCGGTCTGGAAGGCTCCCTCGCCGCAAAAGATGAAGTGCATGCGCGGATCCGCGGCGCACTCGCGCGCCAACACGGGCAGCACCTCCAGTCCCTGCTTCATCCCCATGTTCCCGGCGTACAGCAGCACGACTCGTTCCGGCCCCAGGCCCAGTTGCCGGCGCAGCGCGCTCGCACCTTCCATCGGGGCAATCGCTGCGGTATCGACCCAGTTGGGAAACAGCACAGTCCGGTTGCGCGCAACGCCCTTCTCCGGCAGGCGCTCCATCATCTTCTCAGAGATAGTCGAGACACGCTGGAAGCGCCGCATCACCAACCGCTCCAGCCACTCCGCGAGCTTGCGCATCCAGCCCTCGCGCGGCAGCAGTCCCAGGTCAAATGCGGCATCCACCTCAAAGTCCTGGATGTGCAGCCAGGTAGCCGAATCGGCCAGGCGAGCAGTGCTCAACCCTGCCGTAGCGCTCATCAGAGTCGGCTCAATCACCACCACCAGGTCTGGCCGCAAATGCGCCTGCCACAGCATGACAGGGAAGCTGGTTAGCATGAAGGACGCCAAATGAATCACGCGGCGAATGCCGGATGGCTTCTGCGGCACATAGAGGGGGCAGCGGTGAACACGCACTGGCCCCTGTTCCGTTTTATACGTCCAGGCGGAATAGTCGTTGTGTACCCGCCACGCCGGGTAGTAGGGCGGCGCCGTCACCACTGTCACTGCGTGTCCGCGTCCTGCCAGCCACTCCGCCATTTCTCCGGAATACTTGCCGACTCCCGTAAGTTCCGGTGAGTAGTTGATTCCGTGCAACAGAATGCGCAAAGCGACCTCGCCCTTCTTCCGGCTCCAATCGTGAAGCCGAGAGTCAGCATAATTTGATCGAATCTTCGGCACAGGTTGTCGGGGGGTCACAGCGCCGTGACGGGCCTACCTTGCTGCACCCAGGCGCAGCCAAAGGACTACCCAGTGTCAGGTATGATGACCCCAATGCAAAGCGAAATTCGCGCACTGCTGGAGAGTGGTGCCGCCCGCACGGATAAGGCGCTGGAGCGCCTTCTGCCACGTCCCGACCAGGTTCCCGTATCGATCCATCGCGCGATGCGCCACAGCGTCTTCGCCGGTGGCAAGCGTCTGCGGCCGATCCTGTGCATGGAAGCCGCGCGCATGGTTGCGGGGGGCGATGCTTATCCCCATGGCGTTGACGCGCTGGGCTCTGCGATCGAGATGGTCCATACCTACTCGCTGATCCACGACGACCTGCCGGCCCTCGACAATGACGACCTGCGTCGCGGCAAACCCACCTGTCACGTTGTGTTTGGCGAGGCGATTGCCATTCTGGCCGGCGATGCATTGCAGACCCGGGCCTACAACGTGGTGGGTTCTCTGGATTGCCCGCCTGCCGCCGCTATCCGCATTGTGCGCCTGCTGGCAGAGGCGACCGGAACTGTCGATGGCATGATTGGCGGGCAGGTACTGGATCTCGAAGGCGAAACTTCCGCCCCAACGCTCGATTCTGTGTTGGCGATTCACCGCGCGAAGACGGGAGCACTGATACGGGTCGGCCTGGTAAGCGGCGCGGTATTCGCCGGGGCGACGGAGCAGGAGATAGCCGCGCTGACGAGCTTCGGGACCAAGGCTGGTCTGGCCTTTCAAATCGTGGACGACGTTCTGGACATGACAGGGGACGCGGCGTCGCTGGGCAAGACTGCCGGCAAGGACGCCGCCAGCAGCAAGGCTACGTGGCCCGCCGTCCGCGGCATCCCGGGCTCGATCGAGGACGCCCACAGGCTCATTACGGAGGCGTTCGCCGAGCTCGCCATCTTCGGAAAGCGGGCCGAACCCCTAAAGATGGTGGCCCGCTATCTGGTGGAGCGCTCGAACTAGGAAGTTTAGCGTGTCTGTTCGCGGACCACGCGACGGATCTTGTCGCCCTGCTCTGCCAGATCCTGCACAAAGACCTCAAAGCGGCCGAGGGCCTGCTGCGCCTTCTGAATGTAGTCCGGCAGATTCTCCCAGACCTCGCGCACGCCGTCGGACTCTTCCAGTAACGCGATGACTGTGCCGGCCACGGTTACCGCCAGGCCGGCACGGCGGCGACCCGTCGCCAGCAGTACCGCGCCGGTCAGCAGCGAGCCCGCTGCCAGACCGCGCGTCCAGGCGCGCGAGCCACCCGGTAGATTCTCATCCATCGCGTCCTTCACGTTCTCCACTATCTCTGTCAGTCCATTTGCCATGGATCGCCGTCCCTTCCAATATCGTCTGTGTCGCATGCCAGTGTGATGCGCCGTGCGGCCCACCCGCTCTAGTCCAGATCAAATTCGCGCAGCGGCTTGCCCGTCGTGGGATTGTCTTTGGCCTTCTTCACGGCCTCTTCAAAGCGCCGCTCCATTACGTCCTTCTTGTTGCGCTCCGCATCCATTGACTGCCGGAACAGGCTCTCCTTGCGCTCTTCCTGCTCGCGCATGGCACGCGCTGCGCCTTCGAAGTCGTCGAAGGTACGCTTGCGCGGTGCCGGCGTGTGGCCAATGATGGAGCGCGTCCCCGGATCAACCTTCAGGATCGCCCCGCAGTCCGGGCAGGTCACCTCAAATGCAATCGACTTGTTCGCCATGGCCACTCATTGTAGCGACATCGCATCGCTCTGGGAGTTGCCGGCTGTCTGGAGCTGGAGCGCGAGCTTTAAAGTGGGAGCAGCTTGTGGCCAGGACAAGCGTCGGCCGCCGCGTCGACCAGGGTGTGGAGCAGCCCAAGGCCATTCGTGGCCAGGAAGTAGACGCCTGCGATGGTCCGCTCCTGCAGGTGACCCTCTGGGTAGAGAGCCTGGGCGACCGTACGCGCATGCTTTCCCAGGCTGGTCTCACGCTCCAGTTGATGCCGCGCGGCCATGCGCCGCAGCCGATTCATCTGGTACCGCATCTTCGAGGCAGCGGTGTTGGCTGCGCGGCCCAGACCAGCATCCATGGCTGTCATCCAATCGGTCACGGCGGTCAGATCGCTATCCAGCTGATTTCCCGCAGCCGCCAGCAGGCGCTTGCCCTCGACCGGAAGGCTGCGCGCTCCCAGTCGCTGTGCCAACGCTTCCGGGTCAGTCAATGCGTCCGGGAGAGAGATCTGGTGACGCGTCATCACTTTTGCCACCGCAGGCTCTACCAGCGTCGCAGAGAGCCGGGGCAGAATCGGGGTCATCCGCCCCAGCAGCCCCTGGTAGAGCACCTCGGACTGCGCAAAGTAGGCAATCTCTGCGGGTCCGGCGATGTATGCGGAGGTGGGCAGGATGCCATCTTGAAACACTGGCCGCAGCAATGCGTTTGGACTGATTCGTTCAGGTGTCACTTTAAGAATTTCAAGCAGCTCATCGGTGGTTAGGCGCTCCGCTCCAGCCTTCCACTGCAGCTGCCCCTCCTGCTTTACGCGGCGCAACGATACCCGCGCGCCAGTGGCGGGATCGATCAGGAAAAGCAGACTCGATTGCTCCCCCACCAGCACCTGCGAGTGATAGCCCCGGGTGCGCAGCTGCTCATCGCGTTCTAGCAACGCGGCGTGCAGCGCATCGGCTTCACGGATGGCCTGGGCCAGCACGGGAGCCCCCAGGGCGTGGAACTCTCGTCCGCTGGCATCGAGAACGATGAGTCCCCAGGGTGCGAAGATTTGGGCCATCAGGCTGCCGAAAGCATGGGCCATCGATGCATCTGGCCGATAGGTACGCTCGAGCACAGGAAAGACTTCGCTACCGCCGAGAACAGTCCCTGCCTTGCGCAGAGCCTCGACGACCGACGGCCCCAGTGGCAGATTCCCTACCGGAGCAGCATGCAGTGGCGGAGGACCGATGGAGACACGTTCGACGCAGGCAGACCCGGGCAGGTCTGCTCTGGGCAAGTCCAGGTGGTCCACCTCTGCAAAGTCATGGTCCTCGCTGGCCAGCCAGAAGACCGGCACGGTGTCGACGCCCGCCCGGGTTGCTGCCTGCGCCCGGGCGATGGCGGTGGCCGCTTTGAGTAGGGTGTAGAGCGGGCCGCCGAAGAGTGCGACCTGCTGGCCGGTGACCACCGCAGAGGCGCCGGCGCGCAGCCGTTCGATATTCGCCGCTGCAGCCTCGCTTGCGCCGAAGCTGCGGTTCTGTTCCAGGAGCAGATCGGCCAGGGGCTCACGATGGTCTTGCGTGAGATCGGTGCGATGTGTGATCCATTCGCGACCGGAGGCCGCATGGGCGAAGAACGGAGCCAGCGGCACGCTGCTCTCGGAATAGTCGAGAAACAGCCGGCTGCTTCGAGGCACGATCGAGCTGGGATAACACTCCGGTTCCACTGCGTCTCCTGGCATTGCGAAAACTGGCGTTGCGAAAACTGGCATTGCGAAAGCTGATTTTGTGAAGGCTTTCTGAAAGCGGATCGTCCGACCTTCACTCCAGTGTGCGCCTTTTGGCGGTACGTTGCTTCAGTACTGCTTCGATGGCGGCAGGATCGGCGGATGGCAGGTCTGCAAGGGCCAGCCGCGCCAGCGCGTCATAGATGGGTGCCAACAACGGATGCGCCGCCAGCGCCTTGCGATGCAGTTTTACCGTAGCAGCGTCTCCCCGGGCCAGTGGCCCGCTGCAGCTGCCAGCCAATCCATTGCGCTCCACATTTGCAATGGTCGCAGTTGCCATCGGTGTCAGCAAGGCCAGTGCTTCGCGCTCGCCCAGGCCGGCCGGGCGCATGGCGTCCACGCCGGCAGCGAGCAGTGCCACCAGCAGCGGCGATCCGCACATGGCCCCCGCGTGGTATATCGCCTTTCCCTTGCCATCCACGGTGAAGGGCACTCCTCCCAGGCGGCGGACCAGCCGGAACAGCCGCCGCTGTGTGGATGCGTCGCCAGTCTCAACCCCAAACCGGACGCCGTGCAATGCAACTGGGCGCCGTGTGGGAAAGCTCATCATGGGATGGACCGACGCAGTCTGCGCGCCCGCTTGCCCCGCTGCTTCCAGCACTGTTCGATCCAATGCGCCGCTGGAGTGCAATACCGTCTGCCCGCGCAGATCGGGCCGTTCAGTTGAGATCCAGTGCGCGGTGGAGGCGATGGCTGCATCGGGCACGCACAGCCACAACACAGATGCGTCCAGCCCCGCGGCCGCGGCGCGGCGGGCGGGTTGCGCATGGACGCGTGCTGCCAGCAGTCCAGACGCGGCGAGCTGCGCGGCCAGCGAGTGTCCCCAGTTGCCCATCCCAATCACGGAAACCTGCGTGGCGCGGCGCGTGGGCATCGCCTCGGATGGTATCGTACTGATTCACTCAAGCGCAGTGGATGACCTTGCTCGGGTGGCCGGCAATGCGCAGGCGGTTTTGGCGCTCCGATCTGCTTACACGAACTGTAGCCAAGCTTGTACAAGGAGTTGTTGTTGAACGTCCGCGTCTTCTATCACGACAGGTGTTTTGATGGGGCATGTTCCGCCTCGCTCTTCACCCGGTTCCATCGCGAATGCATTGAGCCGCGGGCCTCGTATGAGTACTGGGGCCTGGTGCATCGCGCCGGTGCGCTTTTCAATGAGGCAGACTTCGCCGGCGATGAGAATGCGATTGTCGACTTCAAGTATTCGGCCTCCTCTCGGATCACCTGGTGGTTCGATCACCACCTCAGCGCGTTCCTGACGCCGGCAGACCACGCCCACTACCTGCAGGGCATGGAGGATGGCCGCTTCCTGATGCGCCGTTTCTATGACCCTGCGTACACCTCCTGCACCAGCTTTCTGGCGCACATTGCAGCAGCCAAGTTTGGCTTTGACGCTGTGCCAGTCGCAGAGCTGGTGAAGTGGGCGGACATCGTGGACGGCGCGCTCTACGCCGATGCGCAGTCTGCAGTGGAGATGGCAGAGCCGGCGATGAAACTGACCCTGATCATCGAGTCCACCGTGGATCCTGTGCTGATTCCGCGCATGATCCCGCTGCTGACAGAGCAGCCATTGGCCGCAGTGCTCAGCGAGCCGTTCATTGCGCCGCTGTTGCCGCCGCTGCTGGAGCGGCATGCGCATGCAATCAGGCTGATTCGCGAACGCTCCGAATGTGTGGACGGGACCATCTCCTTCGACATCACCGACCATCCACTTGAAGGGCACAACAAGTTCATCCCGTACTATCTGCATCCGCAGGCGACCTACAGCATTGGATTGAGCAAGTCGAGCTTCCGCACCAAGGTAGCCGTGGGCTCAAACCCGTGGACCAAACGCACGCCGGACCAGATGGTGAACCTGGCGACGATCTGCGAGCGCTACGGCGGGGGCGGACATGCACGCGTAGGGGCGATTTCATTTCCGCCGGACCGGTTCGATGAGGCGCGGGCTGCTGCAGCCACTATTGTGGCCGAGTTGCGAGCCCACGAACGCAGCCTGGGTCACTCGGGGAGTTAATTGAGGGTGAAGAAGAACGCAGCGCCCTGGCCTGCACTCCCTTCGGCGTGGACGGTGCCCCCATGGCGTGCAATCACGCGGTGCACGGTGGCCAGGCCGATGCCGGAGCCGGGAAAGTCCTTCTCGCCATGCAGGCGCTGGAATGGCTGGAAGAGCTTCTCCACGTAGCTCATCTCGAAACCTGCGCCATTGTCCCGCACGCAGTACTCCACCGCCCCGTCTGGCCGCCGCTGACTGCTGAACCAGATCTGCGCATGTGGCGTGTTAGCAGTGAATTTGAAAGCGTTGCCGATCAGGTTATTGATCGCAATCTGAAGCAGGCGTAAATCGCCCTGGCACTGCAGCCCGCTCTCGATATGCAGCGTGACGGGCCGGTCCATTTGCTGGCGCTGCGCCTGGTCTGCCGCCTCCGCCACCATGTGTGAGAGATCGACTTCGCGGTATTCAAGGTCCGCCCGCGTCACGCGCGAGAGTTGCAGCAGGGCATCGATAAGGCTGCCCATGCGTTGCACGCCCGCGCGTATGCGTTGGATGTACCCCTGCATCTGGGGCGTCAACAGCGGTCCCGCGTCTTCCTCGAGTGCCTGACTGAAACCCTCGATCGAGCGTAGCGGCGCGCGCAGATCGTGCGAGACGGAGTAGCTGAAGGCGACGAGTTCCTGGTTGCTGGCCTCGAGCTCCGCTGTGCGTTGGCGCACGCGACCTTCCAGCTCCGCATTCAGGCGGCGAATCTCTTCCCAGCTGCGCGCGCCGCTCGGTGATGTCTGTGTGCACGCCCACCCATTCGCGGATCGAGCCATCTTGACGAAGAATCGGCATGGCGCGGATGCGGAACAGCCGGTACACACCATCGTGGCGCCGCAGACGATGTTCGAAGACGAACATCCGCTTCTCCGCGACGGCGGCGTTCCAGGTCGCGATGGTGGGCTGGGCATCGTCGGGATGCACCGCCTTGGACCAGCCATAGCCCTGATACTCCGCCTGCGACTGGCCGGTGAATGCCCCCCAGCCCTCCTGTTCGCCGTGCATCAGGCCATCGGCGTCATTGGTCCACAACAATTCGGTCACGGCGCGCGTGGCAGTACGGAAGCGCTCTTCATTCTCCCGCAGCCGATCTTCTATGCGCCGCTGATCGTCGATGTCGGTAGAGGTGCCAAACCAGCGCGTGATGGTGCCCTCAGCGTCGCGCAGCGGATTGGCCCGCGCCAGAAACCAGCGATAGGTTCCATCCGCGCGGCGCAGTCGATATTCCACTTCGTAATGCCCATCTTCCCCCACGGCCTCACTCCACCCGCTCACGGTGCGCTCGACGTCATCGGGATGCAGAGCTTCTGCCCATCCATAGCCTTGACTGGACTCAGGCAGCAGACCGGTGTAGTCATACCAGCGCTGGTTGAAGAATTCAGCCGTGCCATCCGGAGCCGTGGTCCATACCAGTTGCGGCAACAATTCGATCATCTGCGCACGGCTGCGCTCACTCTCCAGCAGCGCGGCCTGCGCGCGGGAGACAGCCGTACTGTCGTAGAAGCTGGCCTGGATGGCAGGCTGGCCGCCGAAGTCGATAGACCAGGCAACGCCCTGGCCGGGCAAGGGAGTGCCATCCAGTCGCTTGAAGGAGAGCTCAGTCATTGGCGCGGCGCCGCCACCCTGCTGCATCGACTGGATGCGCGCAAGTACGGCACTCCGCGACTCTTCGGCTATGAAGTCGAGGGGCGAATGGCCCAGCAGATCGTTGGCGGAAGTAGCGCCCAGCGCGGTGACGGTCGCCTGGTTCACATAGACAAGGCGCAGGTTCTGATGAACCCAGACTGGATGCGGCGCCCGATCCCACAGCACACGCAGGTGTGCCAGACGCACGATGTCTGTATTCTGTTGCGCTGCTTGCACGGGAGTTCCCCTGGCGGTCTGCCCAGTGTACTGATCTGTGACTCAGTGGGGGAGGAGTTAACCGCGGGAGGGCCACACCGGCGTACGTTTTTCCAGAAAGGCAGCGATGCCTTCGCGGAAGTCTTCGGTAACGCGGAGCTCGGAGTTGATATTGACGGCGGCGCGCAGCGAACGGGCGAGCTTGTCTGCCTCCTGCCGGCGCAGCAGATGCTTGGTGGCGCGCATGGAACTGGGGCTGTTGGCGAGCAGGGCAGTGGCCAGCTCCAGCACTGCGGCATCCAGCTCCGCCGCAGGCACGACCTGCTTGACCAGCCCCAGCGCGTGCGCCTCCTGCGCGTCCACGAAGCGTCCAGTCAGCAGCAGATCGCGCGCCTGCTTCTCACCTAACTGCTGCATCAGAAAGATCGATACGATGGCAGGCACGAAGCCGATCCTGACCTCGGTGTAGCCGAAGCGTGCCTCATCCGATGCCAGTGTGAAGTCGCAGATGGTCGCCAGCCCCATGCCGCCGGCCATGGCCGCGCCCCGCACTGCAGCGATGGTAGGCAACGACAGGTCATACAGGGTGCGGAAGAGCTCCGCGACATTCATGGAGTCGAGGCGATGCTGGTCCAGCGAGCGGCCCGCCATCGCACGCAGTTCCGCCAGATCCAGCCCAGAACAGAAATGATCGCCAGCGCCGCGCAGGACGACGAGACCGGCGCGGCTATCCTCTGCAGCGCGCAGGGCCAGCGTCAGCTCCTGAATCATGGTGGAGGTGAGGGCGTTGCGCCGCTGCGGGCGGTTCAGCGTGATGGTCAGGATGTGGCCGGCTGCGCCGCCCGCGTCATCGATCAACAGTGTCGTGTATCTGGCCATGCTTGTCTTGCACCGTCCCTATCCAAAATCAGGATCGGGGAAACGCTACTGTTTCACGCCGGCATACTTGTCGGCAATCTTGCGGCTGGCGGCGAGCAGCGGCGCAAGATCGGTGAGTGGCGGAAGGGTCGCTCCCAGAGAGCGCAATTCTGCCAGCGCAAGCTCCGTCGGCACATTGCCCACCAGCACATCCTGCGCGAAGGGGCATCCGCCCATGCCGCCCACAGCAGAATCGAATCGGCGGCAACCCGCGCGGTAGGCCGCTGCCACCTTCGCCGCCGCCTGCTCGGGCCGCGCATGCAGATGGACGCCGATCTCCAGGCCGGGGCTGGCGTCGAGCGCGGCAGATACGACCTGCTCAATTAGCGCGGGGGTCGCCAGTCCGACCGTGTCCGCCAGAGATACGTACTCGATCCCGGAGTCGGCCAACAGATCGCACGCTGCAACCACCTCCTCGACGCTCCACGCATCGCCATAGGGATTGCCAAAGGCCATGGAGACGTAGGCCACCACATCGAGCCCGGCCTTGTACGCGAGCGAGCCGACGGCTTCGAGCGCGTCCACTGCCTCCTCCGGCGTCTGCTTCTGGTTGCGCTCCAGGAAGCCGGGAGAGATGGAATAGGGAAAGCCCAGCGTGGTGACGCCGCCACTGTTAATGGCCCGCTCCACGCCCTTCACGTTGACCACGATGCCGATGATGTCCAAAGGATCGGAAGTAAGCGATGGCAGGTCCGCCAGCGCCAGCGCCTGCTCGGCATCTGCCATCTGCGGCACGGCCTTGGCGGAGACGAACGAAGCGGCATCAATGTTGCGGAAGCCTGCCGTCACCAGCGCGCGCAGATAATCGGCCTTGATCTCGCTGGGAATCATGGCGGGCAGGCCCTGCCAGGCATCCCGCGGACACTCGACCAGCTTGACGTGTGGGCTCATCGGACAGACGAGACTATCAAACTCAGGGTGAGACGCGAACTCTAGAGCTGCGAAAGAACCAGCACTGCCGCGATCGCGAGTGCATGCACCAGAACGACGATTCCAGCGGCGCGAGCGAATCCAGCAACACGCCAGACCAGGCCGAGCAGCAGGCCGTAAACAGGGAACTGCACGTACAGCAGTCCCTGGGCCACGCTGTCTGCCGTGGCCTCTGCCATGCCCAGCTCTGGCTGGTGCGCCAGCATGGCCAGCGGCGCCATTAGACGAAGCCGCAGCAGTCCGGCGGGTCCCATCAAAGGAAGAATCTCCGCATAGTGCACAGCAAAGTAGGTGGCCACCACCCCAACCAGGAGCGGTGCCCAAAGCATGTATGCCGGGCTGCCGCCGGACTTCTTCCTGGACTTCCGGCGCGCGGCTGTCTTCTGCCGCGGGAGTGCGTCTGCGCGTGCTGACATAAAGTCGAGCATAGTGGCGCGGCGGGTGGAAAGGGACGGGAACGCGGGAAGCGCATCTGGCTGGTCAACGTCAGCGATCAGACCCAGCTACGCTTCAGCAAACCCACTCTACGCGTTGCGTAGGATGGGGCACCCGCTTGGGTCGGGATGACAACGTTTCAGGTCTGGAGCACACCCGGATGAAAGCGCTCGACGGTGGGATTGAGCGCGGCTGCCTCAAGCGCGATCAGCACGGCTTCGCGTGTTTTTGCCGGGTCGATGATGGCATCCACCCACAGCCGCGCTGCTGCATAGCGGCAGTCGGTCTGCGCATCGTAGGTGGCCTGGATGCTGGCGCGCGTCTCCTGCTTCTCTTCATCGCTCAGCTTGCGGCCGCCACGCTCCAGCGCGCGAATGCGGATCTCCACCAACGTGCCGGCTGCCGATGCGCCAGACATCACGGCGTAGCGTGCTGTAGGCCAGGCAAAGATGAAGCGCGGATCATAGGCCTTGCCGCACATCGCATAGTGCCCTGCGCCGAAGGAGCCGCCAACGATGACGGTGATTTTGGGAACAGTGGAATTGGCAACCGCCGCAACCATCTTTGCGCCGGAGCGAATGATGCCAGTCCACTCCGCGTCACGGCCCACCATGAAGCCGTTCACATCATGCAGGAACAGCAGCGGAATCAGGTTCTGGTTGCAGTCCATGATGAAGCGTGCTGCCTTGTCCGCACTCTCTGCATAGATGACGCCGCCGAACTCGACCCGCTTCTCGCCGGTGTGGCTGGTATGCGGCTGGTGCTGCTTCTGGTTGGCGACAATGCCCACAGCGAAGCCGCCGATGCGCGCATAGCCACAGATCACGGTGCGGCCATAGTCGGACTTGTACTCGTCAAACTCGGAGCGATCGACCAGCCGCGCGATCAGTTCATGCGTGTCGTACGTATTGGTGGAGGCGCGCGCCGGGTCCGGATCGAGCAGTGCGTAGAGATCGCTTGCTGCGTACTTTGGCGCGTCGCGTGCCGGGTCGAAGGCAGCGCGATCGAAGGGCGCGCGCTGCGGATGGCCAAGCTTGCCGACCAGCGAGCGCAGCCGCGCCAGGCATAGATGATCGTTGGGCTCCTTGAAGTCGACAGTGCCGGAGATCTCTGCATGCATGGTTGCGCCGCCCAGCTCTTCCGCGGTGTACTTCTGCCCGATGGCTGCTTCCACCAGGGCTGGCCCGGCGAGGAAGAGGCCGCTGCCTTCGGTCATCAGTACATGGTCGGTCATGACCGGGAGGTAGGCGCCGCCGGCCACGCACATGCCCATGATGGCAGTGATCTGCGGAATGCCCATGGCAGACATGCGCGCGTTGTTGCGGAAGATGCGGCCGAAGTCATCCTGGTCGGGGAAGACATCCTCCTGCAGGGGCAGGAAGACGCCCGCCGAGTCGACCAGATAGAGGGTGGGGATACGGTTCTCCATTGCGATGTGCTGCGCGCGGATCACCTTCTTCGCTGTCACGGGAAAGAAGGCGCCAGCCTTTACCGTGGCATCGTTGGCGACGATCATGCACAGGCGTCCGCTGACGCGGCCCAGTCCGCAGATGACGCCCGCCGCAGGCGCGCCACGCCACTCCTCATACATGCCGAAGGCGGCAAAGAGTCCCAGCTCGAAGAGCTCCGTCCCTGGGTCCAGCAGCAGGGCCAGCCGCTCGCGCGCGGTCAGCCGCGACTTGGCGTGCTGCGCCTCGATGGCCTTGGCGCCACCGCCCTCGCGGATGGCTGCTTCCTGCTGCCGCACAGCAGCAAGCAGCGCCAGCATGCCGGTCGCATTGGTCTGTTGCCGTTTGCCCTTTGCGTCAAACTTCGAGGTGAGCGTGGTGTTCAGCGTGGTGTTCAATTCCGGGGAGACAGGGGGTAAATTTTCTGGGCTGGGCATAGGAAACTGGAAAGCATAGCAGGTTGCACACTTGGCGAAGCGGCTCCTACTTCAACGCGTGGAAGCGCAAACCGTGCATCGGAAAATCTTTCCGGTTATCGGTGACCAAAGGCAAATCATTTTCAAGGGCTGTTGCACCAATCATCAGGTCCAGCAAAGAGAGGGTTCTGCCCTTCGCCCCCCATTGTTTCTTCAACGTCCCGGCAAGGCGTGCGATCGACTGGGTGAGCGGATAGCATTGCAGATCTCGCATGAGCAGATTAGTGTACTGCTCCTCATGGGGCCGCATTCCCGCGTAGATCTCCGCCACGTTTACCGTCGTTGTGGCCAGTATGTGCCCCTCGTCAACCGCAGCCGCCAGCCGTGCTCGTCGCGGATTCTTTGGCCGCAGGGCATCGACCAGAACTGTCGTATCCAGGAGCAGGATCATGCTGGGGGCTTGTTTCTGGACTTGCGCTTGGGCTTGGGAGTGCCACGCTCCTCGGATCGCAGCTGACGAACCCACGCGCTTGCCCCAGCCGCCAGTTCAGGATGATCTTCATTGCGCCAGCCGGACTGATCGTCGCGGAAAAAGGCAAGCAGGCGACGTCGCTGCAGCTCAGCTCGCGCAGTCTCTACAAGAAACGCGCTGCGCCCGCGAGGGCCGACCGCGTTATCGATCTCCGCCAGCAGATCCTGAGGAAGTACAACATGTGTCCTCTGTGTGTGCATAAGATGTCCCACTAAGAGTGTGCCATAAGCACAAGGAAATTGCTACTGCCCTTCAAGCTGCAGAGCGGCCGCGTTACTGGTGCATTGCCACCAGGCAAGATGCGATGTGCCGGTCCAACTCGACGCCTACTCAGCCGCCCCGTTGTACACATCGCTACGGTTCACTCCACGCTCGAAGGCCTTGTCCCTCAGCTTCTTCACAGGAGCAACTAAGGAGCTTCCCTGGCTGCGACGCGATAGAGCCCTACCTCATCACCGCTCAGAACGGCAAGCAGGTCGCCTGCATCGCTCAACGCAAAACTCTGGCGGTTCACTGCGCCCTTTTGAGAGCGTGTTGCAAACAGCCGGTGCCCATCCTCAATGCGATATACCGAGACAGCGACATTCTGAAAGTCGGAAGTGACCATTCCGTGATCAAAGTCGACGGGACGGAACGCCTGCGCAATGCCGATGGCGAAGACCCCGGCGCCGGTGGGAGCGTCCGCGTGCTGCAACAGGGCGTTCGCGCCGTCATTGCCGGTGAGCAATGTCTTGCCGCTGGAGCGGACGATCTTGTACCAGCTGCTGGTCTGGTCCGGAGAGCAGCCGACCACAAGAATGAGATTGGTCGGCAGGGTTTCGATGCGCACGGGGCAGGACGAGGTTACGCGCACGATCTCTCGCTGCTTGCCGTTCCAGCTCAGCTCCTTCAGCGTCCAGCTGTCGCGGAGGCCGGGATCGGCCAGGATCAGCCCGGCATCCAGCACCTCAGAAAGTGTGAGCGAATGCTCCAGATGCCGCGTGGATGTGACGTTGAGTGCGCCATCGAGCACAGTCAGGTCGAAGTCCTCTTCCACGGATTGTCCCGGCCCGAGAAATTCCTTCAGCCGGCGGTGTTGTTCCGGGCTATGACGCTCACGCGTGACTCCGGCGACGATCAGCTGGCGCGAGGGTGCGACGCGCAGGAAGTGAACATCGCCCGGCGGGGTCCATTGCCGCTCCACCTTCAGTCCAGGGCCGTAGATCACCAGCGCCCTGCCTATGTGGGCCAGCACGCGGCCCCCGTCGAGCGGCCACAGATACTGGCTGTCGTCGGGGACGCGCCAGTCCTCTGCGCGAATCACCTTGCCCGTTTTCAGTGAGAAAAGAAGAGCACGGATGCTGCGCGGCCCGGCCAGCCTGGCAGACTCCTCCGTGGAACGCACCATCAAGGCGTGCGCATTGAACGTGACCAGCAGCTGATCCTCGCCAAGGAAGCGGATGGCCGCATCTTCGGCAAACGATCGCAGCACGCGGTTGCTGCGGACACGGAAGCCGAAGGCTCGCAGGGAAAGATTCCTCGCCAGCTGACCGGCGTCGGCCACCTGTGTACCGCTATCTGCGAGCGCGCAGCCGGTGTCGACGCAATTCTCGAGCTCGACAATCTCCTTCGCCGGCGGAGCGACCGGCCGGAACTCGAGAACTGGCTCCCCCGCCTTCTTCTCCAGAGGCGTCTCCGGCTCCGGTCGCGGCGCCAGCTCAAGGATCAGCAGAAAGCGGCTTCCCGGATCGATCAGGATCTGCTCGGAAGACGAGAGCAGTGTGGGATCAGTGGTCAAGTCAGGCAGCGAGAGCGTGACTCCCGCCAAACCGCGCACCTCCTGCAGGTGCAGCGGCCGCTCTGCCGAGGCGCCGGAGGTGTACGAGCCCACGTTGCCGGCCGAAACGCTGCGCAGCGCGCCGGGGGCGGAGGCGTTGGCTGAGCCGACGCCGGAGGAGCTGGATTCGGCGACGCTCTTCAGGTTGGAACTGAAGACCCGCACCAGCTCCTGCTGCACGATGTAGTCCGCGCGCGTGTCATGCTGCTGCCCACCGATGGCGACCAGGACTGGCAGGATCTCCTTGGCGTCATCGCCGGGACAGGGAAGGTTCAGAAATCTGAGGCCCAACTCTTCTCGCTTCGCCCCGGATCGCTTGATTCCGGAGCCTTTGTGCTGCACCCTCGCGATACGGCCCTCCAGCGTCGTTCCAGTGGGAAGAACGCACCGCCCCTCTTTCCACTCGCTCGCTGTCTTGACAAAGAAGGATGCCCCTTCCGCGGAGCGACGGCTGTCCACGCGTCCGAGTACCTGCGTGGTGACCGACGACTGCTGTGCCTGCGTGGTGATGGCGAGCAGACCGGCCGCCGCCAGTAGTGCCAGCCGCGTCGCGTGATTGAACCTTAATCGCATCTGTGTCCCCGATCGACGATTGGCCCGCTCGATCTCTTCCTGTCTTTCTATTCCCGGGCGGCCTGCGGCTGTACGCCGGCCAGTCCAAGCGCTTGCGCGTCGCGTTGCATGGCAGCGATGCAGAAGGCGATGTGCTGATCGAGCTCGACGCCAAGCTCCTGTGCGCCGTTTATCACGTCGTCGCGGTTGACGCCGCGGGCAAAGGCCTTGTCCTTGAGCTTCTTCTTTACGCCGCTTGCCTCTACATCGTAGATGGCCTTGCTGGGCTTGACCAGCGCGCAGGCAGTCAGGAAACCGGCGAGCTCGTCGCAGGCGAACAGCGTCTTGTCCAGGTGCGAAAGCCGCGGCGTGCCCGTGTACTCGGCATGGCCCAGGATGGCGTGGCGCATCGCTTCCGGCCAGCCCTGCTCTTCGAGTATTTTTACGCCGACATAGGGGTGCTGCTCCGCAGAAGGGAAGCGCTCGTAGTCGAAGTCATGCAGTAGGCCTGTGACGGCGTAAAGCTCGATCAGCTCAGCCGCCTGCTGATCCTCGAGTTCCAGGCTGCGCGCTTCCTGTTCGCCGTAGGCGCGGACGCAGGTCTCAACTGCCAGCGCGTGCTTGCGCAGGCCCGGACTCGCTGTGTATTCGGTCAGCAGCGCCCAGGCATCGGCGCGGGTGTGTACCAGATCAGTCAATGCACCCTCAGTTCTGCGGGAGTACCCGCTTTTGCCGATCTCTTCGGGTTTTGCCCGATGCCAAGGGTGCGGAATGGGTTTTCCGCCCGAATTTTACTTGACAGAAAAAACAACACTGCGTCACTGTAGCTATGCGCTCAAAGGGATGCGTCCCTCAAGCGCGGGAAGCCCGCTCTGGCCTCCGTACAACTTATGGCAACTACCTTAGCAAGCATTGAGGTGCGCGAGGTACTCCGTTGCACTCACTGCAGTCTCGTGCAATTCCGCACGATGAATGCAATGTGCAGACGGTGCCACAAATCCCTGGAGATGGATGAGCCGGAACCGGTGCTGCCGGTCGCGACCTCCGTCGTTTCAACCCCAGCAGAGGAAGAAGGCGGACTGCAGGTAGCGCGCGCGGTGCGCGATGCCCGGCGCGGCCGCAACCTCTCCCAGCGTCAGCTCGCCGGCCGTATGCAGGTGCCCCGCACCTACATCTCGAAGATCGAGAACGGCAAGGCGATGCCGACGCTCTCCTCGCTGGAGCGGCTGGCCACGGCTCTTGAATTGGACATGTGCAATTTGCTGCATGATGCGCGCAACCGTCAGTATGACGACCCCAACTCCGTGCTCTCTGACCCGTTCCTGTCAGAGATTGCGCCCTTGATCTCGAAGCTGGACGCGTTGCAGCGCTCCATGTTCCTGAATCAGGTGCGCGACATGGCGATGGGCCGCCGCCGCACCGCCGTCGCGTAACGCCCGTTTCTCCCGCATCACGCCGGAGCGCGGGGCATCGCGTGACGCTGCTTTCTCCAGGCAGCGCGCGTCCTGCTCCGCGCTCCGGTTCGCGTTGCTCCTGCGCTTTGGGTCGCGTTGCTCCGGGCTCCGGCCCTGTGCTACGGTCGAGGCTGAGAGAGAAGGGCGTTGTCCATGAAGTCACCCAACCGGGCCCATGAGCTCTCGCCGGAAGAGCAGGCGGTATACCGTTCGCTCGATCCGGAGCGGGTGCCCGATCACATCGCCATCATCATGGACGGCAACGGCCGCTGGGCCGGACGCCGCAGTCTGAAGCGCTTCCTTGGCCACCAGCAGGGTGCCGAGTCGGTGCAGTATGTGGTTGAGACTGCCTCCCGCATCAACCTCCCCTGGCTCACGCTCTACGCCTTTTCGCTCGAGAACAACCTGAAGCGGCCCAAGACGGAAGTGAACTTCCTGATGCGCCTACTGCGCTCCTACCTGATCAACAACGTCGGGCGCATGAACGATAACAACGTCCGCATCGCGTACATCGGTCGCACGCAGGAGTTGCCCTCTGAAGTGCAGGAGCAGATGCAGCAGGCCGCCGAAGCGACCGCGCGCAACACCGGCACCGTGCTGACACTGGCGCTGAACTATGGTGCTCGGTCAGAGATCATCGACGCCTTCGCTTCCCTGGCGCGGGAACGCGCCGCCCAGGGGCGCAGTGCGGAGGCCATCTCTGAGGACGATCTGCATCGTCATCTTTACACCGCGCACATGCCGGACCCGGACCTGGTGATACGCACCTCTGGCGAGATGCGCATCTCGAACTTCCTGCTGTGGCAGATTGCCTACTCTGAGATCTTCGTGACCGACCGCTTCTGGCCAGACTTTCGCGGGCTGCATCTGCTGGAGGCCATCGCTGAGTATCAGCGGCGCGAGCGCCGCTATGGCGGCTTGAATCGCTCGCCCTCCGACGAAGAGATCCCCGACCAGGCCGGCGTGCTGGTTCCGCGCTGAGTTAGCAGTCATTAACAAAGAGGGCAGCGCACCTGCGCTGCCCTCTTGTCTTTCAGGCTCCTGCGTGCAACATCAGTCGTTGCGGCGAGCCTCGTCTGCGTCCTCGGCCAAGTCATTGATGTAGCGGAAGAAGTCTGGCGACTGACCGCGAAAGAGCCCGTCAGCAGTCAACCCCTTCACGGCACCCATCGCTGCTCCTCGCGTCTCCGTCGGCCGGATAATCGAGACGCGCGGCAGCTGCTTGCTAAGAAACACTGTCGGCTCCGGGAAGATGAGGTTGGTCTGGAAGTCTTCTCCGCCGAAGGGGGGCGCATTGAGATCGGGAAAGGTGATGGTACCGCCACTCACCGGATCGACGACGCTCAACTGCGGCGCATTGCCGGCCTTGTCGAGCCAGGTCTGGAAGTGCGTGATCTCCGTACCACCAATGCTCAGTACGATGCGAAGCACCTCTACATTCTGCACGCGTTGTGCAAGCTGCGGGTAGAGGCTGCTGCCGCCTTGCTCGATCAAGGCGAAGTGGAAGCCGGCGATGTTGGCAATAGCCTGTGTCAGGTCGGAGACGCCGCTGGGCTTGCTTGCGTCCGCCTGCACATCCGCATCGCTCCGTGGGATGGCAGGGAACTTCCCGGCGAAGAGCGAAGGAATGGCCTGGGGGAAGGTATCGCCGAAGTCCGGATTTTTAGAGCGGCTGCGGTAGCGTGTCCAATAGGACGTGTCCACAGTGAGCTGCATCAGGTTAGTCAGCCGGCCAATCTGCTGCGCGCCCGTCGCCCGGCTGCTGGGCAGCGTGCGAAAGCGATCCAGATTGACCGTATCTGCGCCCTTGGAGGCAAGATAGGCGTTGATGAAGACCTCATGCGACAGTTCGTCCTCCGTGTTGTCGTGAATGTACTGCGACATGTCGCTGTCCAGCTGGCTAAGGCCGGTGACATAGAGCGGAATGGGCGTGCCCCCCGGTACCTCGCTATCCACGATGCCGCCTAGTTCGTTGTACTGCTGCCACAGGTCGGTCTCGAGAATCTCCGCTGCGGCAAGGAAGCGCAGGATAGCCGCGTCGCCGCGCGACAGCCGGCCGCTACGCTCTTCGGCTGCTTCGCTGGTCGCGGTCAGCACGCCGGCTGCGGACAGGGCAAAGCCGGCCATGCCTGCCTGCTTCAGGAAGGAACGCCGCCGCATCATGGGATCGCGTGCGGGCTGGCTGCTCGGGCTGGATGTGTCGACGGGCACACCGGAAGAGTTCTTGTCGCTGTTCATACTGCACGCTCCTGCTCAGGCGAAAGGGTCACGCGGTCCAGCACATGCTGAACACCGTCTCCTAAGGCTGAGGGAGGGCAAGCTGCAAGATGTCATGCAATTGTCGTTACACTGTCACTTCTTCTGTGCCCAGCGCATGGTGGCTTCTGTGGGGTCAGCGGCGTGAGCTGCCCAGCAGCGAGCCCAGTGCGCCGCGGATCAGCTGCCGCCCCACCTGCGATCCAATGGCGCGCGCAGCGCTGTTCACCATGGCTTGTGCCGGAGTCATGCGGCGCGAAGTGCCGCTGCCGAACAGGGACCCGAGTGCCTCGTTCAGCAGTCCCCCCGCTGCTGCGATGCCGCCGGTCGAGGGCTGCTGCTGCATGGTCGTCTGCGCCTGCGTCTGCACGGTGTCGCGTTGCTCCATCTGGCCTTGTGTCGGCTGCTGCTGTGCCTTGCTGTTGAGCCTCTCATAGGCGGATTCACGATCGACCGTCTTTTCATACACGCCAGCGACGGGAGAGCGGGCGATCAATTGCTGGCGCTGTTCCGGCGTGATAGGACCGATCTGGCTGGCCGGCGGGCGGACCAGCGCTCTTTCCACGATGCCCGGCGTGCCCTTCTCATCCAGGAAGGAGACCAGCGCCTCGCCAACTTCCAGTTGCGTAATCACTTCGCTCACCTTCAGCCTGGGGTTGGTGCGGAAGGTATCGGCTGCTGCACGCACGGCCTTCTGATCGTTGGGCGTGAAGGCGCGCAGTGCGTGCTGCACGCGATTGCCAAGCTGGCTGAGCACAGTCTGCGATACATCCGTGGGGTTTTGCGTCACGAAGTAAACGCCCACGCCCTTGGATCGGATCAGGCGAACCACCTGCTCGATGCGGGAGCCCAGCGCGGGCGGCAAATCACTGAACAGCAGATGCGCCTCGTCGAAGAAGAAGACCAGCTTCGGCTTCTCCGGGTCGCCCACCTCGGGCAGTTGCTCAAACAGCTCCGACAGCAGCCACAGCAGGAAGGTGGCGTAGAGCTGCGGCGCTTGCATCAGCTTGTCCGCGGCCAGGATGTTGACCACGCCGCGGCCCTGCGCGTCGGTCTGCAGCAGGTCGTCGATGTTCAATGCGGGCTCGCCAAAGAACTTCTCGCCGCCCTGCTGCTCCAGGCCCACCAGGTTGCGTTGGATGGCCCCGATGCTGGCGGCGGAGATGTTGCCATAGCCAGTCTTGTAGTCGGCGGCATTGTCGCCTGCATGCTGCAGCATGGCGCGCAGGTCTTTGAGGTCGAGCAGAAGCATGCCCTGGTCGTCAGCGATCTTGAAGACCAGCGTCAGGACTGCGGCCTGGGTGTCGTTCAGGTTCAGGATGCGGCTCAGCAGCAGCGGCCCCATCTCTGAGATGGTGGCGCGCACCGGGTGACCCTGCTCGCCAAAGACATCCCAGCAGGTGACAGGGCACCCGGCGAATGCAGGCGCCGCCATGCCCATGGTCTCAAGGCGCGCTGTTAATTTGGGCGTGCTCGTCCCTGGCTGGCTGATACCCGACAGATCGCCCTTCACATCCGCAGCGAAGACGGGAACGCCGATGCGGCTGAGCGACTCCGCCATCACCTGCAGGGTGACCGTCTTGCCGGTGCCGGTTGCTCCCGCCACCAGCCCATGCCGGTTGGTGAGCTGTGGCAGCAGGGCCAGGTCTTCCTTCGTGTCTGTCACTCGTGCGACCAACATCGGTTCCGGCATTTCGTCTCCCTGGGGCGGCGGCGGTCTCCGCGACGCGTGCTCGCCCCATCGCTTCCGAAGGTACACTGCATGCCTCGCGCAGTGCACGACTACCCTACCTTCCTGTTCCACGAACGTCTAAGCTGGACGCATGGAAGTGCGCTTACTATTCTTCGGGGTGCTGAAGGACCTGTTGGCGGCGGGCGAGGAGTCGATGCAGCTCACCGACGGCAGCACGGTCGCGGAACTGCTGCTGCAGTTACGCTCCCGCGCCGCGCACCCGGTGTGGTCTGCGCTTGCGGTTGCAGTCAATCGCGAATACGCGACGGGCGCGCTGGTGTTGCACCATGGCGATGAGGTGGCGCTGCTGCCCCCCGTCTCTGGCGGTTTGGATGCGCCAGCCCCGCATGTCGCATTCACTCGTGAGCGCATTGACAGCCACGCGCTGGTCGCGACACTGACACAGCCGCGCGATGGCGCCATCGTCGTCTTCGACGGCGTAGTGCGCGACAATACCCGCGGACGCCGGACGCTCTACCTCGATTACGAAGCCTACGAAGCGATGGCGCTGGCGCAGATGGACAAGCTGGCCCGCGAAGCGTCCGCGCAATTCGCCATCGACCGTGTCGGGATGGTGCATCGGCTGGGCCGGCTGCAGATCGGTGAGAGCAGCATCGTGATCGTGGTGACTTCGGCCCATCGCGGACCGGCATTCGAGGCCTGCCGCTGGATCATCGACACGCTGAAGCGTACCGTCCCAGTGTGGAAGAAGGAGTACTTCGTCGATGGCGCGGTGTGGACAGATGGCGAGCCGTTTCCGGCAGAGCTGATCGCTGGTTCCGGGCGATGAAGTTGCAGCCGGCTGCGCTGCTGCTGGGGGGACTGCTCTGTGCACCCCTCGCCATTCCCCAACAGCCGCCGGTGTTTCACGTCGATGTCGGACTGGTGAATGTGTTCTGCACGGTGACCGACCGCGCGGGCGCGCCCATCGGCAACCTGACCAAGGATGACTTCGCGCTCTACGAGAACGGCAAGGTTCAGGACATAGCCCTCTTTGAGCGCGACACTTCGGCCCCGCTGGCCATAGCCCTCTCCATTGATTTAAGCGGCAGCACGCACAAGGACTTTCCAACCGAGCAGCAGGCTGCGCAGCATTTCGCCAGGGAGGTCCTGCGACCGCAGGACCGCGCGGACCTGCTTGCCTTCTCAGATGGCACACGCGAGGTGACCCGCTTCACCAGCGATCCGCGGCGCATCGCGAATGGACTGGCTTCGCTGCATCCTGGCAAGGGCGGCACGGCCTTCTACGCGAGCATCTTCCTGGCCGCGCAGCTATTGCGGCCGGAGCACGGCCGGCGCGTGCTGGTAGTGATCTCCGATGGCGGCAACACCGCGGGCAATGTCAACTACCAGGAGGCACTGGACGAAGCAGTGCGCGATGAGGTGGCGATCTACAGCATTATCGACGTGCCAATTGCTGCAAGCGCGGGGCGCGAGCTGGGCGGGGAACACGCCATGATCACGCTCTCCGAGCAGACCGGCGGCCGGGCCTACTACGCCGATCAGGCATCCCTTGACACGATCTTCCGCCGCATCGCCGAGGACCTGCGCGCACAGTATCTGCTGGGCTACTATCCGCACGGCGGTCGCGCAACCGATGACGACTTTCATTCCATCGCGGTGAAGCTGCGCAGCGTCTCCGGCAACGCGAACTACAGCGTGCGTCATCGTCCCGGCTATTTTTCCATCGCGCAATAGAGCAATTTTCCGGATGCTGGGTCGGCTACAATCGCGGCATGCCGATCGAGAACGCAAGCCGTCGAGGCAAGAAGTCGCCGCCCCCGGGTGAGACCGGGCAGGAGGCGGCGTACCTGCGCTTCCTCTCCGAAAAACAGGTGCCTGTGACGGTGAAGCTGCGCGACGGCGAAAGCGTCTCCGGCTGGATTGAATACTTCGACGACCGCATGATCCGCCTAACCCGCGAGGGCCGGCCGAATCTGTTCATCTACAAGGAACAGATTCGCACCATCGCCGAGCAAGGCAAGCGCGCGCAGCGATCCGTCTCAAGTACATCGGTACCGGAGCCGCATTCGTGATCAGCCAATTGCCGGACTGTCTGGAACTTGGTCTCGCCGTACCCGCCGCCGCCATCGCCATCGAAGCAGGATTGCTCATCCACGACTTCTATGAGCGCGGCGTACGTGCTGAATATAAGGGCGACGTTGACCTGGTGACGGAGGCGGATCGGGCCGCTGAGAAGCTAATCGTCGCCAAGCTCCACGAGACCTTCCCCAACCACGGGATCTATGGCGAGGAGGGGACCCGCACGTTGCTGGATGCGGAATATCGCTGGTACGTCGACCCGCTCGATGGCACGACCAACTTCGCGCATGGCTTCCCCTACTTCTGCGTATCGCTGGGCCTGGAGCATCGCCCGAAGGGGCTGCCGCAGGACCAGGATGGGGAGCTGATTGCCGGCGTGATCTATCAGCCGATCCACAACGAGCTGTTCGTTGCGGAGAAGGGCGGCGGCGCGTACCTGAACGGTCGGCGGCTGCAGGTGTCGAAGACATCGCAATTGCAGGAGGCGCTGCTGGCCACCGGGTTTCCCAGCCACAAGCGGCACCAGAATCCCAACATCCACTTCTACCAGCAGCTCACGCTGCGCTCCCACGGCGTGCGGCGTGCCGGGGCGGCGGCGCTGGACCTGGCCTATACCGCAGCAGGCCGCTTCGATGCCTATTGGGAGTTCAACCTGAACCCTTGGGATACAGCAGCTGGCGTCCTGCTGGTGCGGGAGGCTGGTGGCACCATGACCAGCTTCGATGGCTCGCCCTTCAAGCTGGAAAGCCGCGAGATCCTGGCGACGAACGGTCTGCTGCTGCCGGAGATTCAGCACTTCTTTGAGGACATGTTCGCGGGCCGCGAGATCGAGCCCGTGCCCACCCCGGCAGAGTTCGCTGCCCGCCGGGTGGCTGCTGTGGCAAAGCCATAGCGGGTTTTCTCCAGCGCATCGGCAGAACCTGAAGGGTGGCTCAGCAGAATCGCTTCGAGGCTGACAGCCGAAGCTGCCATGTGGCCAGGTGCTCCGCCGCTTAGTGCCCCCTGTCTGATCCTAAGAACACCTGAGCGTCGATACAGAGTTCTCTTCGAAGTATCTGATGCCAGCACCAAACCCAAATCCTATGCTACTTCCGCTTACGAGCACGGGTCTTGGACCCAAGGTTTGCACATGCTTGCTTACAAGGCTCCAAATATCGTCCGCCTCACGATCTTTTTGCTTATCGTAGTAGAAGATCGCAGAGTCCTGCCCATTCAGGTCGGGCCCGATGCGTTCGAACCCAACTCCGAGGCGGCCAGTCACTTGGACTGTTCCTGTGAACACGCGGTAACCCGCCAATCTCAAAGCACTTTCAACCTGCTTGATTTGTTCAGTTGTGTACGTGTTCTCTCTGATGGCACTGTAAGACACCACTAGGCTTACCCACATTTCCCCAGGCTTTTTCTCTTTGATACTTGCCAGTTGATTGGAAATAAGTATTTGCGGCTCTTGGCCGATCATCGGATATGCCTGCACTACTGAGGCTTGGCTAGCCGCCTGCGTTACCTGAGCAATCTGCTCTTTCGATCTCTGAGTGATCTGGTCTAGCTGTAGCTTGTTTTCCTTAACACTGCGCTCGAACTGTTCACTGTCGGCGGTGGCTTTGGACTCAGCTGTCCTCAGCGACTGCATGCTCTTTGCGATTTGTCCGTCTGCGCCCTCTACCCGTTCCTTTTGCGATTGGGCCTCGCCTTCAACCTGATTCAGTGAAGATGTCACCGCCGGTATTCGGTTCTTTCTAAGGTCATCGACCGTCACTCCGATGTCACTGGCTCTTTTCTCGATCTGAGAAACAGCGGGTTGTATCTGCTTCAGCACTGAGTTTTTGAGGTCATCGTATGTCTTAAAGCCGATGAATGTGAGGAGTGCCGCAATGACCGCGAGGAACAAACCCGCAATCACTGTGTATCGTTTCAAGCGGCCCCACACCACATCCTCTACTTGGTCGGCGAGTTCGCGAACCACCCCACCGTTCTCCTTTATCCTGGAGTCGAGTTCGCGAGAGACCTTGGCATCTACGTAGGCGTGGAGTGCAACGGTATCCGGCGACGCGCCTATCAGAAGTCCGCAGTTAGCGCAGTACGGTTTTCCAGTGACAAGTGGATCGCCGCATTTGGGGCAGGCGCGTGCCGCCACGTTGCTGGTCGGCTGCGGAGTAGAGGACATCCGCCTAATGTAAAGCACGAGGGTGCCGGAGAGGATGCTAAAGCTAATCAGCCGCGCGTTCAGGGTGTGATGGCTCTTATTTCGAAGGTGCAGGCTCCGCATTGTGCAAAGTCACCGCCCCGCTGACGGTCTTGGGATCGACGGTGATCTCCTTCAGCTTCGCGGCAACATCTGCCGGCACATCCTGCTGATAGCGACCGCCAAGATACTTCGCGAAGAACTCTTCCATTGCGGTAACCATGGCCAGGTTGTTGATGGGCCGGGCGAAGCCGTGCCCTTCATCGGGCGCCACCAGGTACTCGACCGGCTTGCCATTGTCGCGGACAGCGGCGACGATCTGGTTGCTCTCGCGAACATTCACGCGCGGATCGTTCTTGCCCTGCACCACCATCAGCGGCGTGACGATGGCCTTGGCCTTGCTCAGCGGCGACTCCGCCGTCAGCAGCGCCTTGCCTTCCGGCGTGCCAGGGTCACCCATGCGCGTGTACATCTGTTTCCGGCCCGCCTCCCAGTACGGCGGGATGGCATCCAGCAGCGTGATCAGGTTAGATGGCGCCACGATCGCGACAGCAGCCGCATAGACGTCTGGAGTGAAGGCGACGCCAGCCAACGTGGCATAGCCGCCGTAGGAGCCGCCAGAGATGCCGACGCGCTTCGCGTCCACGGTGCCATCGGCCACCAGCGCCTTCACCCCCCAGGTCAGGTCGTCCTGCATCTTGCGGCCCCACTCGCCGTTGCCGGCGTTCAGGAACTTCTTTCCATAGCCGGTGGATGCGCGGAAGTTAGGCTGCAGCACTGCATAGCCGCGGTTGGCGAAGAACTGCGCATAGGTGTTGTAGCCGAAGGAGTCGCGCCCCCAGGGACCGCCGTGCGGGAAGACGACTAGCGGAAGGTTCTTTGCCGGCAAGCCCTTCGGTAGCGTGACGTAGGCCGGAATCTCCAGCCCGTCGGACGATTTGTAGTGGAACGGTTTGGTCTCAGCGAGCGCAGCGCGCGGCAACTCCTCGCGGATTTTGTACTGCAGCGTCAGCGCCTTGTCCTTGCGATTCCACAGGTAGGTCTCGCCCGGCTCGGTGTCGCTGGTTGCGACCACAATCCATGTATTCTCGTCGTTCGAGTGCGCGCCGAAGTTCAGGTCCTTGTTCGGCAGTCGGCTCGCAAGCCAGTGATAGTCGCTCTCAAAGGCCTTGTCTTTGAAGTAAAAGCGCTGCCGGTCATCCTCGTAGCGAGTGAATAGGATGCGGTAGTCAACCTCTGAGACCGTCACGTCGTCCAGGTCCACGCTGTTCTCGGGGTCGCTCTCGACCTTCGTCGCGGAGCCGGTGCTGGGATCGAGCAACTGCAGCTCGGCCAGGTCCAGCGCGCCCTTGTTGGTGGTCAGGTAGACGTGCTTGTTGTCCGTGCTGAAGTCCGAAACAGCGCAGCCTTCAAAGACCGTGCAGCTGTAGATCGGCTTCAGGCCGTCTGCATCGACGCGCAATATCTCCGTGTCCCCCGCGCTGGTAGTGCGCTGTGCCAGCCGCAGTTTGCCGTCATGGTCGAAGGTCCAGCCGGCGATCTGGTCGGTGTTTTTGCGCATCAACTTCTTCTCGCCGGTGGAGAGATGCAGCTCGTAGAGGTCGTGCCACTTGGGATCGCGGTCATTCAGTCCGACGTACAGGATGTCCGGCTTGCTCTTCGGCACGGCGAGGATCTCCGTCCGCACACCCTTCAGGTTGGTCAATGCACGCGTGGGCGGCAGCTTGGTCTTGGCATCGGCGGGTGCTGCGGGATCGATGGCATAGACGTTGAAGTTCTCATCGCCGCCCGCGTCCTGCACGTACAGAATGTATTTGGAGTCGCGGCTCCAGAAGTAGTTGCGCACCGGCCGGGTAGTCTCTGCGCTGATGGGGCGAGCGGCGGCGAAGGGCTCATCCGCCTTCTTCACCCAGATATTGCGCGTGCCCTGGTACGGCTTCAGGAACGAGATGTATTTCGCATCCGGCGAGATCTGCGCACCGGCGATCTGGATCTCCCCGAAGAATGACTGGCGATCGATGATCGGCGGCTGTTCCGCCGCGGCGAAGGACGGCAGGAGGAGCGAGAGACCACCGACCGCTGTGAGAAGAGAAGCATGCATGGGAACCCCTCCGGGGCTGTTAGACGCTGGTACGGCAATATCGCTCAGCCGGTTCCGTTATACCCGTTTATGGGCCGGAGATAACTAAGTCGCGCGCAGCAGCGTACTCCGATTCCAGCTGAGACATCAGGGTGAGCGAGTGGAACTGGCTGTCGCGGTAGACGGCGTCGCGCAGTACGCCGTCTTCACGAAAGCCCAGGCTTCGGTAGAGGTGACGGGCGCGCTCGTTGCTCTCAAAGACATCGAGCCACAGCTTATGTGCGTGGTATTCGCCGAATGCTTTCTCGAGGATCGATTGGAGTATTTGTCGGCCCTGCCCCCGCCCGGTTGTCTTGAGGACGATGCGCTTCAACTCGATGGCGCGATGCTCGGTCTGAAGGCCGCGCAGGATGACGAAGCCCGCGAAGCTGGCGTGCTCGTCATCAACGACGAAATAGCGCGCGTCCGCCCCTGCCATGATCTGGCGATGCTCCTCTTCCGGCCATTGACCGACGAACTCTCGCGCGTGCGGAGATTGCTCCAGCCGGACTATGTGGGGAATGTCGCCAGAATTTGCGGGCCGCAGCAGCATGCCTGAAACCATAGCAAGTTCTCGATAATTTGAGGGCAGCTGGAGTGTTTTGTGGCGTACAAAACAGCCCCTTGCGCCCTGCTACAATCGAATGGAACGCACCCCGCACTGGAGATTTCGCTTCATGGCTTACGTCATCGCAGAACCCTGCATCGGCACCAAGGACACCGCCTGCGTCGATGCCTGCCCCGTCGACTGCATTCATCCCAAGAAGGATGAGGGAAATTACGGCGACGTGGAACAGCTCTTTATTGACCCGGTGGAGTGCATCGATTGCGGCGCCTGCGTGCCAGTCTGTCCGGTGTCTGCCATCTTCGCTGGCGACGACCTGCCGGAGAAATGGTCTGGCTTCGCTGACAAGAACTCCGCGCACTTTGGCCGCTAGTTCCAGTCTTGATTGCAATGCCAGCGCGCAGCCCCCGGGTTGCGCGTTGCTGCGTAAGGAGCCAGCAGCATGATCGCCGAAGCCGTCGTGCTCCGTACCTGATTTCAGAAGCCGTGGTGCTGCGCACATGATTGCCGAAGCCGTGGTGCTGCGCACATGATTGCCGAAGCCGTGGTGCTTCGCACATGATTGCCGAAGCCGTGGTGCTTCGCACTTGGCCCATCCAGGAGGCGGACCAGATCGTCGCGCTGTTCACGCGCGAGCACGGCAAGCTGCGCGGTGTCGCCAAGTCCGCGGCCAGGAGCCGTCGCCGCTTTGGCGGGGCGCTGGAGCCGATGACCCATGTGCGGGCCAGCTTTGTCGAGCGCCCGCGCCAGGAGCTGGTTCGACTCGATTCCTTCGAGATCCTGCGTTCGCCTCTGTCGGTGGCTGTCGATTACACGCGGCTGACCGCACTAGCCTTCTTCGCAGAGGTGATCGATGAGACGCAGCCAGATCACGATCCCAACGATGCGGTCTTTCGCCTGCTGCTCTCCGTCCTGGAGGCGGCAGAGAGCGGTAGTATCTGGATGCCGGTGACCTACTTCGCGCTGTGGATGACACGGCTGATGGGCTGGCTGCCAGACCTGCGCCGCTGCCTGATATGCGGGGAAGCCCTGGCGCCGGGTCCCGCATACTTCCATGCGCTGTCCGACGGGCTGGTGTGCATCCATCACAAGCGGCTCGCCTCCGGCACTCTGACTGCCGAGTCACAGCATTTGGCCGCGCAGATCTTCCACGCTTCTGCAGGCGCGCTGGGCGAGCCATGGCCACGCGAGCGAGCGCGCGACCTGCGCCGCTTCTCCATTCAAACGCTGGAACGTCACCTGGAGCGGAGGCTCACCAGCGCTGCGGTGCTGATGAAGTTGGGCGGCTGAAAGCCGATTTCGTTAGACGGAACGCAATGCGAATCGCTTCCGGCACTGGTCGTAAAGGGTACCCGCCTCCCCGCGTATACTTTGAGTATGTCTATCGTGCGCAACATCGCCGGGGTCGCCAAGGGTATGTCGATCACCTTTGGCGAGATGTTCAAGCCGACTGAGGTGGAGAACTATCCCGACGGGCCGGGGCCGAATCGCGGAGCGCATTTTCAGGATCGCTACCGCGGCGCGCACGTGCTGCAGCGGGATGAGAATGGTCTGGAGAAGTGTGTCGCCTGTTTCCTGTGCGCGGCTGCCTGCCCATCGAACTGTATCTACATCGAGGCGGCAGAGAATACGGAAGAGACCCGCATCTCCAGCGCCGAGCGGTATGCCAAGGTCTACAACATCGACTACAACCGCTGCATTTTCTGCGGCTATTGTGTCGAGGCCTGCCCCACGGATGCGATCACCCATGGCCACGGCTTTGAGTTGGCCACACTGAACGCAACCAACCTGATCTACCGCAAGGAAGACATGCTGGTACCGCAAATAGCATTGCCTGGCCACGCCGAGGCGCAGTCGGACTCAATCAAGTAGCACGCAGTGCAAGCAGTAGAGGGGCCCGGACGGGAGCGAGAGCGAAGCCGATGCAGACGATACCATCACAGTTGCGAATGCGGGATTGAGCCGAGCTGCTGCTGCCCGCTTGTTCCGCGCGCTGGTCTGCGCATTGCCGCTCTGTCGTGAGAACCCCCAGTGACACACCCGTGAGGCTGCCCGCTTGCCCAACATTCTCGAACTGCTAAAAGAACGCGTCCTGATCTACGACGGTGCCACTGGCACCAATCTCCAGGTCCACAACCTGACCATCGATGACTTCTGGGGCAAAGAGGGCTGCAATGAGCTGCTGGTACTCTCGCGCCCGGACGTTATTCGCCAGCTTCACGCCAGCTTCTTCGAAGTTGGTTCGGATATTGTTGAGACCAACAGCTTCGGCTCCTCTTCGATCGTGCTGGCCGAGTACGACCTGCAGGCGAAGACGCGCGAGCTGAACATTGCCGCCGCGCAACTGGCGAAGGAAGTAGCCGCGCAGTACTCCACACCAGACAAGCCGCGCTTTGTCGCCGGCTCCATTGGCCCCACCACCAAGCTGCCTTCGCTCGGTCACATCACCTATGACGCGATGGCAGAGAGCTATCGCGAGCAGATCGAAGCGCTGCTCGAGGGCGGCGTGGATCTGCTGCTGATTGAGACTTCGCAGGATCTGCTGCAGGCCAAGATAGCACTCGCAGCATGCGAAGACGCGATGCACAAGATGGGACGGCGCGTGCCGGTGCAGATGCAGGTAACGCTGGAGGCGACCGGCACCATGCTGCTGGGCTCGGAGATTGGCGCGGCGCTGGCCACTCTGGAATGCTTCCGGCCAGACATCATGGGGCTGAACTGCGCGACCGGCCCGGTGGAGATGAACGATGCAGTGCGCTTCCTATGCCAGAACGCGCTCGAGCCGATCAGCGTGCTGCCCAACGCCGGCCTGCCGCAGAACGAAGGTGGCCGTGCCGTCTACAAGCTGACCCCGCACGAGCTGGCCGCCTCGCACCATCGCTTCATCACCGAATACGGTGTGCAGGTCGTCGGGGGCTGCTGCGGCACCACGCCGGAGCACCTGAAGGCCGTCGTCGAGGCATGTGCCAACGCCACCCCGGCACAGCGCGATCCCAAGCCGCAGAGCATGGCTGCGTCGGCATTCTCTGCGCAGCCGCTTGAAGTGGATGGGCAGCCGGTGGTCGTCGCCGAAGAGATGAATACGACGACGCGCGTGGAGCACTTCCGCGACATGGTGCGCTCGGGTGATTACGACGGTATTCTCGCGCTGAGCAAGCGGTTGATTGCCGAAGGCTCGCAGATGCTGGACCTGTGCTGCGCCATTGTGGGTGAGGACGAGAAGGGCTACATGAACGCGGTGCTGGAGAAGATCGCGACGCGCATCACTGCGCCTATCATGGTCGATTCCACCGAGGCCGATGTGATCGAGGAGGGGCTAAAGCGCATTCCCGGCAAGCCCGTCATCAACTCCATCAACCTGGAAGATGGCGAGAAGCGTACCTCGCTGGTGCTGCCCATGGCGCGCCGCTATGGCGCAGCAGTGATCGCGCTCACCATCGATGAAGATGGCATGGCGCTGACTGCTGACAAGAAAGTCGCGGTAGCCAAGCGTATCTACGACTTGGCGACCAACAAGTATGGACTGCGCGGAGAGGACATCATCTTCGATCCGCTCACGCTGCCCATCTCCACCGGCCAGGAAGACTATCGCACCGCCGGCATGGAGACGCTGGAAGCAGTGCGGCGCATCAAGGAAGAGCTACCGGCGGCGAAGACCATCCTGGGCATTTCGAACATCTCCTTCGGTCTGTCGGCGTACTCGCGGCGCGTACTGAACTCTGTATTTCTGAAAGAAGCAGTCGATCGTGGACTCGACGCGGCGATCATCAACTACGCGAAGATCTATCCGCTCTACAAGATTCCAGAGCGCGAGGTAGAGCTGGCGCGCAAGCTCATCTTCCGCGATACCTCCGAAGGTGATCCGCTGCAGGTGTACATGGCGCACTTCGGCGCAGCAGGCAAGAGCGCGGCGACGGACGAGAGCGAGCAGGCCGATCTGCTGCTCAGCGTCGAAGACAAGCTGAAGCAGCTGATCATTCGCGGTGAGCGCACCATCGGCTTGGGCACCAGCAAGAAGACACTGGAAGAGACGCTGGAGTTTGCGCTGGCGAAGTATACGCCGCTCGAACTCATCAATACCGTGCTGCTGGACGGCATGAAGACGGTGGGCGAGCTGTTTGGCGCGCGCAAGATGCAGCTGCCATCCGTCCTGGACTCCGCCGCGGTGATGAAGGCGGCTGTCGCCCACCTTGAGCCGAAGATGGAGAAGGTGGAGGGCACGCAGAAGGGCACCATCGTGCTGGCCACGGTGAAGGGAGATGTGCACGACATCGGCAAGAACCTGGTTGACATCATCCTCTCGAACAACGGCTACAAGGTGGTGAACCTGGGTATCAAGCAGGCAGCCGACGTCATCATCAAGGCAGCGCAGGACCACAAGGCGGACGCCATCGGCCTCTCCGGGCTATTGGTGAAATCGACGCTGGAGATGAAGTACGTCATCCAGGATCTGGAGCGCCTCGAGATGGCGACACCGGTCATCTGCGGTGGCGCCGCGCTCACGCGCAAGTATGTCGAAGAAGACCTGCGCAAGGAGTACTCCTCCGCCGTCTTCTATGCGGAGGATGCCTTTGCCGGCCTTCATGTCATGAGCGATCTGACCGGTGAATCGCCAGAGGCTAGCAAGCGGATGGAAGAGGGCCGCACGGTGAAGGTCTATGCCAAGCGCTCGACCCATGACGACTACGGCGAAGCGACCGCCGATGATGGAAAGCCCAACACCAGGCGCTCACCCGTGGTCGCCGACGCGGAGCGCATCCCGCTGCCGCCGTTCTTCGGCGTGCGCGTGAAGAAGGATTGGGACCTGGACCATGTCTTCACCTACATCAACGAGATCGCGCTGTTCAAGAATCAGTGGCAGTTGAAGACGGCGTCGGCCACGGATTATCTCCGTCTGGTAGACGATAAATACCGGCCGATCCTGCACGAGCTGCAGGTTGAGGTGAAGCAGAACGACTGGTTTCATCCCAAGCTGGTCTACGGCTATTTCCCCGCCAAGGCAGATGGCAACGACCTGGTCGTGTACGACCCCGCCGGGCATGAGGCAGGCGAGCGCAAGGAGATCTCGCGCATCAGCTTTCCGCGGCAGCGCGATGGACGCAAGCTCTCCATCGCCGACTTCTTCGAGCCGCTGGCGTCGCCGCGCATGGATGTGGTGGGCTTCTCAGTCGTCACCATCGGACACCGCGCCAGCGAGGTCACGCAGCAGCTGTTTGAGGCAGGCGACTTCACCCGTTACCTCTACCTGCACGGCCTGTCCGTGGAGACAGCAGAGGCACTCGCTGAGCTGGCGCACAAGCACATGCGCGAAGAGCTGGCCATCGCCGGGGAGGACGCAAAGCTGGTGAAGGATCTGTTCCACCAGAAGTATCAAGGCTCGCGTTACAGCTTTGGTTATCCGGCATGTCCGAATCTGGAAGACCAGGCGAAGATCTTCGACCTGCTGCATCCGGAGGAGAACATTGGCGTGCGGCTGACGGAAGGCTTCCACCTGGAGCCGGAGCAGAGCACCAATGCGCTGGTGGTGCATCATCCGCAGGCAAAGTACTTCATGGTTTAGGCGCTCCCCGCCTTGGGTGGCGCGACAACGGCAGAGAACGGCAGAATAGCTCGTAGAGCTGAAGCAAGATGCTTATCTGGTTTTGTCTGCCGTCGCCTCTACGTGGGTGTCTTCAGCAATAAGTACCCGCCCGCCAATCCAAACAGCAGATCCGGCGACCACGCTGCGAGGAATGCGGGCAGCAGATTCACATTGCCCATCGCCTCAAAAATGCCTGCGACCACCCAGTACGTAATCGCCACACCCAGAGCCGCAGCAATGCCGCTGAGCGATCCACGTTTGCCCATGGAGAGCGCGAACGGGACGCCCAGCACTGCCATGATGAGCGTGATCAGCGGGTAGGAGAGCTTGTGGTCCAGCTGCACACGCAGCCGCATAGTGTCGAAGCCGCTCTGCCGCAGATCGTGGATGTAGCGTGAAAGCTCCAGGAAGCTCATCTCTGAGGACTGATGATTTTCCTTCTTGAAGTAGGAAGGCTCTTCCGGCAGCGCAGCAAAGGTGCTGACGGAGAAGCGGTCGTAGCTGCTGATCGCCTCACTCTGGAAGTGGCGATTCCATCCGTCCTCAAAGATCCACTGATTCAGATGCTGGTCCCAGTGCGCAGTGTCGGCGAAGATGCGCTGCGTCAGCGCGAAGTTCTCCGGATCGAACTCAAACACGGAGAGGTTCGCGAAGCGGTCATGGTCCGGGTCGAAGAACTGGTAGTAGTAGATGCGGCCCGGCTTGCCTGGCTCCTGCCGCCCGAAGATCCATTGCTGATCCGGGCGCAGGAAGGTCTGCGCTGGCTTGCCCTTGATCACGCTCAGCAGCGCCTCCTGCCGGCGATTTGCCCCCGGCAGATAGCTCTCGTCGAAAAGAAACAGACTGATGGCGAAGATCGCTGCAATGGCCAGCACCGGCACGATGACGCGGTAGATGCTGATGCCGGTCGCCTTCATCGCGGTCAGCTCGCTGGTGCGGTTGAGCACGCCAAACGTAACCAAGACAGCGACAAGTACACCCAGCGGCATCAACGTATAAACCATGCTGGGCATCAGGTTGAACAGGTACGCCCCCACCGTGACCAGAGGCGTGCGGTTGCGGATGATGTCGCCCATGCGCTCGAAGAAGGTGAAGACCAGCATCAGCAGCACAAAGGTGACCAGCACCAGTGCGAAGGTGGTCAGGAACTCACGCAGTACGTAGTCGTCGAGGATCAACGGGAAGCTGCGCCTGCCGGAGCGTTGGCGCGGCTCCGGCTCCTCAACCCGTTGCGGCTGTTGGGGCGTTCGCCGCGCTGCGCGGCCGCCGCTCAGGTTCAGCACGAAGGGCGCGGAGCCACCGCGGCTCAAATGCTGCAGCAGCAAAAGACCGAGTGCGCCAAAGATCATGTTCGCCGCCCACACACCCAGGAAGGGCGCGATCTTGCCCTGGCGTGCCAACGAGACGCCCGTGAGCGAGAGAAAGTAATACGCGAAGACGAGTGCAATGGTCAGCACGAAGCCCGCACTCTTGCCGCCCCGCCTGGAGGCGAGGCCCAGCGGCACCCCGACCAGCATCAACACCAGGCATGAGGTGGGGAAGGCAAGCCGCTTATAGAACTCAATGCGATACCAGCGGCCGCCGGGACCGAGCGAGCGGTTGTAGAGCTCCGGCGCGGACATGGCCAGCACCGGCGTGTCGGCATGGCCAATATGTGCGCTCTCCTGGTTGCCAATCTGCAGCGGCAGGTCGGCCTCGGCGAAGGTGGAGACGGAGTATTGATTCGGATCGTTGGCGACGAACTCATGCTGCGTGCCATTGCGCAGGCGCATGCGCAGGGCTCCGTCGCCACCGTTGATCACCGTGGCCTGCGCGGCGGTGATAATACGTGGCGAGGTGGGATTGCTAAGATCGGCCAAAAAGACGCGCCGCCACTGCGAAGCACCCGCGGAAGCGCGCACATCCTGCACGTAGAGCACGTAGTTGCGGAAGTCTTCGTAGAAGACCCGCGGCTGAATCTCAAACGAAGCCTGAGAACTCTTCAGCGCGTTCTCCAGCTGCAGCAACGCCTCTGCGGCCTTCGGCGCGAGATAGAGCGCGTTCAGCAATGCGATGCCCCAGCCCAGGATCGCAACGATGGAGACGATGCGGACGAAGTGCCACACGCCGATGCCAGCCGCACGCATCGCGGTGATCTCGCTGTCGGCTGCCAGCCGGCTCAGTCCCAGCAGCACACCCACCAGCACCGCCATGGGAATGGTGAGCGTGAAGGTGTTGGGCAGCGCGTAAAGGAAGATCTCGGCCGCGTTGGCGAGGGATGCGCTCTCCCGCACCACCAGTTTCAGGATGTCCCCAAGATCGCGCATGAAGAGCACGAAGGTGAACAGCGCACCCCCGATGAGGGCGTGCGAGGTGACCTCGCTCAGGATGTACCGCGTGAGGATGCGCACCAAGGGTACCTGCGGCTAGTTTACAGGCGGGCCTTCAGTGCGAAGGTGCGGCAGTCAGCGCGCATGCCGGTAGACCAGTTCCAGCAGTTCGTCGTACATGGCAGTGGCGTGATCGCCGCCCTGCTGAATGGCCGCGGTGGCGCAGTGCTCCAGATGGTTCCGCATCAGCAGGCGACTGACGCCGCGCAGCGCCTCCTGCACGGAAGCGATCTGTACCAGGATGTCGGCGCAGTAGCGCTCCTCGCCCACCATGGCTTCCAGGCCGCGCACCTGCCCGGCGATGCGGCGCAGCCGGCGGACCGCAGCGGCCTTCAACTCCGGGTCGACGGCTACCGCCATGCGCGGTGAGCTTGCGCTTAAGGTGGCGCAGTGCTTGGCCGCGGTCTTCGCAGGCTGGGACCTGGTTGTCTTGGGGATGGTTGGCTTCATGCCAGTCTCCAGCGGCGCAGCCGCAGACTGTTGGCCAGCACGCTCAGCGAGCTCAGCGCCATCGCAGCGGCAGCCAGCGCCGGCGATAGGAGAATGCCGAAGATGGGGAAGAGCACGCCGGCCGCAACCGGCACTGCCAGCAGGTTATAGCCAGCGGCCCAGCCCAGGTTCTGCTTCATGATGCGTCGCGTCGCGCGGGCCAGCCGTACCGCCGCCACCATCGCCTCCAGGTCGCTGTGCAGCAGGATGGCATCGCCCGCCTCGCGCGCCAGGTCGGTTCCAGTGCCCATGCCGATGCCAGCGTCCGCCTGTGCAATGGCCGCAGCATCGTTAATGCCATCGCCCACCATCAGTACGCGCGCGCCACTCTGTTGCAGGGTACGGATACGTTCCAGCTTCTGCTCGGGAGACAGCGCAGCGTAGACATCGCGAATGCCGAGCACGTCCGCCAGTGGTTGTGCTGCCGTGAGTGTGTCCCCGGTCAGCATGGCAACGCGGAGGTGAAGGTCGCCGAGCGAGCGAATCGCTGCGGCAGCATCCTGCCGCAGGGCGTCGCGGCAGACCAGGCTGCCAGCGTATGCGCCGGCCTCCGCCACATGCAGCAGTGTCGCGCCAGCATCCTGCTCCGCGGCCGGCAGGACGATGCCGGACTGCTGCATCAGCTTGTCAGAGAACAGAGTCGTAGTAGAGATCCGCGGCGATGTGGCGCTGCGCAAAGTAGCTGGGCTGCAACGTCGCTGCAGCGGAGTAGCCAAAGGCCGCGAGCGTGCCCAGGGCTACCAGCGTGTGCATATTTGTGGTGCCGTGCCGCGCGGCATTCCAGGCACGGGTGTATACCGGCGCACCCGCGGTCAGCATCGCGGCGAGCGTAACGGCTCCCAACCACAGCGCGAGAGTAGTCGAAGACAGGTGCGTAACGCCCGGCATCATTCCGCGCATCAAAGGCATGCTGGAAAACATGGCGAGCACTGCAGCAGCGATGGTGGCAGCAGAGATAAGCAGCAGTCGATGCTCGGACCGCGCCTCGGTCTGGTTCGTCGACGCATCTGTCTCTGTGGATGGAGGGTTGGTTGAGGAAGCGGCAGAGGCAAGCACCGCCTCATAGCCAGCGTCATCGACCACCTGTGCAAGCGCGCTCGGCGAGGACTCCCCCGGCTGGTAGATCACCCGGGCGGATTGCGCCAGCAGATTCACGCTGGCATCGATCACGCCTGGCGCAGCCTTCAGGGATCGCTCCACATGCGCCTGACAGGCCGCACAGGTCATGCCGCGAATCGGCAGGACGAGCGTCTCAGCAGTCTTCTGCTCTTCACCGATGACGTTCGCACTATTCGACAAGGTGCGCCTCGAAGCCGATCTTGCGCACAGCCGCAAGATACGGCTCGGCATCGTGTGAGGCCGCATGCAGGCGCGCTGCGCCGACTCGCACCTCATCTACCTGCGTTCCCGGAATCTGGTTCAGCGCCCGGGTCACGCGCTGGACGCACGCTCCGCAGTGCATGCCATCGATCTGCAGGACAATCTCGGCCATATACCCCCACCCCCTATGCACATAGGATGCGCCGGTTGCGCCCGCGATGCAATTAACCATGCAAACTAGCTGATGCCGGGATCGTTCGGCACAGGGTCGAAGCGATAGCCAATGCCGCGCACCGTCCGCAGAAAGACCGGATTCGACGGGTCATCCTCAAGGTACCGCCGCAGCCGCACGATGAAGTTGTCAATGGCGCGCGTATCCGTATCCTCACGCATGCGCCACACCTGCTCCAGCAGCTCCTTGCGATGAATCACACGGCCATGGTGCCGCACCAGATAGCGCAGCAGGTCGGCTTCCATCACGGTCAATCGAATGGTTCGCATGCCGGTCTCCGCCTCGCTGGATGGGATTCTCAGCTCGAGCGCCGCAAAGTCGACGGTGCGTCCGGCGAAGGTGAATGGCGTTTCGGACTCGCTGATAGCCTGTGCATTCGCCTCGCGACGCTGCCATGCCCAACGGCGCAGCAGTCCGTGCAGGCGAGCCAGCAGGATCGACAGGTCAAACGGCTTGGGCAGGTAGTCATCCGCACCAGCGGCAAAGCCGCGCAGCACATCTTCGGAGCGGCCACGCGCCGTCAGCATCAGCACCGGCGTGCGATCGTCGCGTGCGCGCAACTGCTCGACAACGGAAAATCCATCGCAGCCGGGCAGCATCACGTCCAGCACGATGGCGTCGATCATGGCCTCCGGCTTCACCGTCAACTCCAGCGCAGTCTCGCCATCGCGCGCAATGCTGGCGCGGAAACCCTCCGCCTCCAGATTGAACTTGAGCCCTTGCGCCAGATGCTCCTCGTCCTCCACGATGAGAATGTGTGCCGGTCCACTCATACGGTTGCTCCGCCGCGGATTGCCCCGTCGGGCCAGAGAATGCGCGGCAGTTGCAGATGGATGGTCGAGCCATGGCCTTCCCCAGCGCTCTCTGCGAATGCGTCGCCGCCATGCTGGCGCGCGATGGAGCGCACCAGGAACAGCCCCAGCCCGGTCCCCTTGACGCGCAGGATATTGCGATTGGGCACGCGGTAGAAGCGTTTGAAGATGCTCTTCAGCTGAGGCTGCGCAATGCCCAGGCCCTTGTCTGAAACACTCACCATCACCCAGGTATCGCTCTCGACGGAGAGCACGATACTCAACTGCGCCCCATCCGGCGAATACTTCACCGCGTTGTCGATCACATTCAGAACCGCGGTGCGCAGCTCGTCGGGATTGCCAGCGACCGCGAAGCTGGAGCCTGCCTGCAGCGTGCGCGTTTCGATCTCGATAGCGCTGTCGGCCAGGTGGTAGCGCAGGACTGCAGTGGCCGCCGCTTCCCGCACCAACTCTTCCATATTCACTGCAATGCGTGCCTGGTTGCGGCTGCGCTGGCCAATTTCCCCTGCCTTCAGCACCTGCTCCACGGTCGCCATCAGCCGGTCGGTGTCATCCGCCATTATGGCGAGGAACTCCTGCTGCTGCTGCCGCGACACCTCGTGCCGCCGCATGGTGTCGAGGTACAGGCGAATGGAGGTGATGGGCGTCTTCAGCTCGTGCGTGACCGCGTTCAGGAAGCTGTCCTGCCGCTCATTCCGGCGCACTTCGCGCACCAGGAAGATGGTGTTCAGGATGAGCCCCGCGATCAGCAGCGCGAAGAACGGAATGCCGATCACCAATGGCGCGATGCGGCGCCAGTTCAGGATGATCCAGGTGGCCTGCAGCGTCACCGCCACGGCCACCAGACACACACCGAGCGCGATGAAAAAGAAGATCGCCCGGCCTCGCCGTGTGATGCGCATATGGCTTGAGTGTGAGCCTGGCGCCCGCAAAAGTATAGCGGCGCCCGATGGGGGACGCCGCTGACATAAGACTTCCGTTAAGCGTTATGCTGCGCCAGCCGGCCTCGGGTTCGCCGGATCGTACTGCGCGATCTTCACCTGCTGCGCGAGGCCAAGCTTCTGCAACAGCCAGATGCCGTAGTAGTTGGGATCGAACTCATACCAGGCCAAGCCGTGACGCGCGGAGACAGGGTGCGCGTGGTGATTGTTGTGCCAGCCTTCGCCGCCGGTCAGCAGCGCGACCCACCACAGGTTGCGCGACTCATCGCGCGTTTCGAAGCGGCGCGATCCCCACATATGGGTGGCAGAGTTCACCAGCCAGGTCGCATGCAGGCCAAGCGTGGTGCGCAGGAAGATGCCCCACAACACACACGGCCATCCACCGATTGCAAGCAGCACCAGCCCGACCGCAACGATAGGCGCCCAGTGGTAGCGGCTGAGCCAGCGGTGGAAGGGGTCCTTCGCCAGATCCGGCGCGTAGCGTGAGAGCAGAGCGGTTTCATGATGCAGCGCATCGCCCTTCAGTATCCAATCGACGTGTGCCCACCAGCCGCCATCATGCGGGGTGTGCGGGTCGCCTTCTTGGTCGCTCAGCTGGTGGTGCACGCGATGCGTGGCCACCCAGAAGATCGGTCCACCTTCGAGCGCGAGCGTAGCGCACAGGGTAAGTCCATACTCTACCCACTTCGGGACCTTGTAACCGCGGTGCGTCAGCAGCCGGTGATAGCACATGCCGATGCCCATATTGATGGACATGATCCATAACACCACTGCGGCGAACAGGCCCTTCCAGGTGAAGAAGAACAGCGCCGTGACGGCACCGATATGGAAGGCCAGCATGAACAGCGTGGTGACCCAGTTGCGGCCAAAGTCCTGTCCGGCGCGGCCAAGCTTCGGCACCTCCTGCTTGCTGCGCTTGTAGGCAGTCGGGGTGGCAGGAGTGGTGGAGACTTCGGAGAGTGGCGTGTCAAGCAACATCGGGGCAGACCTTCTCGTCGAATGCTTCGACTCTACCTTTGAACCTAACAGTGGGTGCCGGGGGGCAGGCGTAACAGTTTTGTAATCGAAGTACTACAGTAAGCGTGAGACAAAGGATGCATGAGATTGGGAGCAACCAGGTCATCGTTTCGACTCGTCCTTGGCATCGCACTCGCGTGGAGCGGCGCCGCTGCGCAAACACCTGCCATCCACCTGCCCACCAGCAAGCAGCTGCTACCTGTGCCTGGCTCTCCGCAGCGCATCAACAGCCTGCCCATGGCGATTGCGACATCGCCCGATGGCCGCTACGTCGCGCTATTGAATGCAGGCTATGGCACCTACGAGACGAAGGCGCAGCAGTCGATCACTCTGCTCGATACAACGACCGGCAAGCTCGCCGACTTTCCGGACGCGCGTACTGCTCCCCATATGCCACAGACGTTGTATCAGGGCATTGCCTTCAGCCATGACGGCAAGCATCTCTACGCATCGTTTGACTCGCTCACCGCGCCCGAGGGCGGCTCAACCGATGAGACTGGCAACGCCATTGCGGTCTATCGCGTGGAGGCTGGCCAGGTCTCGTCGGAGCGTCTGATACCGATTCCGCTGCAGACATTGGCTCCTGGGCGGTTGCAGAACCGGCTGGAGGCGCTGGTACCGGAAGGCAAGGCGGTGCCATCGCCTGCCGGGCTCGCGGTGGTGCAGGGAAGCGACGGCCAGGAAGAGTTGCTGGTGGCCGATGTGCTCTCGGACGATGTGCTGCTGATCGATACGGCGAGCGGCGCGGTGCGTCATCGCTTCGATCTGTCAACCGGCCCCGTGGTGCCCTCGGCCTATCCCATCGTGGTATTGCCGACGCGCGATGGCAGCCGCGCCTTTGTTGCGCTGTGGAACGGCTCGGCGGTGGCAGAGCTCGATCTGCGCGGTAGCCGCGTGATGTCCACGCTGCTGCTGGCGCCTCCGGTGGGTGCCATCTCTCCCAGTTCTCACCCCACCGCTTTGGTCTTATCGCCGGACGAAACGATGCTGTACGTCGCGTTGGCCAATCGGGATGCAGTCGCGGCGATTGCGCTGCACGGGGAGAGCATGAAGCTCTCCGGCACCTTCGACACGCGCCTGCCCGGTCAGAAGTACTTCGGTGCAGTGCCGAACGCGCTCGCGCTCTCACCGCAGGGCGATCGGCTTTACGCAGCCAATGCCGGCACCGACTGCGTTGCCGTCTTCCGCACGCGCGGACTACGCGCGGGCGTGGTGAAGACCGCGGACGGCTTTGTTCCGACCGAGTGGCTGCCCACCGCGCTCGCCATCTCGCATAGCCATCTCTTTATCGCGACCGGGAAAGGCAAGGGCACCGGCCCCAATGTGAAGCCGGATCTGCCGCCCGATCCGAGTCATCCCGGCCGGCCCTACACCTACATCGGAACGCTGCTCTACGGTTCGGTGGCCTCGCTTGATCTGACCCAGATCGACGCGCATCTGACCCAATTCACACGACAATCCGTGGTCAGCAATATGCAGGTCGCTGCGGCCCGCCATATACAGTTTCAAGGCGGCCGCAATCCCATCCGCCACGTGATCTACATCATCAAGGAGAACCGCACCTACGATCAGGTGTTCGGCGATCTGCCGGCGGGCGATGGCGACCCGAGCCTGACCATGTATGGCCGCGAGGTGACGCCTAACCAGCACAAGCTGGCAGAGCAGTTCGGCATTCTCGACAACTTCTATGACTCGGGCGAGGTCTCTGGCGACGGGCACGTCTGGTCGACCGCGGCCATCACCAGCGACTACACCGAGAAGACCTGGCAGCAGAGTTATCGCGGCCAGGAGAAGGTCTATGACTTCGAGGGAGTAGTCGAGAACGGCCTTCCGATGACGGAGAAGATCCCGGACGTGAACGAACCCGCCTCCAGCTATCTGTGGACCAACCTCGCGCGTCACGGCAAAAGCTACTACCACTTCGGCGAGTTCATCGCGACGCACTTCTGTGGCGGCAAGGAGGCACCCCGCAAGAGTCCTCTGGAAGGCACGCCAGAGCCCGACACAAAGCTCTGCGCCCACGGTTTCATCCGCGCCGGCGAACCATTACCCGCCAACTATGGAGGAGTCAAGAGCCCGTATCCGTGGACGATTCCTTTGATTGCGGAGAACGAGGCCACCAAGCCGGAGCTCGTCGGACACTACGATCCCAACTATCCTGACTTCGAGCTGGACTTTCCGGATCAGTTGCGTTTTGCGGAGTTTGATGGCTTCTTCAGGAAGTGGGTAGAGAAACGAAACAGCGGCAGTGACGAGATGCCGGCCTTCGTGATGCTGCGCTTTCCCAATGACCATACCGGAGGCACCCGAGCGGGCCATGCGACGCCCAATGCTTCCGTCGCAGACAACGACCTGGCCGTGGGCCGCGCCGTCGAAGCCATCTCGCACAGCCCGTACTGGGAGGACACAGCGTTCTTCATCCTGGAGGATGACGCGCAAAATGGCGGAGACCACGTCGAGGCGCATCGCAGCACAGCTCTGGTCATCAGCAAGTACGCGCCGCGTAAGGCCAGTCCGGTGGTCGATCACAGCTTCTATACGACGGTGAGCGTGATCCGCACCATGGAAGATCTGCTGGGTGTCCCGCCGATGAACAACAACGATGCCTTCGCACCGCCCATTGCGCCACTATTCGTTGGCGCCGGGGATCAACAGGCCTTCAATGCTGACTACACCAATCGCGACAACGGCCTGATCTATACGGCGAATCAGCTCGGTGCACCAGGAGCGAAGGAGTCAAGCAGGATGGACTTCCAGCACGAAGACCGCGCCGATCCGCAGAAGCTGAATGCCATTCTGTGGCGCAATGCGAAGGGCAATGCGCCGCTGCCAGCTGCGTTGCATCTGCCGAAGCATCGCAAGGACGATGACTGAGAGCTTGTGGCGCGGTCAGCGAAGCACCAAGCTAAGAAGCGGCAGGCTGAAAACCGGCTAGCAAAAAAGCTGACCGCCTCTTTCGCGAACCGCTCTTTAGCTAACTATTTCTCCGCTAACCGCTTTTCTAGCCGACAAAGTCCACCTTCACCGGGTGAGGAATGATGCCGCGCTGGTAGCCCAACTCCAGCAGCTTGCGAATCGCAGTCCTACCATCTTCACCGTAGTTCAGCGTGCGCTCATTCACGTACATGCTGACGAAGCGATTGGCCATGTGTGCGTCCAGATCGCGCGCGAACTGCATGGCGTAGGCCAGCGCCTCCTCGCGGTGGTCCAGCGCATGCTGAATGCTCTCGCGCAGTGCTTTGGTCACCACCCGCATGGTGTCCTCGCCCAGGCTGCGACGGATGGCGTTCCCACCCAGCGGCAGGGGCAGGCCGGTCTCTTCACGCCACCACTGGCCCAGGTCCAGCACCTTGTAGAGCCCGCTGGCAGAGTAGGTCAGCTGCCCCTCGTGAATGATCAGACCGGCTTCAAACTTGCCAGCCAGCACCTGCGGGATGATCTGGTCGAACGGCACCACGCTCGTATTGATACCGGGCGCGAAGAGTTGCAAGGATAGCGCTGCTGTTGTCAGCGTTCCAGGGATGGCAATGCGAATGTGCTTGATCTCTTCAAGCGTAAAGCGGCGGCTGGCGACGATCATGGGACCGTAACCTTCGCCCACACTGCCACCGCAGGCCATCAGCGTGTAGGTGTCCTGCATGTACGGGTAGGCGTGAAAAGAGATCGCCGTCACGTCGTAGAAGGCCTCGTGGATGGCCTTCTGGTTCAGCGTCTCGATATCGGTTAGTGTGTGGGTGAACTTGAAGCCGGGCACCCGCACCTTGTTGGTGGCCAGGCCGTAGAACATGAAAGCGTCATCGGAGTCCGGACTGTGCGCGATGGTGATCTCGCGTATGCCGGTCGGCGGGTGTTCCAGAGAAGTGCTGCTCACGCTCGGTGTTTCCTTTCATGCGGGGCCTGTCGATGCAGGCCAGGAGAGTGGAACAGAGACCACGAAAGCTGCACCCAGTGCTAGTGTTTCGGCGCTCTGCTGAATGACCGGAAGATGAGCGCGCAGCTTGCGGCGGCCACCAGCTGGGCCGCATCGCCGCCCAGGAATGGCACGACCGAAAGTTTCAGCAGGGTCGAGAAGTTGGTATGGGCAAGCAGCCCAAGCCAGACCGCGCCCGTAGTCAGGATTACCAGGTCGCCAGCCGCTGCTCCGGCAAACGCAGCGCCGGCGTGGCGTTTGCCGGCGTGGTAAATGGTGCCGGCCTGCGCTGCGGCAAATGGCGCAGCCAGCAGGTAGCCGCCGGTGGGGCCAAACAACTGCGCTAGGCCGCCGGGGCCGTGTGGATTGAAGACCGGCAGGCCGGCGATGCCCTCCAGCAGATAGAGCGTCAACGCCGCGAAGCTGGTGGCCGGCCCCAGCACCAGGCCCAGCAGCAGCACTGCAAAGGGTTGTAGGGTCACCGGAACCGGCGTGAACCCCAGCGGCACTGCGATGTGCGCGCACAGCGCCACCAGTGCGGACGCGGCCACAACAATGCCAGCCTGCCGCGCGAGGCGGCGCGTGCTGCTGGCGGCGGGGTTCTGCTGCTGTGCGGCGGTCTGCTCCATCATCTAACCCACTCCTCTTCTAGCGTACGTCCTGCGGCAGAGCGGCCCGCTCCTCGTCCTTTGGGCTGGCCGGGTGTTGGGCGACATCGTGTTCGCTGGCGGACCATGCTTCCCCCTGCGGTCTTTGCGAGGCGCGGCGGATGTGCCGGGCAATGGCGAAGGCGGCCCACAACAGCACGCAGAGACTTAAAAGAAATATGGCAAACAGCCAGCGCATCAGGACAAGACTCCTGCTCAGGATAACAAACCGTCAACCGGTGTTGCCCGCGATCCAGGCCAGGTACGCTTCACTTCCGCCGCCAACTTCGAGCACCAGAAACTCGGCCACTTCATAGCTGTGCAGCTGATGGACACGCTCTGAGACTGCATCGACAGCCACATCTCGCGTCTTGATCAGCAGCAGCACCTCTTCAGCCGCCTCGACACTGTTTTTCCATCGATAGACGGAGTGGACGCCGCCGATCACGTTCACGCACGCGGCCAGCCGCTCCTCCACCAGTGCATGCGCAATGCGCTCCGCCTCCTCGCGGTTCGCAGTTGTTGTTAGCACCAGGCGCGCCTGGGTCATGTGGGCCGCCAAGGGCGAGGATGACGTGCGATATAGAGGCGCTCTGCCATACAATCCATCCCGGGCCGCATCCCACGCCAAAGCGCGGCGCGAGACCGGGTTGAGCGCCGATGCTTGAGCGTCGCCGCCAAGCGGAGACACAGGAGAGACATGGCTACTGAGATCAAGTTTGGAACCTCCGGCTGGCGAGCCATTGTTGCCGATGATTTTACTTTGGCGAATATCCGCCGCGCCGTCACCGGCATTGCCACTTACGTCGCCAGCCAGCCGGGCAGCCATCGCGTGCTGGTGGGCCGCGACCCGCGCTTTCTGGGCGAGACCTTCGTCGACGAAGCAGCGCGCCTGCTGGCCCAGCACGGCATCACACCAGTAGTAATCCCTGATGCTGCGCCCACGCCGGCAATCGCGTACGCCATCCGTCAGCACAAGGCAAGCGGCGGCATCAATTTCACTGCTTCGCACAATCCGCCGGAGTACAACGGCATCAAGTTTTCCACGCCCGATGGCGCGCCCGCACTGCCGGAGATGACCAAGCAGATCGAGGCCAACATCCGCGCGCTGGGCGAGCAGGTGATTGCTCAGGGCAAACCGCTCGACAAGCCAGAGCAGACGGACGTGAAGCCGGCCTACCTGAAGCGGCTGGCAGAGCTGGTCGACCTGAAGGCGATCAAAGCCGCCAACCTGAAGGTGGTCTTCGACCCCTTCTGGGGCGCGGCGCGCGGCTACACATCAGACATTCTGCGCGATCAGGGCATCGATGTTCACACCGTGCACGACTATCGCGATGTGCTGTTCGGCGGCCATGCCCCGGAGCCGGACGATCATCTGTTAGGCGATTGCAAGGCCACGATGAGGGAGATCGGCGCGCACATCGGCGTTGCTACTGACGGCGATGCGGACCGCTTCGGCATTCTCGACGCAGACGGCACCTTTATCCAGCCCAACTATGTCATCGCGCTGCTGTTTGAGTACCTGATCGAGACTCGCGGCTGGAAGAATGGCGTTGCCAAGTCGGTCGCCACCACGAATCTGATCAATGCCATTGCGGAGAAGCAGGGAGTGGAGCTGCATGAGACGCCGGTAGGCTTCAAGTACATCGGCGAGCTGATTTTGAAGGATGCGATTGCGATCGGCGGCGAAGAGAGCGCCGGGCTCACCATTCGCGGCCACGTGCCGGAGAAGGACGGCGTGATCGCCGGCCTGCTGATGGCCGAGATGGTGGCCCGTCGCGGCAAGAGCATTGGCGAACAATTGCGGCAGCTCTTTGGCAACTATGGTTCCTTCTATCCCATTAGGGAGAACTTCCGCTTGACCGACGAGGTGAAGCAGAAGTTCACTGAAAAGGTAAAGAAAGATCCCACTGAGCTGGCCGGGCAGAAGGTGACGCAGGTGGTGCGTACCGACGGACTCAAGTTGATCTTCGACGACGGATCCTGGGTCTGTTATCGGCTCTCTGGAACGGAGCCAGTGGTCCGCGTCTACACAGAAGCGCGCGATGAGCAGGAGAGCGCAGCGCTGACCGAAGCCGCCAAAGAGTGGGTCATGCAGTAGAGAGGAATTCAAGGCGTGGAAGCAGCAGGACAGGCAAATACACAGCGCGGCCGGCTGGCCCGGCGCTTCACCGTGGCCACGGCGAGCCAGCGTCATCGGCGCCGCTTTATAACGGTCTCTGCGTTCGTTTTCGCGGGGCTGCTGGGATACCACGCCTTCTTCGGCGCCAATGGCGTCTCGGCCTATAGCGCCAAGCGCCAGGAGCATCGGGTGCTGGTGGATCAATTGGAGCGGATCCGGCATGAGAACAGCCGTCTCAAGATGCACGTGGAGCACCTGAAGACCGATCCCGACGCCACCGAGTACGAGGCGCATATACGGCTGCGCTATACCCGGCCGGACCAGGTGATCGTGCTCAACAATGCGCCGAACGCTGACCCGGTGCCAACCAGCCCTGCGAAGAGCGCCGTCGCCGGCCCAAGATAGGCAAGATTAGGAGAGAGAGCGGCAGCCGCGATCGAGTGACTGCGGAGGCCGGTCTATACTTACGGCATGAGCACAACACCCAGCGATCGCTACTTGTTTGGCTCGCTTGAGAGCAGCGCCAAGAACCAGATGAAGGTGCAGGAGGCCAACTTCGGCGAGGAACAGCCGGAGGGCATCATCCTTACCTCGCTGGACTTCGCAGTGAACTGGGTCCGCAAGAGCTCGGTTTGGCCCATGACCTTTGGACTGGCCTGTTGCGCCATTGAGATGATGTCCATGGGCGCGTCGCGCTTTGACATTGCCCGCTTTGGGGCCGAGGTCTTTCGGCCCTCCCCGCGTCAGTCGGACCTGATGGTGATTGCAGGCCGGGTCTCGCAGAAGATGGCCCCGGTGATCCGACGACTCTGGGAGCAGATGCCGGAGCCGAAGTGGGTGATCTCCATGGGCGCATGTGCCACCTCCGGTGGCGTGTTCAACAATTACGCGCTGGTCCAGGGAGTGAATCAGATCATTCCCGTCGATGTGTATGTCCCGGGCTGCCCGCCCCGGCCGGAACAGCTCATCTACGCCATCACACTGCTGCAGGAAAAGATCCAGCGCGAGCGTGGCAGCCTCAAGCGAACTCTCAATTTGAGTTGATTTTCCAGCCCCGTTTTGGAATTTGTGCCGTAGGATAGTTGAGTTCACCAGTTTGTCACATCTGTGCCTCGCGTGGTTTTGGCGCGCAGGCCGAGCAATGGGTTACTCTGGTGATGCTCTCGGTAAGCTATTGAAAATTCTAGGCAACTCACCCACTAAAATGTGCACTAATTCAAGTCAACGCATAGGACTGTTCCTTGCGCTGCCCGCTCTTTAGTTTCCCCGGATGGCGAGGGTTGCTCCATATCCCACGGACTTCTCGATGCCATTCGTAATTAAATTTGTATGACTTTCAGTACGGTTGCGGAGGATAGACGCATGCATTCACGTCAGTTGCATTCTCTGAGCCGGATTCTGCTCGTAAGCTGCGCGGTAGGCCTGGGAACAACTGGTCTGCTTGCGCAGGATACTCCGAATTCTCCGGCCAGCACCCCGGCTCCGAATTCGTCGCAGACGCCGACTCAGCCAGCATCACCCGATTCCCCTTCCAGCAGCGCCCCGGCTCCTGCTGCGCAAACCCCGGCTCCGGCCCCAGCAGCCGCGACGCCGGCACCCAGTGCGCCGCAGGCTCCCTACGCCTCACGCGTGGATATTTTCGCTGGCTACTCCTACCTGGCCCCTCACGGATCGGTGTTGATCCCAGGCGGCGCCAGCGTCGGTCTGCCCACACCGGTGAAGTATTCCTCGATCGATTACGGCGCCATCGGCAGCGGCACCTACTACGTCAACCGCTATGTAGGCGGACAGTTGGAATACAGTGTCCATCCGGATGGCAATAACGACGGAGCCCAGATTGCCTCGGGCGGCATCGTATTTCGCTATCCCACGCAGGACCTCACGCCCTTCATCCATGCTGAGGCAGGCGCTATCCGGCTTGGCGGCCCCTTCAAGCAGCCCTACACCTGGGGTCCGGCGCTCACCGTTGGCGGCGGTCTTGATTACGGGATTACCAAGCGCTTCGGTATTCGCGTCTTCCAGGCGGATTATCAGTACTACCACGTCAACTTTGGTCCGCAGTCGCCATATCCCACCGGCGGTCGCGCCAACGTGGATGCGGTCCGTCTGGATAGCGGTCTGCTATATCGGATTGGCAGCATCACCCCGCCCCCTCCGGTTACCTATCAGTGCGCAGCCAGCCCTGCGTCGGTCTATCCGGGTGATCCCGTTACCGTCACGGGAACCGCAACCAATCTGAACCCCAAGAAGAACGCCACCTACAACTGGACCGGCAACAACGGCGTCAAGGTGACTGGCGACAGCACTACCGGCAACATCGACACCAACGGGCTGAACCCCGGCAGCTACACCGTCACTGGGCATACCTCTCAGGGACAGAAGGTTGGCCAGTTTGCAGACTGCACCTCGAACTTTGAGGTCAAGCAGTTTGAGCCGCCTACCATCAGCTGCTCGGCCGCACCGACCACTCTGAAGCCGGGTGACAGCTCCACCGTTACGGCCCAGGGCGTCAGCCCGCAGAACCGTCCGCTGACCTACACCTACAGCGCGTCGGCCGGTCAGATCAACGGCACAGACAAGACCGCGACACTGGCTACCTCGGGTGCCCCGGCTGGTCCCATCACCGTGACCTGCAACGTCGCCGACGACAAGGGTCAGACTGCCTCGACTACGACCAGTGTCAACATCGAGAACCCGCCCCCCCCACCGCAACCGAAGGCGCAGACTCTTTGCTCGATCAACTTCGATCGTGACAAGAAGCGTCCGGCTCGCGTTGACAACGAAGCCAAGGCCTGCCTGGATGATGTAGCCCTCAACCTGCAGCGTCAGTCGGATGCGACTGTCGTGGTGGTTGGCGACTCCGCATCGGGCGAGAAGAGCGGTCCGAAGCTGGCAGCACAGCGCGCAGTCAACACCAAGGAGTATCTGGTCAAGGAGAAGGGCATCGACGCCTCTCGCATCCAGGTACGGTCTGGTTCGGAGACGGGCAAGCAGGCTCAGAACTATCTGGTTCCTGCCGGCGCCAACTTCGAGAACGATGTCCAGGGTAGCCAGCCGATCGACGAAAACAGCGTGAAGCCACAAACACGCGCTGCAGCGGCTGCTCACCACGCACGTCACCACAAGAAGGCGGCTCAGTAAGCAGTTCTCTGCACTGTATACAGAAAGGGCTGACCGGCACCCCCGGTCAGCCCTTTTCTTTGTCCCTGCTTTCCTCCGGCCGATCCTCAGGAAACTAATATTCCCGGGTCGCTGACGGATGCCGAGCTGGATACGGGGCCACATTCGTGGCATTGCCAGCGCGGCCCACCGCCCGATACCCTCAACCTACAGTTCCGTATGAGGTAGTAACCAATTGATAAGCTCACGTCTCGCCTCCCTCCTCCTGCTGCTCTCTGCCGCCGCTTTGCCACTGTGGGCGGTTCCGCCGCAGGCCGCCACCAACGCCAATCCCGTTGCGACCGCCTGGATTCCCGTAGGTCCGGATGGCGGCGATGCGCGCAGCTTCGCGGCAGATCCCACGGATAGCAAGCACCTCTATCTCGGAACGACGAACAGTTGGCTCTATGAGAGCCGGGACAATGGCGCCTCCTGGCGAAGGCTGACCAAGCTCTCCCCCAAGGACGACCTGATCCTGGACAACATCACGGTCGACGAGTCCGACCCGAAGACGCTCTACGTCGCCGCCTGGGTCGTGGATCACCCGGATGGCGGGCTCTTCATCAGCCACGATGCCGGCAAGACATGGACCAAGGTTCCTGCGATGGACGGACAGTCCATCCGCGCCCTGTCGCAATCTGCTTCGAATCCCAAGCTGCTGGTGGCCGGCACCCTGAAGGGTATCTTCCGCAGTGAGGACGGCGGCCAGCACTGGGACCAGATCAGCCCGGCGGGTAGCAACGAGCTGCACGAGGTCGAGTCGATCGCCATCGATCCCAAGGACCCCAAGACCATCTATGCCGGTACCTGGCACCTGCCCTGGAAGACCACCGATGGCGGCGCCAACTGGCACAACATCAAGCAGGGGCTGATCGACGATTCAGATGTCTTCTCCATCATCATTGACCCCACTGCGCCGCAGACTGTGTACACCAGTGCCTGCTCCGGCATTTACAAGAGCGACAATGGCGGCGAGCTGTACCACAAGATCCAGGGCATCCCGTCCACCGCCCGCCGGACGCGCGTGCTAATGCAGGACCCGGTCGAGCACTCAACCGTGTACGCCGGCACCACCGAGGGGCTCTACCGTACCACCAGCGCGGGCACCAACTGGTCACGCATCACTGGGCCGGACGTGATCGTCAACGACGTCTACGTCGATCCCAAGAACCCGAAGCACGTGCTGCTGGCAACTGATCGCAGCGGCGTACTGCTGAGCGACGACCAGGGCGCCTCCTTTACGCAATCCAACCCCGGCTTCTCCCAGCGCCAGGTAGCCGCGCTCGCCAGCGATGTGAAGGATGCAAATCGCCTCTATGCGGGTGTGGTCAACGATAAGGGCTACGGCGGCGTCTTCACCTCCGCGGACAACGGCAAAAGCTGGATGCAGCAGAGCCAGGGGCTGGATGGGCGCGATGTCTTCACACTGGCAGAGAGTCCGGACGGCAGGCTGCTGGCCGGCACCAGCCACGGCATCTTCGAGTGGACAGGCGGGCACTGGCAGCCGGACGGCAAGGTGGTCAAGATGGAAGAGAAGGCTGTCTTCACCACCGTGAAACACAAACGCGTGCGCAGCACAAAAACGGTCAGTGTTCCCGGCGGGCAAATCGAAGGACGCGTTAGCGGCCTCGACCTGAGCCAGAACACCTGGTTTGCCGCTACCTCTGCTGGCGTCTATCAGAGCTCCGATGGCGGCAAGGAATGGACAGGTGGGCCGGTGCTGGGCAAGACCGACTACCTGAGTGTGCATGCGATTGGTCCGGTGGTGCTGGCGACACAGCGCACCGGCATTGCCATCTCTCAGGATGGCGGCAAGACGTGGCAGGGCGCACCCCTGCCAGACAAGCTCACGACCGTTCGTACCAGCACCGTTGCGCCGGGCGGCAGCATGTGGATCGGTGGCCGCGAGGGCGTCTACTCCAGCACGGACAAGGGAGCCAACTGGACTTTCATGTCCACCCTGCCCTTCTCTGACATCAGCGGCATTGAATACGAGCGCGGCCTGGAGCGCATCGTCATCACCTCATGGAGCTCTACCTGGGTCATGGCAGTGAATGAGTCTGACCGCAGCTGGAAGTGGTGGGACGCTGGCTGGCACGTACGCGGCGTACGCTCCAGTGGCGGACGGCTGGTAGCAGCCTCGCTTTACAACGGTGTGGTGGTGCAACCCTCTCAGGAGGCAGCCCGCCCCGGAGCCGCTTCAGGAGGAACGAAGTAGACGCGGCTTCTGTCAAACTGCGCGCCTTCCGCAAGGAAGATCTGAAGGAGATGCAGGCGCTGGATGCGCGCTGCTTCGCACCGCAGATCGCCTACTCGCGGGCAGAGCTGCACTACTTTCTCCACCACCCGCGCAGCACCAGCTTCGTAGCTGACGAGGCCGGCAGCCTTGTTGGCTTCTGCATTGTGGACTGGAAGCTTGAGGCGGGGCAGCGCGTCGGCCACTTCATCACCATTGACGTTGCGCCGGAGCGCCAGCGCGGCGGACTGGGCCGTCGCATGATGCAGACGGCTGAGCAGCACCTGGCCGCCACAGGCTGCATCGCCTCCACCCTTGAGGTGGGGACGGGGAACCTCGCCGCGCAAGCCTTCTACGAACGGCTCGGCTACCAGCGGACCGGCCGCATTCCCGGCTACTACCAGGACGGGTCCGATGCGCTGGTGATGCGCAAGTCGATCGCGCCCGCTCCACAAACGATCGTTGAGTGAGACGTGGAAGGCAGGCCAAATGTGCCTATTGCGGTGACGTGGAGGCAGAAGGCAATAGCGCGCGGCGAACTGCCGCTCGCTTCTGCACATCCGGCGGCCCGGAGACGCGAGTCAAAACGTGGCCCTGGCGATCCGTCACCAGCACAACCACTTGCTTCTCTGAAGCAATATCCAGCGTCTTCCGGAACTGCGTCTTGTCGACATAGAGAGGCACAGTGGTGCTCCAACGCCTCGCATCCTTCTGGTCACTGCGCAAGGAGGAGTTCTGCCACCAGCGCGAGATCATATTGCTGCGCGGCGAAATCAGGCAGTTGTAGGCCCCGAGTGATGGGTCGGCGGCGCGCCATGGGTCGATGAGCGCGTTCCATCCGTCCACATCGGGCTGCTGGTCCAGCTTGAAGTACAGCAGCAGCAGATTGCGCTCGCCATGCAGATCTGCTGGCAGCGTGACGCGCTCCTTGGCCAGGTTATAGACGCTGACGGTTGGAAACACGGTGGGTGGTGCGGACTGGCCGACAGCCCCGGTTGCAAACATCCCCGCCAGCAACAGCCATCGAGTTATCCAGGAACTAATCCAGCCACCAATCCAGGAACGCATCATTCAGATCGCCTCCCGACGCCACTATGATCCTGGCCAGACACCACTTCACATTGGATGCCGCGCAGTCTTGCGACGGTACCAGGAAGGGCGCAGGGCGCTTTGGACCCCATCCACGCCTCGTGTTCCGTGGCTGGAATCCGCGCGTATCATAGCAATTGTGAGCGCTCTTCAGAAGACAACACCGGCCCTTGGTGGATTCCGCGCGCAGGACGCGCGACTGGAGCCAATCGCGCAGAAGGTCTTTGCTGGCCAGAGGCTCGACTTCGACGAAGGCGTGACGCTCTATCGCAGCCCGGACATCCTGGCCGTGGGCTGGCTGGCCAACTGGGTGCGCGAGTCTCTGCACGGCGACATCACGTACTTCAATGTGAACCGCCACATCAATCCAACGAATGTTTGTGTCGCTGCCTGCCGGTTATGCGCCTTTGGACGCAAGAAGGATGACGTCGGGGCCTACACCATGGCGCTCGACGAAGCCTGGACGGCCGCTGCCTCCGGCTACCACGAGGCGGTGACAGAGTTTCACATCGTCGGCGGCCTGCATCCGGACCTTCCACTCGAATACTTTCTCGACCTGGTACGCGGACTCAAGGAACGCTTTCCCCAGGTGCATATCAAGGCCTTCACCATGGTCGAGGTATCGTTCCTCGCGCGTCGCGCCAAGCTCAGCATTCCTGAAGTGCTGGTCAAGCTGAAGGATGCTGGCGTGGATTCCATGCCGGGAGGCGGCGCGGAAATATTCTCCGACCGCGTGCGCCACATCATCTGCGATCACAAGATCGACGGCGGCGAATGGCTGGAGACAGCACGCGCCGCGCACCAGCTTGGCCTGCGCTCGAATGCGACTATGCTGTACGGCCACGTGGAGAATGACGAAGACCGGGTGGACCACATGCTGCGCCTGCGCGCCGTGCAGGACGACACAGGCGGCTTCCAGACCTTTATTCCGCTGGCCTTTCATCCCGACAACACGCCGCTCCAGCATCTGCCACGCACCACGGGTCTCACCGACCTGCGCCAGATTGCTGTGGGCCGTTTGCTGCTGGATAACTTCGCGCACATCAAAGCCTACTGGCAGATGATGACGGCGGGCATCGCGCAGGTAGCGCTGCGTTTCGGCGCGGATGACATCGATGGCACAGTGATCGAAGAGAAGATCTACCACGATGCGGGCGCCAGCACACCGCAGGGCATGCGACGCAGCGATCTGATGCGGCTTATCCGCGAGGCAGGGCGTGAGCCGTTCGAGCGCGACACACTCTACCGGCCGGTCATCCGCACCGAAGACAGCTTCACTGTCGCTGTCTAACCAGCTCCCGCGAAGCAAGGACTCTGCGCGGGTGCGTTCTTGCTTTCGTCTGCGCGCGAGCCCACAAGGTACAGGAGAGGCTCATATGAAGCTGCAATTGCCGGCCGGCAGGTTTGCCGCGTATCTCTTCGATTGTGACGGCACCATTGTCGACTCAATGCCGCTGCACCTTACCGCGTGGCAGCGCGCGCTGGCGCAGTGGAAGTGCCCGTTTGACGAAGAGCTCTTTTATGCATGGGGCGGCATGCCAGTGAACGAGATCATCGCCGCGCTGAACCAGATGCATGAACTGCACATGCCGGTGGAGGAGGTCTCCCGCTGCAAGGAGGCGTTCTACTATGAAGCCTTCCCGCAGCTGCATGCAGTGCCGGAGGTGCTGGAGCATATCGATGCCAGCCACGGCAGCATTCCCTTCGCGGTCGTCTCTGGCTCTACGCGTGAGTCAGTCACTGCATCGCTCGAAAAGCTGGGATTGCTGAACCGCTTTGAGACGCTGGTATGCGCTGAAGACTACAGCCGGGGCAAGCCGCATCCAGAAGCGTTTCTGATGGCCGCGAACCGGCTCCGCGTCGTGCCGGAATCCTGTCTCGTCTTCGAAGATACCGACCTGGGCATTCAGGCCGCGACGGCCGCAGGTATGGCATCCGTCAAGGTGCCGCCACCATCGCAGCGTCTGGCCGCCGACTGAACGCCAGGCCGCAGCTTACGCCGCAGTATCGACGACCTGCGCCGATGTGCGCATTGCGGTGACTCGCTCTGCCTGCTTGCGCCGTAGCTGGCGTTGTGCAACGAAGATCATGCCGAGGAATGTCGCCACCAGCAGTGCCAGTGCATAGGGGCCGTGCAACTGCGGCACCTCGTCGTAGAGCAGCGCGAGTCCTACGAATACAAAGACCAGGTGAGCACAGAAGACTTCCAGCGAGGCGCGCCCCAGAGTGATGAAGGGTTCGCGGGCAATGAGCCACCGCACTGCACTGCGCAGTCCATAGAGCACGCTGACGAAGGCGATCAGGTTGAGCAGACGCAGCGGGCCGATCTGCCACTTGTCCAGCAGCAAGCCGAAGGATTGCTGGGTTAGATCAGGGCCCCACCAGTTATGCCGCACGCCCAGGAAGAATGCGCAGATCACGGCGCATATCCCGAGCGCCCACTTGGGAATGAAGCGCAGGGGCAATGGGCCTTCGACCGATCGCGCGCCCAGCCACATACCCATGATCCAGACCCACTGCCACGCGAACAGGTCAAAAGCGCCGGACTCCTGCAAGGGTATGGGCAGGTGGGTAAAGCGCACCACCACATCGTGCGCGGCTGCCCGTAGATGAAACTGCGCCGCCAGCCACATCAGCGTGCTGCCGCCCAGCAGCAGACCCCACCGGCGCTTCACCGCTACCGAGAGCACGAAGGGCGACGCCAGCAGGAAGAGGACGTACATGGGAAGAATATCCAGCAGCGGCGGGCAGTAGATCAGCAGCACAGACCCCACGATGGCCACCGCCGGATGTGCCAGGTAGAAGTTCAGCAGGTTTTGCAGCGCCGCGCGGTGCGAAAAGACGGCGAAGGCAGCCGCGAAGGTAAAAGCCAGCAGCAACAGCAGCAGATGGTATGCATAGACCCGGAAGGCGCGCTTCCACAGCTTGGTACGCAGTGCACCCGAGTCCTGTATGGCCTGCCGCATGTAGACACGTCCAACCAAAATGGCGGAGAGAAAGACAAACCCTTCCGCCGAAGACACAAAACCGAACGGCTGATTCACCAGGTCGCTGAAGCGGGTGGGCAGATGGGCTACAGCCATCCACACCAGGAAGAGTCCGCGCAGTGCGTCGAACTCTGGCTGGCGTGGCAGCTTCAGGCTCTTTACCACGGCCACGGATTTCGTCTTCAGCGTCAAAGAAACACGTCCCCTACGCCTTAGACGACGTTTTCCGCGCCAAGTTGCTAGCGATTCCCGCGCTAAAAAGCGGCTATGCCCGTTATGGCCTGCCCGATGATCAGGGTATGGATATCCTGTGTGCCCTCATAGGTTTTCACTGATTCCAGGTTCATCATGTGGCGCATCACCGGGTAGTCGTCGGTGATGCCATTGCCGCCCAGAATGTCGCGCGCCATGCGGGCGCATTCGATGGCAATGGCCACGTTGTTCCGCTTGGCCATGGAGATGTGCTCGTGGCTCACCTTGCCCGTATCCTTCAGTCGGCCTACCTGCAGAGACAGCAACTGCCCTTTGGTGATCTCCGTAATCATCCAGGCCAGTTTCTCCTGCACCAGTTGATGGCTGGCGATGGGCTGATCACGAAATTGCTTGCGCATCAGCGAATACTGCAGCGCTGTGTCATAGCAGGACATTGCCGCGCCCAGCGCGCCCCACCCGATGCCGTAGCGTGCCTGGTTCAGGCACATCAGTGGAGACTTCAGCCCGCCAGTGCCGGGCATCAGGGCGGAGGCTGGCAACCGGACATCCTCAAGCGCCAGCCCGGAGGTCACCGACGCGCGCAAGGACCACTTGCCGTGCACGTCGTAGGCGCGGAAGCCCGGCGTCTTCGTGGGAACCAGGAAGCCCCGGACGCGATCATCCTCATCGTCCACCTTGGCCCAGATCACGGCGACGTCGGCAATCGACCCCGACGTGATCCACATCTTCTCGCCGTTCAGAACGTAGTCGGAGCCATCGCGCCGTGCACGCGTACGCATGCCGCCCGGGTTCGATCCAAAGTCCGGCTCAGTCAGCCCGAAGCAGCCCAGCTTGTCGCCAGTGGCCAGCTGTGGCAGCCATTCGTTCTTCTGCTCGTCGGTGCCGAAGGTGTAGATGGGGTACATCACCAGCGCCGACTGCACGCTGACAAAGGAGCGGATGCCGGAGTCGCCACGCTCCAGCTCCTGCGTTACCAGCCCATATTCGACATTCGACATGCCGGCGCAGCCATAGCCGTGCAGGTTGGCGCCGAAGAAGCCCATTGCGCCCATCGGCTTTACCAATTCACGCGGAAAGCGGCCCTCGCGATTGCACTCCTCGATGATGGGGATCAGGTTGTCTTCGATAAAGCGGCGCGCGGTTTCGCGTACCATGCGCTCGTCTTCTGATAGCATCGCGTCGAAGCCGATGAAGTCGACGCCCTTGAATTTAAAAGCCATACCCGCCACATCCTTCAGTCGTGAGGTGCAAACCCTAAAGGGTAGCAGAGCCTGCAGATGGCAGGTTGCTGCAATCAAATCGAGTTGCGCGGGACTACACTGGGCGCCTCGCCTGTCCTCACATCGCCTAGCGTTCTCTTGAGGTATGCACCGTGAAGTGGCTCTGTCTCGCACTGCTGATTGTCACGTCCCATACCCTTCCAGCGCAGGATACGACGGCAACCGCCAGCTCTTCGAACCCAAAGGTGCGTGCGATTACTGCGTTCGTCCGCCTGGACCGCAACACCTATCAAAAGCAGATCGCTGAAGCGTTGATCGTCCTACATCAGGCGCAGAAAAGCTTCTCCACCGCCGGCTATCAGACCGAAACCATTCGCATCACCACACAGCCGCTTGCAGAGCTGGTCGCCGGTTTGTCAGAAGACCCGGCGCTGGACTTCCTCAAGCAGCTGGACACGATGGCGGCGAAAGAGAATTTCATTCCCTGCGTGGGG
>JBBRLT010000011.1:0-57122 GCA_038231235.1 Terriglobales bacterium
CTGTCTCCATCTTCTGCAGGCTGCCCTCGGCGGCGGTATCGCCGGCAACGGTGGCAGTCCTGGCTGCCGTGCCCGTGGCGGGAGCGGCGGCGGGCGGAGTGCTTTGTGCGTAAGCCAGGCTCGTCGTGAGCAGGAACAGCGTGCAATAGGACCGTAACGTACATTTCATGGTCGTTCTCCTCAAGGCATTTGGCCCAGCGGAACACTAGCCCCTGACTGGTAGGCCGTCAAGGAGAGTTGAGAACGAAGAAGGGCGGAGGGCGTATGAAACCTCCGCCTCTTTGGCAAGAAATGTTACTTCTGCTCTGGCAATGCTCCGGGGAACAGGTCCTTGAGCGGGGCGGTCTGCTGATCGTGCAGTTCGGGATGGGGGAATGGCTTGCGCGGCATCATCAGGTCGCGCATGGCGGCGTTGTAGACGAAGATGGCCTCGACCGTTGCTGCCTGGGCCAGGTCACCCGGTTGCAGACGCTCGTAGGTATCTTCGTTGGAGTGGTGAGTGCGCGTCTCGTAGTCAAGCTCGTCTTGGATGAACTGGAAGCCGGGCAGTCCGACAGCGTCATAGGACAAGTGATCCGTACCACCGGTGTTGCGCATAGTGATGGTAGTGACGCCCAGGTCCTTGAGCGGCGCGATCCACTGGCGGAAGATGGGCTCCTCTGCCGCATTGTTCTGCAGATAGACGCCGCGAACCTTACCTGAGCCGTTGTCGACATTGAAGTAGGCGTCAAGCGTCTTCCATTCCGGCTTGGTCTCGACCGGGCCGCCGGCCTTGCGCAGAAACTCTGGCAGCGGCTGCTGATCTGCTGCGGTGGAGAGCGGGAAGGAGCCGAAGTGCTGCTTGACGTAGCCCTTGGAGCCGTAGAGTCCCTGCTCCTCGCCACTCCACAGCGCGATGCGGATGGTGCGGCGTGGCTTCGCGTCGAGTGCCTTGAGTATGCGGACGACCTCCATGGCGATGATGGAGCCAGCGCCGTTGTCGGTGGCCCCGGTGCCGGCGATCCAGGAGTCGAGGTGGCCACCCACCATGACGATCTGATCCTTCAACGCGGGGTCGGTGCCGGGGATCTCGGCCACAGTGTCGAAGCCGTGCTGCTGATCGCCGGTGAACTTCGTCTCCACATTCATCTCCAGAGTGACTGGCACGCGCTGTTTGAGCAGGCGGAAGACGCGGCCATAGTTCTCAATCGCGGTGACGACGACGGGAACCTTCACGGCGCTCTCGCGCTTGTACGGTTTGCTGCCGAGTGCAGCGCCGTTGTCGTCGAAGACGGTGCCGCCGCTGCCGCCGCCGTCTTTGCCATCGCGGCTGGGGACGACGACGCCGGCTACCTTCTCATCGGCGAGGAAGGCTGCGATCTTGTCGCGCAGCGCGGAGCGCTTGATGTACTGCTGGATGCGGCGCTCCTGGTCGCGGTCGGCGCCGGCATCGGGATACTTTGCCAGGTCTTCCAGCTCCTTGTCGTTGTAGCGCACGAAGAGTGGCTTTTCGACTGGCGGGACGGGGCGCATGTCGCCCAGCAGAACGATCTTGCCGGCCAGCTTGCCCTTGTATTTGTCGATGTCCTTTTCCTCTTCGATGACGACGTTCACCGCCTCACCGCTGACGGCGCCGTTGGTAGCGGGCGACCACGGCGTGGCCTGGGCGATGAAGGGCGCAGTGTCTGGTGCGCTCATGCGGAGCCAGGTATTGATCTGCTGCCAGCCCATGCCGAACTCGCCCCAGTCTTCGAGGTGCGCATTGACCAGGCCAAGGCGCGTGAGCTCATCGCGCGTCCACTCATTGGCCTTCTGCATGTTCGGGGAACCGGTGAGACGGCCGCCGATATCGTCAGTGAGAGCAGAGCCGAACTCCATGACATGCGAGTGCGTCAAACCCTCTTCGCGGATGCGCTGGTAGGCAGTCAAGTCAATTGGTTCGACGGGGGGTTGCGGCGCATCCCAGGGTGCGGCTTCTGCGCTGGCAGTGGCGTGTGCGGGCTTCTTGTCGGCAGCAGAGAGGGTGGGAAATAGTGGCGCGAGCGCAGCGCAGGCAAGCAGCAGCAGCGCTGCCTTGCGAGGGGTGGACATAGGGTGGGGCCTCCGAAAGAGTTGCAGGTGGGAGGAGGATAGCAGGGCGGCGAGGCCTTCGCCCCGTCGCCAGACTTGGATCACCGGACTTTCGCGTCCCTTAGAAAGAGGCCGACGAAGCCTGTGCGGAGAGCGAACTAGGGCGGCTAAGAACCCATCTCAGAGAGGAGAACTTGCGGCGAAGCCGAGGGTGGCGCGTCGTGGGAGCCGGCCGCATGAAGTGTCTTGAGTACTGCGGGTGAATGGAGATTGCGAACCAGAGCGCGTTTCACTTCTGCACGAAGAACTCTGTCATCGACGGCGCGGTAGCGGCCGCACCTGGAGGATTCGGCAGACGAAGCAACTCCATAACTGTCCGCAGCATGCTTTGTTGCTGGTAGAGAGTGCTTGAAGCCTGGGAGAAGCCTACTTTAACGTTCGGCCCCCAGAGAATCACCGCAACATGACCGCCTCCGTTCGCGGCATCGCTGGTTGCTGCTTCGTCGAAGTCCACGATCAGGACGCCGTCGCCCGCGGGCGCGAAGGCAAAGGAGTTGGACAAGAGAGTGACAACGTTCGTTTGCAGCCAGGAGTCTGCCTGATGCGCCGTTCCGTCGTGAGCATCGTCACTCACATCTGGAACAATGAAGGAGAACGCAGGCAGGTTGCCGCTGGCCAGATCTGTAGCGAACTGCGTGAAGGGCCAAATATGCTGGCTTGCAACCTGCGGGTCGCCGGCAATGTCGGAGAGCAGTGCAAACGGGTTATGGCGGACTAGGTACGGTCCCGTATTGCCGCCTAGATAGCCCTGAGGAATGCCCTCTGCATAGATCTTGAATGGAGTACCACTGGCGAGCATCCTGCGGGCTATGTTGTCGACGTTCCAGATGGTGGTGGAGTTGTCATTTGTTGTCAGCAACTGGCCGGTCGTCAGCATGAAGTAGTTGCCGATGGATGGATGCGCGTTCGCATAGAAGTTCGTGGCCAAGGCTCCATTCGTGATCAGCGCGTTCAGGTTTGGCCAATCGCTGCTATTGCGTACCACGCTGGTATAACTGTGATTTTCTTCCAACACCATGACCAGGTGAGTGCTTTGCGGGATTTGCGGCGCGTTTGGCGCCGGTGATTGCACGGTCACCGCTGCTGTGCCTGATTTCGTAGCATCCTGATTGCTGGTTGCGGTCACGGTAATGGCGCCAGCAGTAGCAGGCGCAGTGAAAAGTCCAGTCGTATCGATGGTCCCGGCACTTACCGACCAGGCGACAGCGGAGCTGAAAGCTCCCGTTCCCTGAACTGTCGCTATGCACTGCGAGGTTGCGCTGGTATTCACTGTCGAAGGAGTGCACGTTACTGCGACTGCGGTGACGGCAGAGGCTGCTGCTTGCACAGTTACGGAAGCGGCCCCTGATTTTGTTGGATCCTGCGTGCTGGTCGCCGTCACTGTCACGGTGCCAGCCGAGGCTGGCGCGGTGAACAGCCCGCTTGTGCTCATCACGCCGCCGCTCGCAGACCAGGTGACCGCGGTGCTGTAGGCTCCCGTCCCTTGGAGCGCAGCACTGCATTGCGAGTGAGCGTTGGCCGCAACTGTAGACGGAACACAGGTCGGCGCTACTGACGAAATAGTAGATGGCGCAGGATTAGCGGCGCGGTTCGCGACTCCGGCGCCACAGCCCGTGAGTACGCATAGAGGGGCCAGTACCACCGCGGCAGATGGAAGCAGATTCTTCACGCATCCTCTTTAGCGACAGCGATCGAACTGGCAGAGTGAGATACAGCCTACGACAAGAGCCAACCCGAAGCGCAAATGGGGATAATGATTTCTTCGGCCGTTCTCCTCTGGCTCGCAGTTGCGTGCGATGCCGTTATGGCAATTGCGGCACAGCATCATTGCTGGCAACTTTGATCTCGACCAGACCCCGATGCGGTCAGCCTACGCCATGAAGACTGTTGCTGACTAGGCCGCCTTTGACGGCGGCAAGCAAGGCTTCCCCAATTGGTCTTGGCCAGTTTGCGCCGAGCCTGGAGTTAGAGCAGGCTGGCGCCGCTCAGTTCTTCGAGTACGGTGAGCGGGGCGTGCTGCGGTGCGACCATGGCCTCCGGTGCGACGAGGAAGGTCTGCTCCAGCGCGTACTGGCCCGCGAGCACAGCATGGGGGACCATGTCGGTGTAGACCATCCAGCTGGAGCCGGCGGGAAACTGGTAGTCGTACTTGGCGCAGCTGCTCTGGAAGTCGCGATTTTCTTTGAGGAAGTTGTGGAAGCGCATCATGAACTCGTCATAGGGCGAGCGTTTGAGCGCGGGTGCGGCGGCACCCAGGCCGATGCCGGTGGCAAGCGACTTCAAGGCATGGCCGAGGCGGGAGTCCGGCTGGGGCAGTGCGATCTCTGCCGGTGCGTACCGGGTGGCGACCGCGCGGAAGGGATCGCTGACCACCCAGTCGCGGGTGCGGGTGGGGTGGATATTATTGAAGAAGCGCAGGATGCGCGCGCCGTGCGTGGGCCGGGTGGGAAAGGCGTCAGTGTGCAGCAGGTCATTGCGGCGACGCAGCGGCAGGTCGCGGCCCTCTTCTTCCTGGGGACGGAAGCTGGCGTAGTCCAGCCTCCAGCGCCGCTCATAGGGAGCGAGAAAGCCGGAGAGAAACGCAGTGACAGACTGCGAATACTGCTGCATGATGCTGCGCAGGCGCGCGGCGGTGGCGGAGTCTGCGCTGGCTGCATCAAGTCCGCTAATGGTGCCGGATGCGGGCTTGTAGGCGATGTTCTTGTGCAGCGAGCTATCGGTCTGCTGCTGGCCGCGCAGGAAGTCCACGTCCACCGGATCAAGGGCGACGGGGCTCTGCGGAAAGAAGAGGATCGAGCCCTCTTCGAGCTGCTCGCACCAGGCGCGTCGCCGGTCCGTAGAGGCAGCGTTGATATCTGTCACAGGAATGGTGACGAGTGGCATGGCGCGGCTGCTCCTAGCGTCCCGTCAGCTTGCGGCGCAGCCAGATGCCGAGCAGCGTGACGTAGCTGAGGCCAAGCACCAGGATGCCGGCGGGCAGCCCAATGAACTTGTAGCTGGCATCCAGAGTGACGTGGTGATGGCCCGCGCCGTTGTAGATCATCAGGCCGAAGATGCTGAGAAAGGTGACGCCGAAGAAAGCGATGAATCCAAGCGCAACGGAGATAAGGGTGCTGGCAAACAGACCGAAGTCACCCGCAGGGATGCCCAGGATGCGTGTGCTTCGGTGCTGGGTGCGGGGCGTGGTGGCGGCGATGGCAGTCATCCTGAGAGCGTGGCGCTCTCAGCTAGAATACTAGGGATGGGGCATACCGCACAGACAGAGCTGTTGCCGGCCGCGCAGGTAGCGCGGGAGACGCCGGTAGAGCAGGCAGACAACGGCATCTGCTTCGCCACCTATGGCGACCACAAGCTGCCCGCGGGTGAGTTGGAGCATGTGATCCTGGCCGTGCCGAAGGCAGTGGCCGCAGCACTCTCGCGGCGTGCCTACTACTTCGTGCCGTTGACCATCCACGAGCCGGATACGGACACGGTGCCGGACGATGCGCACACCGGCGGCGAGACCCTGATAGCGCCCCAGTACACGACCGAGTTGAGCGACCGCGCCATCTGCCATCGCAATGTGCATTTTGACGGGGCGGACTGCATCTTCATCTCCACCCGGCTGATGCAGGACAAGTTCGCGCTGGCCTTTGAGCTGTTCATCAATATCGGCCACCACTTCGTGGATGCCGCTGGCGTGCCGGCGAGCTTTGGCGAACTGGTGGAGCGGCAGGCGCTGGCGCAGGTGCGTGGTGAGACCAGCCACGATGCATGGGAGAGCCGCGCGCGGGCCTACGGCGAGCCGCATGTGGAAGGCGCGGAGCGCAGCCGTCGCAGCCGTGGCAGTGAGGACCGTGGCGACTCTGCGGACACGCCACGCAAGGTGGATGAGAAGGCCAAGACAGCGTACATTCATGCCAGCTTCGCCGATGCGCTGGCGATCTATCTGCTGTCGTTGACGTTGGACTTCGACTATGTGGACCTGCGCGAGCGGGAGTACCCGCTGCTGGCGCCGCCGGCCCTGGCAGAGCGGCTGCGTGCCGTGGCGGCGTTGTTTCCGCCGAATCCCGGTTACGAGTTCCAGGTGCTCTACCGGCGCAGATAACAGAGTCTTTCTCCTTCGTGCTCCGGATGGGAGATCCACAAACGCGCTCGTTGGCCAGCAGATCCCCTCCGCTTCGCTTTGCTCCGGCCGGGATGACAGAGCGGGAAGTCCTCGCTTCGAATGTTCGAAGAGAACTGCAGATCATTCGCTTCGCTCAGCCTGACGTTTACGCGAGGTGACGTGTGAAGGGCTTGATGCGAAGATAGCCGCATGATCGCGCACCTTCGTGGACGTCTCTTGAGCAAGCAGCCGCAGCAGGTCATAGTGGAGGCGGCTGGCGTGGGCTATGACGTCACCATCAGCGTGTCGACCTATTCGTCATTGCCGGCGGAGGGTGCGGAGGTCGCGCTGCACATCCACACCCAGGTGCGCGAGGACACGCTGGCGCTGTACGGCTTTCTGGATCGCAATGACAAACGCATCTTTGAGCGGCTGATCACGGTGAGCGGCGTGGGTCCGAAGCTGGCTGTGACCATCCAGAGCGGTCTGCCGGCAGACCGGCTGGCAGCAGCACTGCGCGCGCAGGATCACGCCACGCTGACGCGCATCCCGGGCGTAGGCAAGAAGCTGGCAGAACGGCTGGTGGTGGAACTGAAGGACAAGATGGAAGACGTGGCGGCGGCCGCTCCCGCTACGGTGACGGCGGCTGGGCCGGCGGCAGAGGATGTGCTGTCGGCGCTAACCAACCTGGGATATCAGCGGCCGGCAGCGCAGAAGGCGATTGAAGCAGCCGTGGCCAAGGACAAGAGGGTGGGCGAGCATTTCGACGCACTCTTCCGAGCCGCGTTGATAACCATCCGGTAGCTGCGACGACGGTTGCCGGCTCTGTGGCGGGCGGCGTAAGGTATGGCTGCGGGAGCAAGTGTCCGCGGGAGTGACGATGCGCCTTGCTTCGGTTCCAATTGCCTTTCTCACCATGGTTTGCGTTGGCGCCTGTGCAGCGCAGGCAAATCCATCTGCTCCGCCCACCCTGGTAAACACGCCGTCCGCTTGTCCCGTGGAACTCTCGGCGGAACAAGGCCACGACGGCGCTCTGATGTCTCTGGCAAGCTCGGGGGCGCCAGGCCAGCCGGTGCATGCGCAGCAAGTGATCCATCTCACGATCAGGAACAGCCAGCCGGGTCGCATTGTGAGCGCGGAAGTTGAGGTGCATGGCACCTCTCCCCGGGGCCGCCTGCTGCCCTTGCAGTCGGCCAGCTTCCAGGAGACGGTTGCGGATGCGGTGCGCAGGGTGCATCTGGACGCATCCGTTGCCGCGGATCAAACGGCGACGCATCGCGTGAACGCCGGCCAGTTGACGTCTGTGCAGTGGCTGAATGTGGTAGAGCTGCGTTATGCGGATGGATCGCAGTGGCACGCAAGTGGTGGCCAGCAGTGCCGCGTGGAACCGAATCCCTTGTTGCGTGTGGCCAGCGACCGCGATGATTTCGCTGCAAAGTAAAACGTCTGCATCAGGCTAATAGGCGCAACTGCTAAGAGCAGGCGCGTCACTGGTGACTGGTGGCGGAGCCGCGCAGCACGAATTCAGAAGAGCCGATGCGCCCCGTGGCCTGATCCTGCACGACGGCGCGACGCCGGCGGGCAGGGTGACGTGGTAAGGCTTGACCAGGTTCTGCCGCCACTTGCCATTGCGATTTCGATCGGCGGTGGCCAGCATCAACGTGGACACCAGGCCGCTTCCCTGCGCATCGGGTTGCCAGCTGAGGGCGACTGAGGGAACCAGCAGACGCACGGACAGCGTGATTGTTTTGCCGGTGCGTCTTGCATCCGTCAACAGAATGGGAATCGCGTGGTAATCCAGTGGCGCAAACAGGGATGCGCCCAACTCGTCAAAGCGATGCGTCGCCGTAGCGGACGGATCGTCGGCCAGGGCGTAGTACCCATCGCGCGTCTTCACTTGCAGGCCGGATGGATGCGCAAGCGAGATCTGCACCTTGCGGAACTCGCCATGGAAGGCGCGATTCGCCGGCGCATAGGACAGGGTGTAGTAGGCGCCGGCATTGCGGATGCTGGCAGCGAGTGCGACGTCGACGTCATTGCGCCCGTAGAAGATGTGTCCGCCGGTTTGCCCGGCGAGTGTCTGAATAGCGAAGTCGCCGAAGTTGAAACGATTGGAATCGCCAAGGGAGACCAGGTAGGCGTTGAAGACGTTGTTCTGCTGGGGCTGCTGCTGCTGGCGCCTTCCCAACAGCGCCAGCTCGGCCGTTACGGGCGGCAGAAAGCCACGTGGGTCTACGCTGTCAATACTGATGCGGGCCTCCAGCAACTGATTTGAGAGATGAGTTAGCTGGTCGGTGACGCGCTGGCGGCCTGTCTGGTTGAAGTTGAGCGCAGACCAGAGGGGAAAGCCGGGGCTGATCCAGACCAGATTCTTATGTCCGGGCACGCCCAGGTTGGCCAAGGCGATCTGTCGCAGCGCCGTCACCGACAGGTTGATGCGGTCGAGCATGGAGTCCCGGTCATTGGACAGTCTCCAGGGTAGCGAGGCAGGAACGGCACGCAGCGCGGCATCGATGGCTGCGGGGTTGCGCGTGAGCGGCTGTGCGATCTCCAGCCCCTGGCTGGTGAGCACGTAGAGTGCCGTGGGATGGTCCAGCTGGGCGCCACTGTGATGCAGCAGCCGGTCGATGGAATATCGCGCGAACGCCGTATCCTCGAAGCGGGTGTTCATCGTATCGAGCAGCAGGATGGTGCGCGGCGTGGATTCGGAGGGTGCCGCGCCGGGGCTGATGGCTTCAAACGAGCGTGTCTCCTGTGGCGTGTTGTCCTCGCGGATGAGGAAATCGCTGCGGGTAAGGCCAGTGACCGGATGGCCGCTGGCATCCGTCACCAATACGTCGAGGATGACGCTGCGCGTATCTGCCTTGAGCACGGTCGTGGCACCCGTGGGGACGGATGTTTGCTGGGCTGCAAACTGCGCATGCAGGCAGCCGGTTATCAGCCAGAGGAAGAGGAGATACTGGCGTGGCATGGAGCCTCCGGGCGTGCAGCCAACGCCAGCATACCCGTGAACTAAAGACGAAGAGCATAAATATGAGCGTAAAACAGTTACAAGTGAGACCGAAACGGGCGAAGGATGCGAAGCAGAAGACATCTGCAGGCGAGACTGCCCAGCCGCACTTCACGCCCGCGAGCCTGCGTTTTCTGCGGGGCCTGACGCGCAACAATCAGCGCGACTGGTTCAACCAGCGCAAGCCGATCTACGAAGCAGAGGTCAGGCGGCCGATGCTGGCGGTGATCGATGCGGTGACGGCAGCGATGATGGACTTTGCTCCGGCGCACGTGCGGCCGCCGGAAAAGATCATGATGCGGATCTACCGTGACACTCGTTTTGCCAAGGAGAAAATTCCGTACAAGACACATGCCTCTGGCTGGTGGGTCCGCGAGGGCCTAGAAAAGACCTCTGGCGCGGGCTTCTATCTGCAGATCTCTGCCACGCAGGTGCATATTGCTGCGGGTGCGTATATGCCGGCGCCGGAACAGTTGCTGGCCATACGCTGCCACCTACTCGAACATGCCGAGGAGTATCGCAAGCTGGCGAAGGCGCGCCCGCTGCGGCTGTTGTTCGAGGAGTTCGAGGGCAACCCGCTGCTTCGCTCGCCCAAGGGCTTCCCGGCGGAGCATGCGGCGGCGGAGCTGTTTCGCCAGCGGCAATGGGGCTTTTCCGCAGAGCTGCCGGCGGAGACTGCGCTTAACGCCAATTTTGCTGCTACAGTCGCGAAGTACTTCCGCACCGTCGCTCCGGTGGTAGAACTGCTGAATCGCCCTCTGGTGGTGGAGCGAACGCGGCCGCGGCGGCCACTGTTCTAGTGCATACCGAGTGAAGTCCGGCTGGTGTTTTTGCCGCGAAAGTTGTAGAAAGTCTACGAAAAGCCAACAAAACACCCAAAAATACCAATAAAACTGTGGAAACGCCCGTTTTCCCGTTGACAAGAGGCCGCGCAAGGCCGCAAGGTGAACTTCGGTAGGCGTTGCGGGAACCCGCATAAACACTGGCGATCCTAATCATCGGAAGGCCGGGTGGAAGGACAGCCGAATCGTCCTTCAGTCATGCGGGTGCGGAGCTTCCCTATACCGAGCGACAGGAGGAAGAAAAGAATATATGGCAACAGGACTGACGAAGACGCAGCTTGTTCGGCTGATGGCCGAGAAGCTCGAGTTGACCAACAAGCAGGTGGGCACCTTTTTCGATCTGCTGACCGAGACCGCCATGAAGGAGACCAAGAAGAACGGCGTGTTCGTGATTCCGGGTCTGGGCCGCCTGGTGAAGGCCGAGCGTAAGGCTCGCATGGGCCGCAATCCGCAGACGGGCGAACAGATCAAGATCAAGGCGAAGACCGTGGTCAAGTTCCGCGTCGCCAAGTCTGCCAAGGACATGATCGCACCGCCGAAGAAGTAGTGGATTCTTCTTGCGCTGAACATGGCGAAAGGCGTGGCTCCAGGGCCATGCCTTTCCTATGAGGAGGCGCTGTGCGCGGACGATGGAAGCACGGCGCGCCCGACTAGCGATGCTCCGAAGGCGATGAGCAGGCATTGCAACAGGAGCTGCGGGTTGTAGCGCCATACGAAGACGGCGAAGCCGATGGCGTAGCCAGCCGGCCACAACTCTGCCATGACCGCGGCGAGCGGCCGTAATGGCATGAGAGGAACGAAACGGCTGCGCAGCGCGACCACCAGGAGCAGCGCGCCGAGAAAGCCGGTGGCGATCCACGCCGGCATCAGGATGGCGACTGAGCAGCCAAACATCCATGAGCCCGCAGCCCACATTGCAGCCGAGCCGTGCAGTCGCGCTGCGATGGAGACGAGTGCGCCGAGCGTAGCCGCGATGAGCGCAGTACTCGTAACAATTATAGTTGCATAAGCAAGAGAGACGCCATGATGCGACAGGCCGACCGGCAGGGCGAGCCATGCAAGCGTCGTCGAGCCACTTGTGGGAGCGTCTGCACTGGCAGTGCGGTCAACCGCCGGATATAGTCGCGGCACGGCCAGAAAGAGCGCATAAAGCAGGACGATGATGGAGTCAAACAGGACAGCGAAAGACGCATGCAGTGGGGTGCTGCGCGTCATGCCTGGCCTGTAATCCTGGTCATGAGAGAGTCAAATGCTCCCAGGTTGGTGTACTCGATAATGACTTTGCCCTTGCCGCCCCGGTCCTCGATGGCCACCTTGAGTCCAAGGGCGCGCTGCATCTGATCGCGGGCCTCGCGCACATTGGGGTCCAGCGGGTCTTTTTCCTTTGCGGGCTTGTCTTTGCTGCCCGGCTGCAGCAGCCCCTGCACGAAGCTTTCTGTCTGGCGCACAGACATGGACAGCGCAAGCACTTTCTGCGCTGCCTTCAGCATGGCCTCGGGGGATTCCAGTGCGAGCAGGGTGCGGGCGTGTCCGAAGGTAAGTGCGCCGGATTCGACGCGTCCTTGAATCTCCTGGGGCAGGCGCAGCAGGCGGAGGAAGTTTGCTACCGAAGCGCGGTCTTTGCCAGTGCGCCTGGCGATCTGCTCCTGCGTCATCTGAAACTCGCGGCCGAGCCGGTCGAAGGCACGGGCCTGCTCCATGGGGTTGAGATCAGCACGCTGCAGGTTCTCGATGATGGTCATCTCGAGCGCCTGTTCATCGGACGACGGACGAACGATGGCCGGGATGGTCGCCTTGCTAGCCTTGCGTGAAGCGAGCAGACGGCGCTCACCCGCGATGAGTTGATATCGCCCGCCAGCGATGGGCCGCACCAGGATGGGTTGCACGACGCCGGTTGCGCCAATCGAGGTGGCAAGCTCGTCCAGCGCAGCTTCGTCGAACTGGGTCCGCGTCTGGTAGGGGTTACGGTCAATCTGGTCTAGCGGAATTTCGAGAGGCGCACCATTGGGCGCAGCGGCGGCGACTCCATTGCTGTCAGTCTTTGCTACCGGCTCATGCTCTGGAGGCCGGGTGAGGGGGCGGTTAGGCAGCAGTGCTTCCAGGCCTTTGCCGAGGGCGCGTCGTTTGGTGTCAAGCGTGGTCATGGTGTGCGGTCTCTCTTGGCTACAGGTGAGCGCCTCAGGCATAGGGCCAGAAACGGATCTTGGTGTTCTTGCGCGCGCTGCAGGCTGCTGCACGTTCCTTGGCCCGCGGACTGACAATGGAATGGTGTTCGAGCAGCTCTGCAGCAAGGTTCATGTAAGCCTCGGCGCCGCGTGAGCGCGGATCGTAAAGCTGCACCGGCAGGCCGTGGCTGGGCGCTTCCGCCAGCCGAACATTACGTGGAATGACGGTTTTGAAGAGCTTGTCGGCGAAAAAGCCCTTCAGGTTCTCGGTCACTTGCTGGGCGAGGTTGGTCCGCTCGTCGTACATGGTGAGGACCACACCCTCCAGTTGCAATTGCGGATTGAAGGAGTTCTGGACCCGGCCAATGGTGCCGAGCAGTTCGCTGACACCCTCCAGAGCAAAGTATTCGGCTTGCATGGGGACCAGCAGGCGGTCGGCGGCCACCAGCGCGTTCAGGGTAAGCAGGTCGAGCGCTGGGGGGCAATCGAGCAGAATGAAGTCGAAGGCGATGCGAAGTTCTTTGATCGCGTCTCGGAGGCGGGTTTCGCGGTCCTTGCTGTCGACGAGCTCCAGGTTGGCGCCAATGAGGTTGCGACTGCCGGGGACGATCTTCAGTGTGTCAATGGGGGTGGGCTTCAAGAGCGTATCGACGGTGGCGCTGCCGGTGAGCAGTTCGTAGACAGAGCCACGGTCTTCGTCTCGGGCGAGGCCCAGGCCGCTGGTGCTGTTGGCCTGGGGATCACAGTCGATGAGGACGCACTGGAGGCCTTCAAGGGCGAGCGCAGCGCTTAGATTGATAGCGGTAGTAGTTTTCCCGACACCGCCCTTTTGATTGGCGATGGCCAGGCAGATGGCTTGAGGCATTGAAATCCAAGCTACGAGGAAGGCCTTGGGGATGCAAATGGGCTTTCGCCGTGAACTGTGGAGAAAGTTGTGGAAGTCTGGTACACGGCGTTTGTTCCACGTGGAACACCAATGCAGGCGCGTTCTACGTGGAACGTTACACTCTGGTACCGATGTGCAAAAGGCGGCTCTCAGAGCGAGGAATGGAGATCGTTTGCCATCTCCAAGACTTGCCCATCACACTGGTTGCCACTGCGGCGCCGGTCTCGGAAGTGAGCAGACAGAGATGCCCCGTAGTCGTGACGAGGGAAGCCGCCACCGGCATCATGCCGGCACTCCGGTCGACCGCACGCATCCAGACGGCGGAAAAACTGTCTGGTGGCAGTAGCTCGGCTCGGCCGGAATGCACCGTGGCAGTCAAATGCAAACTGCGCACTGCTTCGCGCAGGAACGAGGCTTTCTTTTGCTGCGATTCCGCCAGGGTAACGCGGATCTCCGGGCGTGCGATGGCGATCGGGAGGCCTGGAACCCCCGTCCCGGAGCCAAAGTCCAGGGATGAGACGGCTTCAGGGTGATGCATTGCCGCAAAAAGACCTTCCAGCAGGTGCCGCTCGATCAATTGAGCCTCGCTTCGGATGGATGTCAGGTTCAGCCGCGCATTCCAGGCCATAAGCAGGTTGCCGTAAAGTGCCAGCAACTCCGCGAAAGGGGCTGCCTCACACTCCATGCCCCAACCCGCGGCTGCCGTCCTGACTTGCGCGGCAGTAATGCTCACGCGGGCTGGCGCGTCCCGTTCGGCTGGGCCTTCCATGCGGCGGCCGCCTCTATAAACGCCCCGAAAAGGGCCTGCGACACGGGACTGCTGTCGAAGGTGCGCTCGGGATGCCACTGCACACCCACAGTGAAGGGGCTGCCCGGTAGCTCAATCGATTCGATGGTTCCGTCATCCGTACTCGAAGCCACAGCGTCGAATTGGTCCCCCATCCGCGCGACAGCCTGATGATGGCTGGAGTTCACCATGACCGGGGCATTCGGGGCTTGCACGGTGCTGATCAGGCCCTCCAGGTGGCTTCCGGGCTTGATTTGGATAGCATGTGCTTGGGCAATATCGCGTCCGGGGGCATGATCTGTCCCGGTCTGCAGATGCTGCACCAGAGAGCCGCCCCGCCAGACATTCATGGATTGCATCCCGTAGCAGATGCCAAAGATCGGCTTATGCAGGTTGAAGGCATCTTGCAGAAGAAGTTCATCCGCAGCCTCGCGGAGTGGGTCGGGAGGGGCAGTCTCTGCTGCGGGCGCCTCCCCAAACTTCTCCGGATTTACATCTGCGGGGCTGCCCGGAAGCAAAACACCCTGCGCTGCCGAGATCAGGTGTGCCTGCTCCTCCTGACTAGCACGGAGGGGCACCAGCACCGGCTCGCCTCCGGCCTGCTCCACCGCGCGGGCATACTGGGGCCAGCCGCGCTGGTTGTACTCGGCGTCGTAACTGGTGGGTTCGGGAATAAGGATGCGCGGCTTGGGCATAGAGGCTCAGGAGCGAGAGGTGACAGGTTCAGTTTGCGCTTGTCGCAGCGATTCGATCGCGCGCTTTAGTTGCTCGGTCAGCAATTCGGCTTCCCGCGTTTTGCGTCCGTTCGTAGAGATAGGTGCACCGACGCGTAGCTCAAGTGCGCGCGGACTGAAGTGGCGGGTGTGGATGGGTAGCAACTCGTAAGTGCCCGCCAGGGCCATAGGGATCAGCGGCACCCCGGCGCGGATGGCCATGAAGGCGGGCCCGCTCATGAAGGGGCCGAGGCCACCCGTCGTTGAGCGGCCTCCTTCAGGAAAGACCAGCAGCGGCATCCCGCCTTGAAGAGCGCGGACGCCGTTGGTGAGACTGGCGATGGAGGCCCGGGGATTTTCGACAGAAACAGGGATCTGCCCGGAGCGATTGAGGTGCCAGCCGATGAAGGGCAGCTTCCACAGGTCGCTGCGCGCCAGGATGCGGAATTGGAAGGGGAGAGCCGCGAACAACGCAGGAGTGTCCATATACGACAGATGGTTGCAGGCATAAACAGCCACCGGATGCTGGTGAATGATGTCCATGCCTGTGACGTGTATAGGCGCGCCCGCGATGGCGAGCGAGCAGCGCGCCCAGGCGCGGGCGATGCGATGCTGGCGGCTGCCATCCCGTTCCGTCAGCGAGGCCAGCAGGGAAAGACTGCCAAAAGCAGCGGTTGCGGCAAAAAACAGGGGTGCCTGGACCACATTCGACAGAATCTTCGCCTGACGCGTGATCTGGCGAGTGGGCGCAGCCCGACGCAGGTCGACATCAGCGGGCATCGGACGACCATCCCTCTGCCAGTAGTAGACCGCGAGCTTCGCCGACCAGGTAGACCGAACCAGTGATGACGGCGTTCTCCTGGGGGCTGACCATGGCCAGCGCCAGGGGAAGCTTTGGCACCAGGGTCGCGGTGGTACCCGTAGCTTGCGCAGCCGCAAGCATGCGCTCGCCGGAGGCAGCCCGCGGCGATGATACCGGCACCAGCAGCACGCGTTCGAAGAGCGGAAAAAGGATCTGCGCCAGTTCTTCCACGGGCTTGTCTTCGAGGCAGCCGAAGATCAGGGTGGTGGGCGAACGCTCCTCCTTGGACAGAACTGCCCGCAGGCTCCACGCGCCCGCCGGATTGTGTCCCACGTCCAAGAGCATGGTGCGGCCGTGCTGCGTCAGTCTTTCCAGCCGGGCCGGCCAGTGCGTCTGGCGAATGCCGGCGGCGATGGCAGCCGGCTGAATATCGTAGCCGTATTGGTTACGTAATTCCAATGCAGCAGTGATTGCCAGCGCAAGATTGCGCTGCTGATGCCGTCCGGCGAGTGGCGAGTCTACCTCGATATGCATGCCATCCACGTCGAGTGCGTAGCGGTTGCGGCTATACGTCGCTTCATGAGTTACATAAGGCAGAGCTCTGGTCGCATCGACGCCGCGCACGCCCAGCTCTACCGCTACTTCGCCGATGACCTGATTTGCCTCCGGATGCTGGGGCAGCGTAATCAGCGTGCCACCAGGCCGCAGAATGCCTGCTTTCTCGCGCGCGATCTCAGTGATGGTGTGGCCCAGCCACTCAGTGTGGTCGATGCTGATGTCAGTGATGATGGAGAGTAGGGGCTCGACTATATTGGTGGCGTCCAGGCGGCCACCGAGGCCCACTTCGAGTACTGCGATATCCACGCTACTCGCGGCGAAGTAGAGGAAGGCCATGGCCGTCACGGTCTCAAAGAAGCTGGGCGGCCCGGGCAGTGTGCCATCTGAGACAAGACGCTCTGCAGTGTGAATGACCGACTCCAGATGCTGACTGAAGATCTCGTCCGGTATCTGTTCCGCACTCACACTTTGACCGCCAGCCGTCCTCTGCAGTACCTGCATACGTTCATTGACGCGCACCAGGTGCGGCGACGTATAGAGCCCGGCGCGCAAACCGGAGGCTGCGAGGATGCTGGCCAGCGTGGCCGCGGTGGAGCCTTTGCCATTGGTGCCCGCGATCAGGATGGAAGGAAAGCGCGATTGCGGATCGTCCAGCGCCGCCATCAGCGTGCGCATCTGCGCCAGCTCGAATTTGCGACGCGGCTGACCGGCGGGGGCGTGCAACTCCGCGCCCAGCGCCTGCAGCCGTCCAATCGCTTCGGTGTAGAGCATGGAGTCTAGTTTACGAGAGTGGCGCAGACGGCCTAGGCTGCGGCAGTCATGAAGGAGAGGGCGCGGTCGAGGTAAGGCTTCAGCTCGTTGCGGGGGACCACTGCGTCCAGCATGCCGTGCTCGAGCAGAAACTCGGAGCGCTGGAAGCCTTCAGGCAGCTTCTGCCGGATGGTCTGCTCGATGACGCGAGGGCCGGCGAAGCCGATCAGAGCGCCCGGCTCGGCGATGTTCAGGTCGCCCAGCATGGCGAAGCTGGCGGTGACGCCGCCGGTTGTGGGATCGGTGAGTACCGATATATAGGGCACGCCGGCATCGTCAAGGGCACCCAGTCCGCTCGAGATCTTGGCGAGCTGCATCAGGCTGGCGATGCCTTCCATCATGCGCGCGCCGCCCGAGGAGGAGACGATGATGAGCGGATGCCGCGACTCGAGCGAGCGATCGACGGCGCGGGCGATGGTCTCGCCCACTACGCTGCCCATACTGCCGCCGATGAAGGCGTACTCCATGACGCTAAGCACCACTGGGTGCTCGCCCAGCAGTCCCACGGCATTCACGATGGCATCGTTCAGGTCGGTGGCCTGCCGGGCCTTCGCCAGGCGGTCGCGGTAGGATTTGATGTCGTAGAAGTGCAGCGGGTCCGTGGATTTGAGCTCCAGGTCGACCAGCTCATAACCCGGCTCGAGCAATGTCTCAATGCGGGTACGCGCGTCCAGGCGGTGGTGCTGGCCGCACTTGGGGCAGACCTGCTGGTTGCTTTCCAGCTCCGCCTTGAAGATGAACTGGGCGCAGCCGTCGCACTTCACCCACAGCCCTTCCGTGCGGACACGTTTCTCCTGCGAGCTTTCAATCTCATTGTCCTGCCGCTTGAACCAGGCCATCTGTGCGCTTCCCTCTCAGCTCTTTGACACTAGAAAACTGCGCTGGGCTAGTATTCGATCCCGCGTTGTGCCAGGATGCCCTGCTCATAGGCATGCTTCACCTGGCGCATCTCAGTGACTGTATCTGCGATGGCGACCAATTCTGGGTGGGCATTGCGGCCTGTCAGGATCACGTGGACCATCTCTGGACGCTGTTTCAGGGTTTCGGCCACCTTGAGTGGATCCAGCATGCCATAGCCGATGGCGTAGTTGATCTCATCCAGTATCACCATGTCCCACTCACCAGAGAGGATGGCCTGCCGGGCCTCCTCCCAGGCGGCTTCGACCATCCGGACGTCCTCCGGATCGGTCTCCGCGCCGCCTACCTTCACAAACCCGCGCCCCATTTGTTTGAGCACGAAGCGGTCGCCGAAGGCCTGCACTGCGTCCAGCTCGCCATAGTGCCAGGAGCCCTTGAGAAACTGCAGCATCAGCACCCGCATGCCATTGCCTACAGCGCGCAAGGCGGTGCCCATGGCTGCCGTGGTCTTGCCCTTGCCGGGGCCGGTATTGATTAGGATCAAGCCGCGTCGTGATTCGTTCACAGGTCCTTCTTGCCTGGGCATCCGAAGAATTTCCGGAGTCAGGACGAGCGAGTCGACGCGCTCGTCCCTGCTGGAAACATTGCACTTCTGCAATCCCTTCCGCCAGGAGTGTCAGACCCCGGAGGCGTGGCCAGCGTGATACGGATGCCCAGCCAGAATTGTAAATGCCCGGTAAAGCTGCTCTGCGAGCATGACGCGCGCCAGCTCATGCGGAAAGGTCATGGGGCCGAAAGAGAGCAGCAGGTCGGCGCGGCTCCGAATAGCGGCAGACCACCCGTCAGCTGGCCCGATGGCGAAGATCAGCTGCTGGGTGCCGGCGTCGCGCTCGCGGCCGATCCAGCCGGCGAGTTCTTCAGAGGAAAGCAGCCGTCCGCGGCTGTCCAGCAGAACCAGGCGCGGCGCCGTGCGACCCTCCAAGCGCAGTTTCTTCAAGAGAGCCGCCTCAGAGGAGAGTCGTTCGGAGGTCACGCCGACATACTGCCCCAGCCGCTGCTCGTATTCGTTGCGCAGTGAAGCAGCGGCCGCATTCTTGTCGCGTGGTGCGATGGCATGAAGGGCGAGCAACATCTTTAAATTTGCAACCTCGAAAGCGCCAATCTATGGAAAACAATACTGCACGACATGCTTGAGTAGGTGATGGTGCGGCGACAACCCGGATGCGCATGGCAAAGTGCTCATATTTCCAGGGAATTAATGGGGCCACTGCGTTTGGTGGATGACGTGCAGACAAAGACAAGTTCTTCTGAAATATGTTCCGTGGTCATCGCAGTGGGAGCTTGCCTGCCGGCTCCGCTGAGTGGCCGCTCTTGGAGGATTCATCAGTGACGACGTTCCGGTCCACGCGCAGCCTACTCTTGGTTTTCTGCCTGCTAGCCCTCGCCCCCCTCGCTCACTCCGTTGAAGTCACTGCCCGCATCAAAGGGACGATCACGGACCCGTCGGGAGCCGCTATTTCGAATGCGATGGTAACGGCTACGAATAAGGATACCGGCGTCGTGACTACGGTGACTGCCTCAGGCCAGGGCGACTATTCCTTCCAGGCCCTTCCCGTGGGCACCTACACCGTGGAGGTGGCCGCTCCCGGCTTCAAGAAGTTCTCCGCCTCTGGGATCACATTGAACATCGATCAGGAGTACGTTGAGCCAGTCAGGCTGGCCCTGGGCGGATCGGGTGAAACCATCTCTGTGATCGCCGATGCGGTGCAGGTGAACACTACTGATATTCAGATCAGCAGCGTAGTGGGCTCCAGGCAGATCGTCGAACTGCCCTTGATCGGCCGCAATTTTACGCAGCTTGAGTTGACACTGCCGGGCGTCCAGGCTGCCAGCGATCGCTTCGGCAGCTTCTCCTCCAGCGGATCGCAATCGCAGCAATCGGCCTTTCTCATCAATGGCGCGGACGTGAACGATATCGCCTTGAACACGCTGGCCCTGTCTCCCAACATCGATGCGCTGCAGCAGTTCAACCTGATCACCGGTCCGTTGAACGCAGAATACGATCGCAACTCTGGGGGCATCGTCAGTGCGACGGTCAAGCAGGGCACCAACGCTTTTCACGGCGATGTCTTTGAGTTCTACCGTGACACCTTCCTCAACACCCGGAACTACTTCCAGACCACCGCCAGCCCGTTTCATCAGAACATCTTTGGCGGCACCTTGGGCGGGCCGGTTCTGAAGGACAAGCTGTTCTTCTTCGGCGCCTACCAGGGTACCCGGCAGAGAAGCCCGCAGGCTGGGGGCACTGGCCAGACCGTCTACTCCGCCGCCAATAGAACAGGCGACTTCTCTGACGATTTGGGTGAAGGCACAGCGGAAAAGGGCGGCCTCACCTTCAGCGATAATCCAATCCCCGGCACTATTAATATTCCTGGATGTACGCCGGGCCAGACTTGGTCCACCTGCCTTACGTCTCTGAATGGTGTGATCCCGACGACGGCATTCAACCCCATCTCGGCGACCCTGTTGAACCGGTTTGTCCCCCAGGCCAACAGCGGTACCTACGGCTTCACGTTCAATCCGGTCACAACTCTTACGTCTGACCAATACATTGGGCGGGTCGACTTCCCCATCAATGCGAAGAACCAGATCTATGGACTGGGCATTTACCAAAAGACGTCGGCAGCCGATTCTCTTCCGTTTACGGGCGCGACGGTGCCCGGATTCGGTGAGACCAGCACGACCCGTATCCAGCAGGACACTTTCGATTACGTCCGGCAGTTCGGTGTCACCGCTGTCAACGACCTGGCCTTCCACTACCTGCGTTTCAACTTTGTCACCGTTCAGCCGCAAAACATTGTTGCCCCCTCCAGCCTTGGCTTTGCCATCTCGCCGCAGAATACGGCCGCCCAGAGTGTGCCGACCATTGACATCGACAACTTTTTCACTCTTGGTTTCAGCACGAATGGCCCTCAGCCGCGTATCGATCAGGTCTATCAGGTGGACGACACCTTCTCCAAGGTTATCGGAACCCATAGCATCAAGTTCGGTTATGACGGCCGCCGCTTCAATGTCTCCAACCCATTCAATGCCAGAAATAGTGGTTCGTTCTCGTTTAATTCCAGCGGTAGCCCTTTCTCGACGGGCGACCCGTCCCTGGATTTCCTGCTTGGCGTTCCGGGCAGTTATTCGCAGGGGTCTGGCGCAGTAATCCAGGCGGATGCGTTCCTCAATTACGTCTTCGTGCAGGACGCATGGAAGGTCAAGGATGCATTGACGCTTAACTATGGTCTCGGGTATTCGATTGATACGCCGCTTCGCAACCATCAGTTCGGCGGAGTAGGCATCGCGTGCCTGATACCTGGACAGACCTCCCGCATCTTTCCCACGGCACCCCTCGGGATCAATTACCCAGGAGACCCTGGTTGCCAGAATTCCGCCCAGGCGACCACCCGGCATACCGAGTTCGGACCGCGCTTCGGCTTTGCCTGGGCCCCTGATCTAGGCGCGATCTCTGCCGGCAGCGCGAAGAAGTTCTCCGTCCGCGGCGGCTTTGGACTGTACTACAACCGTACTGAGGAAGAGTCCTCCTTGCAGACGCTTCAGACGCCTCCCTTCGGCCTGACATCTGCGGGTGCACCCGACTTCGGCGCCAACGCCCCTGGATTCGCGAATCCTTACCAGGACCTCGATACCGGACAGGCGTTCACCAATCGGTTTCCCTTCGTCTTTCCGCGTCCCGGCCAGCCGGTCGACTTCTCGGCGTCTGAACCCCTGGGGATCAGCACCTATGCTCCCGGCTTCCGCTCGTCGTATGCGGAGAATTTCGAGCTCAGCGTGGAGCGCGAGTTCCCCTCCAGCATCGTCGCCCGTCTGAGCTACGTCGGTTCGCTCGGGCGGCACAACCAGATCACCTATGAAGGCAACCCTGAAACGCTGGCCGGTCAGGCAGCCTGCCTGGCGAATCAAGACTGTGTTGACGGTCGGAACAATCAGAGCTTCTTATTCCCGGAGAACACGGCATTTGGGACAGTCGATCCAAATAATCCAAATGCCGGAACTCCCGGCTTCACCAGTGTCGGCACGGTTGACTCCGGGTCTTCTTCCAGCTATCACTCGGCGCAAGTCAGCATTCAGAAGGCACCGACTCACGGCCTACTCTTTCAGCTCAGCTATACCTACTCTCACGCGCTGGACGATGGATCCAGCTTTGAGAACTCCGGGTTCGGTGGCGCCGCTCGCGGTTACAACCAGTACGACAAGACCCTGAATTATGGGGACTCCTCATTTGACGCTCGCCACCGCCTGGTCTTCAGTCCGGTGTATGAAGTCCCGTTTAGGCGTGGCGGCAACCTGCTCTCGCCAATAAATCTCGCCCTCTCCGGCTGGGAGGTCAGCGGCATCCTCACGGTCGCTACTGGCTTTCCGTACGACATATCTTACGGAGGCGGGACCTCACGCTCCCTCTACTGCGCCGCGAATTTTTCTTTCTATGCCTGCCCGGACGTACCGAATCAAATCGCGCCTCTAACTCGTATCGACCCGCGTTCGAGCCGGATCAATGGATCGCGGGTACCCTACTTCGCGCCGACCAGTTTCGTGGCCGAAGCCATCGGAAGCTTTGGCAACGTCCGCCGTGACTCCTATCACGGGCCTGGCGTCAACAATACCAACTTCGTTCTGTCAAAGAACTTCAAGGTGACCTCCGACGACCGTATCCGCATCCAGCTTCGCCTGGAGAGTGACAATGTCTTCAACCATACTCAGTTTGCACTCCCCAACAGCACGGTGACGAGCTTTGGCGGCCCGGGTAGCACCGCCTCAGGAAACTTCGGCACGATTGGATCAATTGATCGAAACCTTCCCGCTCGCCAATCGCAACTCGCAGCGAAGATTTACTTCTAAGCGCAATTCGCCACTAAACAGAATGGGGAAGAGCTTCGGCCCTTCCCCATTCTGTTAGTGCGGTTAATTGCCGCACGTGGGGGACCCTTCTCCGCACTTGAACAGGCGTCACTGCGCTGAAGAATTCTGCGGGCCACCGTAGCGTATTTTGGCACCTAACTCGAACGCCCAGTAAATCACTGCGGGTGTCGGGGCGTTGGTAAAAAGTGCGCGTATACCGGGGGCGCCCAATCCAGGAACTACTTCCCGGCAGCGCTCTTTCCTTGTGCAGCGCTCTTCCTTGCTGCGAGTGGCCTCCTCGTCAGCGAAGCCTGCAGCTCCTTCAGGTCCACCAGCGTGGCGGATTTGCGCAGGCGTTCGATGTCGTAGAAGGCACGCTTCTCTGCCAGGAAGATATGGACCACGAAGTCCACATAATCCAGCAGCACCCACTCGCCCTGGCGTTTTCCCTCGACCGAGTTGGGATAGGTGCCGAACTCCTGCTTCATCCGCATCTCAATCTCGTCGGCGATGCTCTGCGTCTGGCGCTCGTTCGTGCCGCTGGTGATCAGGAAAAAGTCGGTGAAGCCGGCGTCGGATGAGTCCAGCTCAAGAATCCGCGTATCCTCTGCCTTCTTCTCCTCGCAGGCATCGGCCGCCGCCGCCACCATCAAGCGTGTGCTCTCCGGGATGTGCCGTCGTGCAGCGACAGCTGGAACTGTCATTTCCCTCTTCGCTGGGCCTTTCAACGCGGCCTTCGCTGAAGTTCTGGTCGCGCTCTTCCTCGGCCCTGTCTTTTTCGCCGAGGCCTTCTTCGCAGCGGATTTCTTTCCCGCAGCCTTCTTGGTAGCCGCTCTCTTGGTGGGAGTTTTCGTCGTGCTGGTCTTGCGGGATTTGCTCTTGCTTGTGCCTGCCATAGATCTTTCTCTCTCCTGCCCATCACGAACGTGATCTCGACCCTTTATCGTACGCTGGCGCCGCTGCTCTCAGGACGCGCCTTTGGGGAGGGCTCGCCTTCGTAGAGTCTGTGCGCGCGGGCATATTCCGCGACTCGTGGGTCGAGCACGCGCTGGGGAATTCCGGCGGAGTGGTCGGCGAATGCCTTACGCAACTCGGTCGCGGAAACGTCGTACTGCAGGTCGGGCAGCAGCCAAACGTTGCGTTGGGCCGGTGGAGTGCTTTCTGTGTCGTAAATGGGCACGCGCGTCCATGCGCTGCCATGCTCCGGCGTACCAGCGCTGATACCAGGCGGAAGCAGACTGCTCAGGGTTTCGAGTCCAAAACCAGGACGCGCAGCGATGACCCAGTCGGCGAGGAACATGGCCTCGGCGGCGCGGTGCCAGTGACGCAGCGTCGTCACAGAGTCTGCACCGATCAAGCAAAAGAGCGAGTCTCGTTCGCTCAAGGTGCCCCGTACGCGCAGGAGGCTGTCGTAGGTGTAGTTGGGGGCGTAAGTTGAGCCGGTGGCCGGTGCATCAATCCCACTCGGCTCAAGGCAGGAAAGGCCTGCGCAAGCCAGCCGTACCATGGCCAGCCGATCGTCATAGGGTGACTGCGTCTGGTTGCGCTTCAGCGGCTGGTGGCCCACCGGCGCCATCAGGACGCGGTCAAGGCGGAGGCGGTCTGCTGCTGCCTGGGCAATGCCGATGTGTCCGCAGTGCGGCGGATCGAAGCTTCCGCCGAAGAGGGCGATGCGCATTTTCTGATGCTAGAGCATTTTCCTTTAGGTATGGAGCGTTTCCGCAGATGCGAACGCGCCCATACATTCAGCAAATACCACGCTGAGTTGCTCTCTCCATCACGGCACAGCATCAGGAAAGTGCTCCTACTCGACGGCGGGCGCAACAAGCGCGGACACCCGCATAATGCTTGCATGCCACTCGCGGCCATCGGCCTCGGCGCCAATTTGCCTTCGCGCGTGGGCGCACCCGCGGCTACGCTGGCTGCTGCTGTCGATCGGCTGGCCGCATATGGCTCCGTAGTGGCGCGATCCAGCCTCTATCCCACGGCTCCCGTCGGAATTCAGGATCAGCCGGAGTTTCTGAACGCTGTCATTCTGCTGCAGACAGAACTTCCTCCGCGTGAGTTGTTGACTGCGCTGCTGAACATTGAGCGGAGCTTCGGCCGTGATCGGACGGCGGGCCCTCCGAAGGGACCGCGGACGCTCGATCTCGATCTGCTGCTGGTGGATGAGCTGGTTCTGACTGAGCCAGCGCTCACCCTGCCGCATCCGGCCATGCATCAGCGCGGCTTTGTGCTGGCTCCGCTGGCGGAGATTGCGCCGGTCTGGCGGCACCCATTGCTGCAGCGCACGATGGCAGAACTCCTGGCAGCGCTGCCGCTGGATTCCGCCGCTGTCATTCGCAGCCATGGCCAGGGCGGCTGGTCATGGGCAGGTGGCTAGAATTGGGGAAGTGAGTCTTCAATTCTCTATTCTTGGCAGTGCGGGCGCGGGCCGGCGCGGAGTGCTGGATCTGCCACACCAGCGGGTGCAGACTCCCGTCTTCATGCCGGTGGGCACGGTGGGTTCGGTCAAGGCGGTGCCGCAGCATCTGCTGGAGGAGCTGGACGCGGAGATCATCCTGGGCAACACATACCACCTCTATCTGCGTCCGGGGCACGAGCTGGTGGAGCGCATGGGCGGTCTGCATCGCTTCATTAGCTGGCCGCGCGCTTTGCTGACGGACTCGGGCGGCTTCCAGGTCTTCAGCCTGAACGATCTGCGCAAGGTCACAGCAGAGGGGGTGCGCTTCCGCTCGCATCTGGATGGTTCCTCGCACATGTTCTCCCCGGAGCGTTCTATCGAGATCCAGATTGCGCTGGGCGCGGACATCCTGATGGTCTTCGACGAGTGCACCGAGTACCCGGCAGACCGGGAGCGAGCGCGGCGCTCCCTGGAATTGACGCTCCAGTGGGCGGCACGCAGCAAGGCGTATTTTGAGGAGCACAAGAACGAAGTGCCATGGTTTGCGGACTTCGGGGGCCGCACCCAGTCGCTGTTTGGCATCGTGCAGGGCGGCATGTATCCGGAGCTGCGGCGCGAATCGGCCGAGCGGCTGGTGGAGATGGATTTCGACGGCTACGCCATCGGCGGCCTCAGCGTAGGTGAGCCGCGGGAGCTGACGCGCGAGGTCATCGCCAGTACATTGCCACTGCTGCCCGCGGACAAGCCGCGCTATGTGATGGGCGTGGGCTATCCAGACGAGATTGTGGAGTACGCAGCCATGGGCGTCGACATGATGGACTGCGTGCTGCCAACGCGGGCCGCGCGTCACGGACTGCTATTTACCTCCGAGGGCCGGCTGAACATCAAGAACCGCCAGTTCGCAGAGGATCAGGGGCCACCCGACCCGGCCTGCAACTGCATGGTCTGCGGGCGTTACACGCGGGCCTATCTGCGGCACCTGATGGTGGCGCAAGAGCCGCTCTCCGCGGTGCTGAACACACTGCACAATCTGGCGTTCTATCTGGACACAATGGCGCGGGTGCGGGAACGGCTGGGTCAGGGTAGCTCAGCGTTGTCAGTTGCCAAACCGAAGATCGGCTTCATGCAAGGACAACTCGCGGTTCCCGATGACCTCGATGCGCTGGGTGCGCAGGAGATCGTGAAGCTCTTCGAGGGCAACGAGTAAGCCGTTCGTTTTTGTAGCTACTCAGAGCGCGAGGCTCGGCGGCGGGGCCTGCTGGCTGGAAGTAGCGGCGCCGCGAGCCGCTCATAGAGAGAGAACAGAAACTCTACGCGGGCCTGGTCGTTGGCGAAGGGCTCGGGGCGATAACAGCGTTCGACTGCGCGATCCAACTGGCGATGGGCATTCAGCAATGCCGGCGGCATCAGTAGCGGGTCATACAAAGCCGCAAGCGTCGAGTCTGGGAACTGGCTGCGTGCGTCCAGGACCGCCTGGGCCAAGCGTTCGACGTTCTGGTGTTGCTGCTTTGTAGGTTCAGCAGGCCAAGGGTAGTTGTTGTAGACGAGTCTATTCGAGTACCGGTAATCGGACTTGAGTCGCCCGGCAACGACATCAACCCATGCCATGTGCATGCCCGAAGTCAAGATACCAAAGTCATAATTAGTTGCGTCCGGGACCATTTTCGCAAGGTTGCTACAAATTACTGAAGGGTCTTGCATCGCCATCGGTATATATCGTCTCGATTCGGAGGAAGCTTCTGGAATCAACAGGTATGGTGAAGTGCCTTGACGAATTTCCCCGAATAGAGAGGGTATGGCCGCTAAGGATCTTGTTTCTTCTCTATCGCTTTGTAGACGAGTTTCTCGAACTTTCCGAATCCGTTCAACAATCTCCGGATACTGCGATATAGCGAATGGCTCTATGCCCACCAGCCAGAGACACCATCGATTCTCGTCGTGTAAGAACTCTCTCGCTCCCATAATTCGTCTCAGAAAAGCTGAAGCTCCAGGGCGTTGCGTCAAGAGCGCGTCCTTATCCTCGTCTGTCAGGAGAAGATGTCCGCCATCGTTAGGCATGCTGCCCCAAATGAGCGGAGGTGCGATAGAGATTGGCGTACTGCGCTTCTTAAGTGCCCCACTATGCCCAGAAAGAAGATACGGCGATATGGCCGCGGGCGACGAGCGTATATCGAGTCCATGGCTGTCGGTATCGAATAGAGTGCGCGTGGAGGTATCACCGTTGTGAGATAGGCCCATGATAACGACGTGGACGTGTGCGCTGCCCCTTGCTTCGCTTCGCCACGGGAACGTGCGATGGGCAAAGAGGATGGACAATGCAAATCGTCCGGAAAGAACATCCCATAGAATAGAAGGTTGTTCGCCTTGTGTGATTGAATTAGTGGAAACGAAGGCCACCTCAACAGCGGGTGCTCTCTGTATATACGCGGCTGCTTTGAAGTACCACGCAGCAACGTAGTCCAGCACCCCACCGCCTCGCACGCCTCCGATTTCGCGAAAGACGATTCTCATGTCGGCTTTTTGGTTCGCCGTCATGTATGCCTTTCCTACAAAGGGCGGATTGCCCAGAACATAGGAGCATTCCGCATGAGGCAGCAGATCATTCCAGTCCATGCGCAGCGCATTGCCGTGGTGGATGTGTGGACTGTTTCGTAAAGGGAGGCGTAGGAAGGGCTGACTGAAGGCCTCATGGATGCGCATGTTGCTCTGGTGGTCCATCAGCCACAGAGCCACTTCTGCAATCCGTGCGGGCCACTCTTCTATCTCAATACCGTAGAACTGGTTCACGTCTACGGTCGAGAGTCGATTCACTTCGTCGAAGGTAAGGGCCTGCTGTTCGCCGTGCTGCTCGCGCAGTATGTCCAGCTCCAGCGAGCGAAGCTCTCGATAGGCAATCACCAGGAAATTGCCACAACCACAGGCGGGATCAAGAAAGCGCAAAGTTGACAGGCGCTGCCGCATTTCATCCAGGCGCGCGCGGCGGCGGGTGGAGCGATCGCTCTGGATCGCAGCAAACTCTTCCCGCAGCGCATCCAGAAACAGTGGGCGGATCACCTTCAAGATGTCGCGCTCGCTGGTGTAGTGCGCTCCAATATGCCGGCGCTCCTGGCTGGTCATCACCTCCTGAAACAGCGCGCCGAAGATGGCCGGCGAAATGCGTGACCAGTCAAAGCGACAGCAGCCAAGCAGCGCATTGCGCTGGTCTGTGTTGAAGTCGGCGAACTCCAGCTGTTCGGAGAACAGTTCCCCGTTCACGTAGGGCATCTCGGCGAGCATCTCATCCAGGTTCTGTTGACGGGCTGCAGTGGGAGTGTCGAGCACGCGAAACAGGTGGTTGAGCCGCGCGCCCAGATCGGAGCCATCGCGCTGGGTGCGGTTCTCGATGTAGAGCTCGAAGCCGCTCGGCTCAAAGATGCCTGTGTCTTCAGCAAAGAGACAGAAGAGGATGCGAACCAACAAGCGTTCGAGATCGTGGCCGCTGTAGCCGCCCGCCTTCAGCGTGTCATGCAGGCGCGCCATGATCTGCACGGCCTTGAGATTGATGGGATCCTGCTCGGCAAGACGGTGAAGTTTATAGCCCGGAATAAAGGCGAAGGCCGTCACATGGCTGCGCAGGTCAGCCAGTGGGAACTCAATCCGCAAAAAGCGCAATCCTACAAAAAGCGGCAACTCCCGCTGCTCGTCCGGCTCCAGGTCATACAGGGCGAAGCGGCGGAAGTCGGAGAGCAGGACGTAGCGAGGCACTTCCTCGCTGCGTCCGCCATTCACCAGATCCCGGATATACGCGAAGGCTTGGGATTCTGCCGCGTCCAGGCTACCGCCTGCGGTCTTATGTTCCACCAGAAGCTTGCCGGGCCAGAAAAGATCGATAAATCCTGTAGTCCCCGTCAGACGGCGGACTGGTTCCTCGAAGCTGGCGACGGACCGCCGTGGCATGCCGAAGACATCGAAAAACTCATTCCAGAAGGTCTGCTTATCGGCCTGTTCCCGTGCAGCCCCGCTCCAACTCCTGGAGAACAGGAGAGCCCGGTGTCTGATCTCGTTCCAGGAGATGTTCGGCATGATCGGTCGTCCAAGCGGATCATAGGAAGGGTTGTCAGGCAAGTGTCTGCGGCGGCACGATGCGATTGCGGGACTGCCCGTCCCTTGACACAAAGGGCAGCGTCCATGATGCTGGTTGCTTAGGTATTCTGCCAATCTGTGTGCCTGAATACGCGCACCGTGGATAGCGCCTTGGGCTGGCGGGATGGGTGATAGTACAGGCCGTGTAGCCATCTGACTCCTGCCCGAATTGCCTACGCAGATTCCGCTCCTCGCCTGTGCCTTCCGCACTGAAGCTGCAGCCACCGCGCCAGCCTCCAGAACCGGCGGTGCGGGTGGGGAGCACACCGACGGAAGAAGGACATAGTGTTCGCTCATCTCGCTCTTTACCTGGTTGGCTTCCCACAGGGATATTCCGCCTTTCTCCCCGCGATCCTTATGGTCGGCGTCTTCTACCTGATGCTGTTCCGGCCCAACCAGAAGAAGCAGAAGCAGTGGACGCAGATGCTGGACGGCCTGAAGATCGGCGACAAGATCACCACCACCGGCGGCATGCGCGGGACCATCGTGGCGCTACGCGATGACGCGATCCAGCTCAAGCTTCCGCCCGATGGCATTAAGGTAGAGATCGTCAAGTCCGCCATCGCTGCTGTCACCACCAACGAGCCCGAGGTAGCCAAGTAGACCTGGCTGCCGGTGCTTGTTCGAGCGCCGCTGCCGGAGGCAAGAGTTCATCCCCATGCGCAAGAATCTAAGTGGCAAAGCCATTGCAATCATCGCTATCGTCCTGGTGTTCTGCTACGGGATCGTCGGCATCCCCCATGGCATCAGCGGCAAGGCCTGGCGCGACGCGCTGTCCAACCGGATCAAGCTCGGCCTGGACCTGAGCGGCGGCACCCACCTTGTGCTGCAGGTGATCGTGGAAGAGGCGGTGGGCGCGGAGACGGACAATGCCCAGGCGAGGCTGCAGAGCGATCTGCAGGCGGCCGGCATCACGGTCGGCTCAGTATTGAAGCCGAATGCTACGGACCAGCCGCAGACTATCCAGATCCAGGGCGCGCCGGCGGACAAGTCCAGCGACCTGCGCAACCTGCTCGACACCAAGTATGGCCAGCAGTATGCCATCAACTCTGGCAGCGAGGGCTCCTTTACCGTCACGCTGAAGCAGCAGCAGCAGCAGGACATCGAAAAGCGCGCGCTGCAGCAGGCGATTGAGACCATCCGCACCCGCATCGACACGCTGGGCGTGAGCGAGCCAACCATCCAGGAGTACGGACTGGGCAAGAACCAGATCCTGGTCGAGCTGCCCGGCGTGGATGATCCAGGCCGGGTGCGTGACATTATTCAGTCGACGGCGCGCCTGGAGATTCACCAAGTAACCGGCGGTCCCTTTGCCGACCAGGCGGCAGCCCTGCAGGCCAATGGCGGACAGATTCCGCCGGACCAGAAGCTGATGCAGTATGGCGGCACGGATGAGCGCGAACAGGGGCAGTACTACCTGCTGCAACGGCTGGCCGTGGTCTCCGGCTCCGACTTCCGCGATGCGGAGCCAGGAGTGGATGAGAACCAGCGGCCGCAGGCTACCTTCATCCTGACCCGCGCAGCCGGTGACCGCTTCTACCAGTTCACCAGCAGCAATATCGGTAAGCAGTTGGCCGTAGTACTGGACAACCGCGTGCAGGAGGTTGCGAATATCCAGCAGGCGATTCGCGACTCTGGCCGCATCATGGGCCTGGGCAAGGAGAAGGCGCAGAACCTTTCTCTGATGCTGCGCACCGGCGCGCTGCCCGCCTCCATCCGCTACCTGGAAGAGCGCACAGTCGGCCCCTCGCTGGGCGCGGACTCCATTCGCAAGGGCGTGCTGGCCTCGACCGTCGGCATGCTGGCCGTGATGGCCTTCATGCTGCTGTACTATCGGGGCGCCGGCATCAATGCGGATCTCGCATTGTTCCTGAACCTGGTGATCCTGCTCGGCTTCATGGGCTTTACTGGCTCCACCCTGACCTTGCCCGGCATTGCCGGCGTCATCCTCACCATCGGTATGGGGGTGGACTCGAATGTACTGATCTTCGAACGTATTCGCGAAGAGATGCGCGCGGGCAAGTCGGCTGCGGCCTCTGTGGACCAGGGGTTTACTCATGCCTTGACGACCATCATCGATACCCACGTCACCACCATCGTGTCGGCGGCGATCCTGTTCCTGTTCGGCACCGGCCCGGTACGTGGATTTGCGGTAACGCTGACCTTTGGTCTGCTCGCCAACCTGTTCACGGCGGTCTTTGTATCGCGCGCCATCTTTGACACGATTCTGAACCGCAAGCAGCGCGGGGAGGCGCTTTCCATCTGATGGCACAACAGGAACTGACACTGGGCGCAGCTATGCGCGGCGTGGGCATGGGATTGTTTGCAGGCGCACTCTTCGTCTTTACCGCGATGGCGGTGGAGCGCACCATTATCAAGGATCTTCGCAAGAAGTAAGAGCGCACACCTGCGTGCCGGTACGAGAGTGCCGCGTGCGCGCAGAGCGGATGAAAACGGAGCTCACGTGGAACTGTTTCGCGATGTACAGATCGACTGGTTGGGGAAGAAGTGGTACTTCCTCGGCTTCTCCCTCATCTTCAGCGTAGCCGGACTGCTGTCGATTTTCTTCTGGCACGGCATCCCGCTGGGCGTTGACTTCAAGGGCGGCACGCTGGTCTATGTGAAGTTCGATGCGGCGCCTTCGACGGATCGCATTCGCAGCGCGGTCGATGGCGCTGGCATTCACGACAGTCGCATTCAGGCCTTCGGTCCTGCGTCGAACAATCAGGTGATCGTCTCGCTGCCAGAGAAGCAGACCCTGGAGACAAACCTGGAGGCGGGGCGCACCACTATCGTGAAGGCGCTGGAAGATCACTACTCGGCAACGGGGGCGAGCAGTGCAGGCAAGCTGGACCTCGATAACGTGGGTCGCGGCGCGTTGACCGATTTCCTGGTGCAGAAGGACCCGGAGCACCTGGCTGCCGGTCCCGCCGGGGCAGATGCCGCTCAGCCAAAGTATGCGCAGCAGGCCGCCGCCATCCTGGACTATCGCGACAAGCAGCATGGCGGCCTGATCACAAACTTCGCTTACCTGAAGGGCATCGCCGATCCGGCAGTTGTCTCCACGCTGGAGCAGAGCACCTACCTCTCCGGGTTCACTGTCTTTAATGTAGAGATCGTCGGGCCGCAGGTGGGACAGCAGTTACGCAAACAGGCCTTGCTGGCCACGCTTTACTCGCTGCTGGGAATGCTGATCTATCTCTGGGTGCGCTTTGAGTTGATCTACGGAGTCGCGGCCGTGGTCGCTGTATTCCATGACACGCTGATCACTATAGGGGCCTTCTCCCTCAGCAACCAGGAGATCACGCTTACCGTGATTGCCGCTATCCTGACGCTGGTCGGCTACTCCATGAACGACACTATCGTGGTCTTCGACCGGATCCGCGAGAATCTACGGCTCAGCCGGCGCGAACCGCTTGCCGAGCTAGTGAACCGCAGCATCAATCAGACGCTGAGCCGAACCGTGCTGACCTCCGGGCTGACCTTCCTCACTGTGCTGTCGCTCTATCTGTTTGGCGGCGAGGTGCTGCACGGCTTCTCCTTCGCGCTGGTGATCGGCATCCTGATCGGTACCTACTCGTCGATTGCGGTGGCCGCGCCGATGCTGGTGGCGTGGCAGCAGTGGCGGGCCGGGCATGAGCGGTCGGCCGCATTGCCAGCGGGCAAGCGGGCGCGAGCCTGAAATCGGAAGCGACTAGCCCCCTACATGCAGCCCTGCACCCATCACTGTGCAACAACGACTCCGCCAATTTATTTTGAATATTCCGGGAACAAAGCAATCTACCGCCGGTGTCTATAGCAAGGAAGTCGCAGACCTCCTGATCTCCGCTGCCCAGTGGCGGCCCCTAGCGTCGCAATCTGGCTCCTCGCTTGACCGAGGGGCTTACGCAGGGGAGTCTGAGTGGTGGAATTGGTGTCTAGCACGTCTGTTCCCGAGGTATGGCCATGTTTGAAGATTCCCTGATGGAATCAGGCGGCAAGATCAAGACGAAGAGCAAATGGTTTTCCATCCTCGCCTTCGTCGTGAACAGTTCCATTCTCATCGGCCTGATCCTGTGGCCGCTGCTCCATCCCGAGGCGCTGCCGCGGCAGATGATGGCTACATTGCTGACCGCTCCGCCGCCACCGCCGCCGCCGCCGCCACCGCCGCCGGCTGCCGCGCCCACGCCGCCTAAGGTCAAAGTGCAGACGGTTGACCCATTCCAGGCGCCGAGCAAGATTCCTCACGAAGTGAAGATAGTCAAGGAAGAGCCGCCGCCCCCGACCAATGCTGGCGTCGCTGGCATGGAAGGCATGGCTGGCGGTTCCGCGGGCGGCGCCATTGGCGGCATCCTGGGCGGCGTCGGCACGGCGCCCGTCGTGAAGGCAGCAGCGCCCAAGAAGGTCGCTATCTCCTCTGGTGTGGCGGCGGGCAACAAAATCTCTGGTACAAATCCGACCTACCCGCCCATTGCGCGGGCGGCGCGTATCTCTGGTACGGTGGTGCTCCAGGCGACGATCTCCAAGAGCGGCACTATTGAGAATATTCGCGTGATCAGTGGACCGCCCATGCTGCAGCAGTCGGCACTCGAGGCAGTGAGGGGCTGGCGCTACAAACCATACGCGCTCAACGGCGAACCGGTCGAGGTCGAGACTACGGTCAATGTTGTGTTCAACCTCGGCGGCTGATCGCCGACGCTGGTTTCTGTAAAGGGTCTCGCCGCCACTGCGGGATGCAAACTTCGGCTGGCCTCTTCGGGTCATTTCTGCCTGGAAGAGGCCGGTGGTAGCATCGGGGTGTTTTGCAACACCCCGCGTAGTTTCAATAAGTTCGTATGACGATTTGTTTCAGTATTCGTAATATCAGGATTCGCACCAAACCAGGAGGAAAGATTCAGTGATTCTCGCTCAGCTCACTCACGTAATTCCGCATATCTCGGCCCTGGGATTCTTCCAGGACCAGCCGACCGTCGGCTTCACCTTCCCCGAAATGTGGGCAAAGATGAGCTGGATGGCACGGGCCGTCGTCGTTGTCCTCTTCATCATGTCGATCTGGTCGCTCGCTGTGATCATCGACCGCGCCCTTTACTTCAGCGCTGCCCGCAAGCAGTCGCGCGACTTCGCTCCCAAGGTTGCCGGCGCGCTGCGCGAGGGCAAGCTGGAAGAGGCGGTCAAGGTAGCCGACCGCAACAAGAAGTCGCACCTGGCCGAAGTGGTCACTGCTGGCCTGCAGGAGTTCCGCAGCTACGGTGCGGGCGGGGCAATCACCGAAGATCAGATCGAGTCCAGCAAGCGCGCACTGGAGCGTGCGGAAGCCATCGTTCATGCCAAGCTGAAGCGCGGCCTGGGCGGGCTGGCAACTATCGGCTCGACGGCGCCCTTTATCGGCCTGTTTGGCACGGTTATCGGTATCTTGAACGCCTTTCAGCAGATCGCTACCCAGAAGACGGCCGGTATTGGCGCCATCGCCGGTGGTATTTCCGAGGCGCTGGTCACCACCGCGTTCGGCCTGCTGGTCGCCATCCCGGCCGTGATGTTGTTCAACTACTTCACCAACAAGGTTGAGGCCTTCGACGTGGAGATGGACAACTCTTCGAGCGAACTGATCGACTACTTCATCAAGCAGAATCAGCGCCGCTAAGGTGCTCTGCCTGGAACACCGCGCGTGAATCGAAGTGGCGGAGTCTTGATGGCTCCGCCACCCTCCTTCAGTGCGCACCGCGCAGCACGCATGACCGGATATGGCAGGATGTAATCCGTCCGGCCCAGCTCAGGGAGCAACGCACATGGCACTCGCCACACGTAACGAAGGCGCCAAAGTCAACTCCAACATCAACGTCACCCCCATGGTGGACGTGATGCTGGTGCTGCTGATCATCTTCATGGTCATCACGCCGATGGTGCAGAACAAAGTCAACGTCGATCTGGCTAAGAGCATTGACGCGACACCGATGCCCGACGCCGAGAAGGAAGACTCCGTGGTCGTCGCCGTCACCCGCGATGGCAGGGTCTACCTGGGCGCGAACCAGTTATCCCCAGCCGATCTTGGCCCCAAGGTCACCGATCTGCTTGCCAACAAGACCAATAAAGAGGTCTACATGCGCGCCGACGCCCGCTCCAACTACGGCGTGGTCATGGAGGCAATCGACAATATCCGCACCGCCGGTGTCGACCAACTGGGCATCCTGACGGAGCAGCCCAACAACACCGTTGTCGGTGGCATGCAGTAACATCCATTGGAAGAGGCTCCCCGCCACCGGTGGGGCTTAACGAAACGAGGAATCTCTCATGTCAATGTCTTCTGGCAACAGCAGTGGTCTCTCCTCCGACATCAACGTAACGCCAATGATCGACATTCTCCTGGTTCTGTTGATCATCTTCATGGCCATCACGCCGATCTCGCCCAAGGGCCTGGATGCGCTGGTGCCGCAGCCGCCGAAGGACAGCAAGGCGCCGAAAGACAACGATACGGCGATTGTGCTGCAGATCCAGCACACCACCACTGGTCAGCCTTCCTACAAGATCAACGAGACCGCGGTCGAGAAGAATGAGATCGCCGGCAAGCTGCAGTCGATCTTCGCAGCCCGGGCCACCAAGGTGATGTTCATCAAGGGCGACAAGGACCTGGACTTCGGGCCGATCGCCAACGGAATCGACATTGCCAAGGGCGCTGGAGTGGAGCACGTCGGCCTGATCACGCCGAAGATTGAAGCCGGGCAGTAGTTCCCGGAACGCATCACGGTCGCGGCCTCTTCCCCAGGGGCCGCGATCTATTCTTGGCTGCACTTGCAGGGAAGGCGAAAACAATTACAATCACTGCGCGGAGAACTTTGCCTTCGCTGCCCAGTAAACGGACCCACTGCGCCGCGGTCTGGCACCCATTCAAGGAGAGAGTAAGCAGAATGAACCGTATTGCAAGAGTGTGGATGCCGGCAGTTGCCAGCCTGTCGATGCTCCTCGCCACCACCGGTTGCAGCAAACTCCAGGCGCGCGATCAGCTAAACAAGGGAGTCCAGGCGTATAAGAACGCGAAGTATGAAGAGGCCATCGAGCACTTTCAGCAAGCGGTCAGTCTCGACCCCTCGCTGCAGATGACGCATCTCTATCTCGCCACCGCCTATGCTCAGCAGGTTGTGCCGAACTCCGACACGCCTGCCAATCAAAAGCTCGCTAACAATGCGATTGCTGCCTATAAGGACGCACTGCGCATCGATCCGAACAACGTCACCGCCATCAAGGGCATCGCCTCGATCTACTTCGGCATGAACAAGGGCGATGACGCGAAGGAGTGGCAGGGCAAGGTGATCGCGGTCGATCCGAAGGATCCTGAGGCCTACTACACCATCGGGGTGATCGATTGGGGCAAGTCCAGGAAGAATGCGCTGGATACGCTCTCCGCGGCGGGTCTCAACGACAAGGGCGATGGCAATCCCGGCATCTCCAAGGCCGCCTGCCAGAAGCTTTCGACGCTCAATACACCGCTGGTGGATGAAGCGGTCCAGATGCTGCACAAAGCCATTGATCTGCGTCCCTCTTACGAGGAGGCCATGGCGTATATCAACCTGGCCTATCGTCGCAAGGCCGAGATCGAGTGCGGCAACGACGCTGCTCGCAAGGCGGATCTGCAACAGGCACAGGACTGGACGCAGAAGGCTCTGGGTGCCCGCAAGGCGAACGAGCAGAAGGCAAACCAGGCTGCGCCGGCTGGCGTCAGCACATCGAAATAACTGCGACATAGAAAGACGAGAGGAGCCTCCCGACATGGAGGCTCCTCTTCTCGTCTTCTCCTCTGTTTGCGCATCCGTGAGATGAGCTTGGCCCCTTCGCGCCGTGTCCCCATCCAGTCGTTCGAAATGCTCTAAAGCAATTGTCCTGATGCTGTGAGCCCAGGAAGACATCTCGGCGTGGCCTTTCCTCAAAGAAAGGCCACAGGAGCGGCCGCTGGACGGTCTACACCTACAGGAGGATTGCTTTAGAATCCCTCTCTGGTGGCTTCCCTTCGCAAGATACTGATTGCTAACCGTGGCGAGATTGCGCTGCGCCTGCTGCGGGCGTGCCGTGAACTGGGTATCTCGCCAGTGGCGGTGTACTCCGACGCAGACCGCGGTGCGCTGCATGTGCTGCATGCCGATGAGGCCTACCGGCTTGGTCCTGCGCCTTCGGTTGAATCCTATCTGCGCGGCGAGCGGATTCTGGAGATTGCGCAGGCCTGCGGCGCGGATGCGATACATCCCGGATACGGCTTTCTGTCGGAGAATGCCGACTTCGCCGAGGCCTGCTTCAAGGCCGGCATCACCTTCATCGGCCCACCGGCAGAGGCGATGCGCGCATTGGGCTCGAAGACGCGTGCCCGCGCTGCCGCGGACCGCGCCAACATGCCGCGCACGCCGGGTTCGGTGCGTGGGCTCGCCTCCGCGGAGGAGGCGCTCGCAGTGGCCGCGGAGATCGGATACCCCGTCATGCTGAAGGCTGCAGCAGGCGGCGGCGGGAAAGGCATGCGGGCGATCCATCGCGCGGCAGAGCTGCCTTCGGCATTTGTCGCCGCCAGCGATGAGGCACTGCGGGCCTTCGGTTCCGGCGAAGTGTACCTGGAGAAGCTGATCGAGCGGCCCCAGCACATCGAGATCCAGGTGCTGGCGGACCAGCACGGCCACGCCGTATATCTGGGCGAGCGGGAGTGTTCGGTACAACGGCGACATCAAAAAGTAATCGAGGAGGCGCCCTCCGCGGTGGTGGGTGAAGAACTCCGCCAGCGCATGGGCGAGGCGGCGTGCCGTCTCGCGCTTGAGTCTGGCTATACCAATGCGGGTACGGTCGAGTTCCTGCTCGACGAGGCGCAGAATTTCTACTTCCTGGAGATGAACACCCGGCTGCAGGTGGAGCACGCTGTGACCGAGATGGTGACTGGGCTGGACCTGGTGCATCTGCAGATAGCCGTCGCGGAGGGCAAGCCGCTGCCGTTCACGCAGCAGCAGGTGCAGTTGCGTGGCCACGCCATTGAGGTCCGCATCTACGCCGAAGACCCAGAGACGGGCTTTCTGCCATCGCCCGGCCGCATCACGCGGCTGGCGCGTCCCGGCGGTCCGGGCATCCGCGAAGATGAGGGCGTGTACGAGGGCTGGGAGGTGCCGACCGACTACGACCCGATGCTCTCAAAGCTGATTGCCTTTGCGCCTGATCGCGCGACGGCAATCGAGCGGCTGGGGTGTGCGCTGGACGAGTACGTGATCGGCGGCATTCGCACCAACCTGCAACTGCTGCGCCGCATTCTTGCTGATGAAGACTTCCGCGCCGCGCGTATCGATACAGGCTACCTGGATCGTCTGCTGGCGCAACCGGCTAGTTCGGTAGCAGCCACAAGCGGCAATCCAGAGAAGGATGCCGTGCAGGATGCCGCTGTGATTGCCGCCATGTTGTTCGGCCCGCAGGCCCCCACGGCCAAGGCTCCGGCGACGCAGACGGCGTGGCAGCAGCAGGCCCGGCTGGAGGGGATGCGCGGGTGAGAGAGCCAGTCGAGAAGGATATACACGAGGCTATCAAAGCTCCATCCGGGATCATGCTGGAGGTCGAGATCGATGGCGTGGCCCGCCGTGCTGCACTCCACCGCGATAGCACCAGCGGGGCACTCGTCGCGCATTTCGAGGGACGAGTGGTGCCGGTGGATGCTCACGAGGTTGCGCCCGGCATTCTGTCGCTGCTGATGGAAGGGCGCGCCTATCGCTGCGTTCTGATGAGTGTCGGCGAGGAGCAAGCCATTGCGGTAAGGGGCAGCATGTATCGCGTTGGCGTGATGGATCCGCGGTCTTTGCGCGCGCAGCGCCGGGCCGACAGCGTAGGCAACGGTGCCACGCACGTGAAAGCCTCTATGCCTGGACGCGTGGCGCGCGTGCTGGTGGCACAGGGAGAGATGGTTGAGGCGCAGCAGGGCATCGTGGTCATCGAGGCGATGAAGATGCAGAATGAGCTTAAGGCCGCACGGGCTGGATGTGTCGTCGAGATCCGCGTCGCGGCGGGAGACACCGTTACGTCAGGGCAGGTTCTGGCCGTGCTCGAGTAGGACACGGAGGCTGTTGAGATACCAGCCTCCTGCCACAGCCATTTAGATTGCGGTTAGACGCGGGCCCCGCCCGAGGCTACCAGTGTCTGCCCGGTGACCCAGGCCGAGTCGTCCGAGGCGAAGAAGACCGCAGCGCGGGCGATATCGTCGGGCTTGCCCAGGCGGCCAAAGGGTGTTCCCGCTTCCACCTGCTGGGAGAAACCATTCTCCATGTAGCCTGCAGACTGCACGCCCTCCGTCACAATCAGGCCGGGGTTCAGGGAGTTGACGCGAATCTTGCGCGGGCCCAGTTCGCGCGACAACGAGTCGGTAAGCGAGTCTACGGCAGCCTTGGTGGCGCTGTAGACCGAGCCACCTGGAGAAGCGGTGCGGCCCACGATGGAGCTGATATTCAGGATGGTGCTGCCTTCGCCCATCAGCTTCGCTGCCTCGCGCGTCGCCAGGAGGAGACCCAGTACGTTCACATCGAATTGCTTGTGGAAGTGATCCGGCGTGGTCGCCTCGAGCGGCAGCATTTCATAAACGCCCGCATTGTTAATGAGGATGTCCAGCTTGCCGTATGCCTTCTTCGTCTCTGCGAAGAGACGAACCGCATCGGCTTCCTTCGATACATCGGCCTGCACGGCGATGGCCTTACCGCCAGCCTTGGTGATGCGCTCCACGACTGCATCGGCGCCCTTCTGGCTGCTGGAATAGTTCACCACCACGGATGCGCCGTCCTTCGCGAGATGCTCCGCGATCGATGCTCCAATACCCTTTGAGGCCCCCGTCACCACTGCTATCTTTCCGGCAAGCTTGCTCATGTCCATCTCCTTCGCTAGCGATTGCCTCTTTGATCTGTTCGAGGACAATCGAACCTACACCGAGTAGATGAGCGGGTTGGCCACAGGATGCAAACTTGCTTCAAAAGCACGAGCAGGATAACTGCGGACTCATTTCCCTCTAAAGCAATTCTCCTGTAGGTGTAGACCGTCCAGCGGCTGCTCCTGTGGCCTTTCTTTGAAAGGCCGCGCCGAGATACTCTTCCTGGCTGACAGCATCAGGAGAATTGCTTTAACACTCATCCTGTCTTTGCTTCAGGCCACGCGTTCGTGGCGTTCGCTGTGCCAGCTGCGGAAGGCTGCATCGAGCACGCGCTGGTTGTGCACACCATCCTCGCCAGTGGCGGCAAAGCTGCCGGTGCCTTCCACCGCAGCAGAGAATGCATCGAGCATGCGGCTGTATGCATCGGCATTCGAGATCTCTTCAGTGGCCACCACTGTGCCGCCAGCATGATGAACGACGGTGACGGGCCGGTCGACGGTGAAGCCACTCTCCGCCGTCAGCACTCCGGTGACGCCGGTGATGTCGACGAAGGTGCGATACAAGGCGCGGAAGCTGACCTGTATGCTGGCCAGCGTGCCGCCGCTCATTTCCAGCGAGAGCGCCGCGGTGCCTTCCATCTGTTGGCCATCTGGGTGGCGATGCACATCGTATGGCCGCGCCAGCGTGCTGACGGCAACGACGTCCTGCTCAAGTACAAAGCGCAGTGCGTCGATGGCGTGGATGCCGACATCGCCAATGGGACCGCCGCAGGCCATGTTGCTGTTGTCGATCCATGCGCGCGGACTTTCTTCGCTGAGGAAGCAAAAATGCGCGGAGGCAAAGATGGGTGCGCCAATGCGGCCCTCTGCCACCATGGTGCGCATCCGCTGGACCGAGCTGTTGTAGCGGAAGTTCTGCGCCACACCAAAGGCCCGTCCTGCCGAACGCGCCGCGGCCACCATGCGCTCCGCCTCGGCAGCGTTCATGGCCAGCGGCTTTTCACACAGCACTGCCTTGCCATGGCGCAGCGCGAGCAGCGTGTGTTCGCAGTGCAGTGCGTCAGGACTGGCTACGAAGACCGCGTCGATCCCAGGTGACGCGCACAGCTCCTCAGGGGTAGCAAATACGTGCTCTAGACTGTGACGTTTTGCGTCCGCCTGAGCCTTGGCTGCATCGCGTCGCCAGAGACCAACCAGCTGCGAGTGTTGCGCATCGACGAAGGCTGGTGCGAGCCGCCGCTCGCCGTGATGACCGAAGCCGAGGATACCGTAACGAACCATGCGCACCATCGTAAATGCCGTACGCCTGCTCAGTGCTGCCGCGCCTGGTCGTTGCGATAGACCTGTCCGCCTTTCATCACGAAGACCACGTGCTGCAGGGTAGTGATGTCCTTCAGTGGATCGGCGGGCACGGCGACCACATCAGCCCACTTCCCGGCCTCGAGCGCTCCCGCCTTGTCGCTCCAGCCCATCAGGTCTGCTGCATGCACGGTGCCGGCACGCAGCGACTCGATCGGCGACATGCCGAAGTCGCGCACGTATACCTCAAACTCGTGCGCATTCAGCCCATGCGGATAGACGGCGGCATCGGTCCCCAAGGCAACTTTCACCCCCGCGGCGATGGCATGCTTTGCGTTGATCTTTTCGACGGCGCTCACGTCGTGCATCTTCTGCGAGTAGAGGGCGGGCAGGTGTCCGTACTGCTGCACCCAGTCGATGAGATATGCAGTCGGCACAAAGTAGGTGCCGTGCTCCTTCATCATCTTGATGTCGTCATCGTCGATGTAAGTGCCGTGTTCGATGGAGTCGACGCCGGCCTGGCTGGCCCACAGGATGCCCTGCGCGCCATGGGCATGCGCGGCGACTTTGCGGCCCAGCCGATGCGCATCGGCAACGATAGCCTGCATCTCTTCGAGCGTGTATTGGCTTGCCTGCGGGTCGTCACCCTTCGACAGGACGCCGCCAGTTGCGCCGATCTTGATCAGGTCCGCCCCGTACTTGATGTTCTCCCGCACCTGGTGCTGGACGCCTGCGACGCCGTCGGCCACGCCCTCGCCCACATCGTGATAGGAGTGCGGCAGCAGGTTGTTGTCCATGTGGCCGCCGGTAATGCCCAGTGGCGGCCCACTGACCTGCATGTGGGGGCCGGGGATCAGGCCCTCATTGATCGCGTCACGCAGATCCACGTCCGCGTAGCCTGCCGCGCCGACGTTGCGTACGGCAGTAAAACCGGCCTCAAGGGTGACCTTCGCATTACGCGCGCCGATCAGCGCCGACTTTGCCACGGAGGTCGAGAGCTCATGGTAGGGATCGAAGTTGGTGTCATCGGTCAGGTGCGTGTGCACATCGATGAAGCCAGGAACAAGCGTGGCATCGCCGAGATCGATGACGATGTCGCCAGGCTGCGACTGCACCGCGGAGCTGGCCTGAACGGCGACGATGCGGTCCCCGCTGACCACCACCGTCTGCCCATCCAGCACCCGGCCGGCGCGTACGTCCACCAGGTGAGCAGCGCGAACCAGGGTGCGCAGTGCAGTCGCTTGCGGAGCCGGCGCAGGGGCGGTCTGTGCAGCAGCGGAGAGGGTTACGCCAACAGTTATCGCGAGCAGGCAGGCCGATCGGGGCATGTGCAGAGAGTCTCCTCAAGCAATTGAAAAAGTGCGCCTCAGTGTAGCAAGCGAGCGGCGTGTGCACATGGGGATGGCAATCCGCAACATGATCGACTTCCTGGTGGCAGACAAGCACCTGACGCGGGATGAGGCGTATCAGTTCCCAGCGTGGCAGTGGACCTGGATATTACGCAACTGGTGGACACCAAGGTGGGGGTGCACGCGATGCTGCCCAAGGCGCTGTTCGCTGCTAGGTAGGGTGAGTGCAGCGTTATTGGGCGCCGTTCTTGAAGATTTCCTCTGCGTAGTAGTTCTCGACCCGCGCCTGATCGCGCAGCATCTCCGAATAGGCATTGCGCAGCAGTTGGGAGCGGGCGTCCCTCAGGTTCGAGCGGATGAACTGCTGCACGCGTGGGTCGTTCAACTCCCGCTGGCCGGCGACTTCCTTGGTGATGAGCTTGTAGATGGCATAGCCGGCTGGCTTGCGATTCTGATCCAGTACAGGCAGCACACTGGTGATCTGCCCCGGCTTCAGCGCGCCGACCGCGGCAAAGACGGTGCTGTCCTGGCGCAGTTGCGACTCCGGGATGGAGCCCATGTCGCCGCCGCTGCTGGCGGTGGAGGTCTGCTCGCTGAAGTTTGCCGCGAGCGCGCCGAAATCTTCTCCGCTCTCCAGGCGATTGTGCAGGGCTTCGATCTTCTTCCTCGCTTCGCTGTCGTTGGAAGCCTTATTGTTCTGCAGATTGCCGGGCTGCTGCGAGGGCGTGGAGGTGACGACAATCGTGGCCAGGTGGTAGTGCGGCTCCACCAGGTTGAAGTCTGTTTTGTTCTGGTTGTAGTACAGCGCGATGTCGGCGTCAGTGATGTTGATCTTGGAGTTGATCTCCTTGTTCATCAGCTTCTCGGTGGTCAGGCTGCGGCGAATCTGGCGCTTCAGCTCGTCCAGCGTAAGAGTCTTCGCCTTCAGTTGGCGGTCAAACTCCTCCTGGGTGAAGGGCGCCTTCAGTTCGGCGAGCTTCGCCTCTACCTCTTCGTCGGTGGCGACCAGGTTCAGCTTGGCGGCGCGCTGCTGCTTCATCTCATCGTCGATAAGCTGACGCAGGATTTCCAGGTGCGTGATCTGGACCTGCACCGGTGGCGGCTCATGCTTATTCTCGCCCAGCGAGTCATGGTAGTAGCGCTCCATCAGCGAGCGCTGGATGGGCTGGCTATTCACTGTGGCCACCACGCCGGCCTGATGGGGGCGGGTGCAGCCGCCCAAAGCGAGCAAGAGTAGCCCGAGCGAAGTCATTGCAAGCGATAGAGAAAGCAAAAACCCGGCAGAGAGCGCGGCCCAACGGCGGGATAGAGAGGGCGATGCAAGCGGCGGTGCAATTTCAATTTCAGGTTCGGCGACGTACGGCACTCGGTCTCCTTCGGAGGGCGCTCCACGTTGGAGCGCAACTCGCCTGCGCGCGGTGGAACCGCGGCGCAGGCTCAGAAAGCTTCTTGCGCGTGCCTCCCACGCGAATGGTGAGCCCTGATCTGCAGGCTGCTGCAGGATGTCCCAACGCAGGCCTCTACGAGCCTGACGCTGGAAGTACAGTCTACTGTGTGCCGGCTGGCCCGGGGGGTGGCGTGGCATTGGACGGTTGGGGCGGAGCGGCGGTAGCGGGTGCGGCTGCTTTTCGCTCGGGCGGGGTAACGCCCTCAGCCTTCAGCGCGCGGTCGATTGCGTCCCAGATGTCTGTCGCAGGGCGCGCCCCGGGGGCGATGCGCTCTCCATCGACGAATACCTGCGGGGTACCCTCGATGCCGAGTTTCTCACCCTCTTTCAGCGAGGCGCGGATGGCCGTTTCATCCTGCTTGGCGATGCAGGCGCTCAGCTTGGTATCGTTCACGGCGGCCCGCTTGCCCGCGTCGCGCGCGGCCTGGTCCAGGACGGCGAACGACTTTGCAGCATCCTCTCCACTGCCATTGATCTCATGGCCGTGGCTGTGCGCGTAGTCCACGTAATCCCAGTAGGCAGTGCTGTTCTGGTCGGCCAGGCAATTGGCATCTACGGAGGCGTGCATGGCCCAGGGATGGATCTGGATCAGCGGGTAATCCTTGTATACGAAGCGAACCAGGCCCTTGTAGTGGTCGAGCGTGGTGGGAAACAGCGCCTCGTGCATGCGGGCGCAATAGGGGCACTCCAGGTCGTCATAGTTGACCACCGTGACCTTGGCATTGGTATTGCCGCGCACCGGCCGCTTGTCCAGCGAGTAGATGGACTGCGGATTCTTGCTGATGTCGAACTTCTCCAGGCGCGCCAGCGTGTTGCCGTCTGTGGAGATCAGGAAGACCACCGTGGTCTGCTTCCCGCTGTGGGAGAAGGTGACGGGCAGGTTCTCATAGCCCGGCACATCGCTCTTGGTCCTGCCACCGAAGCTGACGTCGTAGTCCGAGGGCACGTTGAACTGCGAGCGGACCAGCACCTCAATGCGGCGGTCGACCGAGGAGGTGGGCGGGCTCTGCGCCCGGCAACCAAATGCGGTAAGAGCCGCGAAGGCGCACAAGACTACTAATCGATGACGCAACAGTGGAGACCAGCCTTTCCCAGCAAAACGCTACCACCTGATTATCGCAGGACGGCTGCGGACGGCACGAATCCGGCGGGTGCCAGCGGATGGCCGGACACCTAATAGATCAGCTGCGAGCGGTTGATATTGCCCGCCGTGCCGATGCCGGCCAGGGTGAAGTTGAAACTCTCGTAGTTCTCATTGCGCACCGAGCCCAGAGCGAGGCGGCGGTATTCGATGGTGACGCCGCAGCAGTTCCAGTTGTAGCTGGCCTGGACGCCGCCGTACTGCAGCTCCACGCGGTTCAGGTCGTAGCCGACATTGAGTGCGCCGCTCAGACCGGGCTTGATGGCAGAGCCGTAGCCCAAAGTCGCGCGCAGTTGGTCGTAATTGGTGACAGCGGCCGGCCGCGTAACGGCATTCAGTGCGTCGAGCCGCGCATGGCTGATCGACGCAAAGGCATTGCCATGGCGCAGATTGCCGTAGACATTGCTGCCGCTAATGCGGCCGCCCAGCGGATCGTAGTCCACGTCCCAGCCGAGATCGACGAGATGATTGGTGCGCAACTGCAGCCGCGAGATCAGGGGGGAGTAGTCCCGGGGGGCTTCTAGAAACGAGATGCCGGTCAGGTCAAGCGTGGTCAGCAGCACATTGCGCCGGTTGTTGAAGACTGCGCCTCCGAAGTTCCGGTTGAAGAAGTGTTTCTGCGCCAGCGTCCAGGTAAGTGACTCGGTGGTGTCCGAACTGCTGCAGTCGCGGTAGTCCACTGGCAGGTAGACGCGGCCATTGGTCGGGGCTGGATCGACCGCGTTGCCGCAGGGCGCGGGGTGAAGGCGCTTCAGGTAAAAGCGCTGGGTGACGGAGTACTCCACCTCATTGGTGTCGCTGGCCAGCTCGGTGGGGTCGAAGCGCAGGATATTGCGGAAGTTTCCGATGCCGGAGACGAAACTGTAACGCGCCTCCGGTTCAATGGTGTGGCGCATGGCGCGATCGAAGTGCGCCAGCCATCCGGGCGAGAAGTCGCGTTCCGCTACTGGCGCACGCAGCTCCAGGCTGGCCTCCACATCCTTGCGGTTCAGGCTGGCAGAGCGATAGACCGGCACGAAGGAGTTGGTCGCCGGATCCAGGTTGAAGCGTGGCGCCTGACTCTTGGAGTAGAAGGTGTCGCGCACACCGACTGAAGGCCGCACGCTCAACCCGCCCAGGTGGAGCGGGAGCGAGAGCACGGGATGCGCATCGAAGCGGCCCACCTCCTGCGCGGTGCGGAAGCCGGGCTCATGCCGGTTCAACCCGGCGGCGCTGGCCTCCACGCTCCACACCAGCGGCGTGCCTGCGAGCGGATGCTCAACTGACTCTGCTGCGATCGAAGGCAAATGGGCGATGACGACATCGCGCACGAAGGGCTGTACCTGTGCGTAGTTGATGTAGCGCGCGAAGCTGGCTGTCTGGGAGAAGCCGCGGTCGTTGTGTGTCAAATAGATGTTCGAGTTCACCTGCGAGGCCGTGGCCTGGGAGAAGCTCTCGGCAAAGGCCTCGCGGTAGACGATGGAGCTGAGGTATTCGGCATTCGCCACTAACCGCGTGTGCTGGCCGAAGCTGTAGCGTCCATTCAGCAGGATGTCCTGGCCGCCCTGGTTCTGGAAGATTTTGCCCAGGGTGATGCCGCGGTCGAACAGTGCGGTGAAGCGGAGGTCGGCGAAGTCGAAGCCGTGGCCGCGGTAGCGCAATTCCCCGCTGGGCGCCCAGCCGCGGCGGGAGAAGAACTCCGTCCCCACGGTCAGGTCTGTGCTGCGATTCAGAACCAGGTAAGCTTGCTCGCCAATGACTGTGCCCTTGGTGGAGGACTGGGAGTAGACCGGGATGAGAAAGCCCGATTGCCGGTCCGAGGAGAGCGCCGGGTGCGTAACGTAGGGCAGATAGATGATGGGCACATTGAGAATGCGAAACAGCGCATTGTGCGCGCTGGCCTGGCCATTGGCCAGGTCGATGCGTCCGGCAGAGATGAGCCAGTCCGGCCGGGGCAGGCGGCAGGAGGTCATGGTGCCGCCGATCACGCGAAACTCCTGCGGACCCCGCTTGATAACCACGCGACCGGTGAAGAGGAAGGGGTTGGGCGTGGTGTAGATGACCTTGCGGCGATTCAGCTTCCCGTGGACGCCGACGCTGCCGGTCACGTCATAGAAGCGGCCGGTATCGAGGTCCAGGTTCAGCGTGGCGTGGTCGGCCAGGATGTGTTCGTCGGCGGGGCCGCCATCCAGTTGCAGGTGCCCTTCGGCGCGTGCCTCGCCCGTGTCCTGGTTGTAGTTCACCTTGTCGGCGCGCAGCACATATTGGCCATAGTGCAGCTCGGCGTCGCCCAGCAAGGTATACGTGGTGCCGTCCTTGCGCTGCTCTCGGGCTTCGATGTGCACGGGGACGGTGCGGCGTCCGGGCGCCGGCACTGGTTCGGCGCGCGGCAGGTCTACCTCTTCCGCATCGGGGATATCGGGCAGCTGGGCTGGGTCTGCAGGCGGTGCGCCGGACTTCGATTCTGCGCTGCTGCCAGTTACCGCGCTTGATACCGGGTGCCCGCTCTGCCACGCCCAAAGTGCAAGCTGCGGATGACACAGCCACACCAGCGTGATACATAAAAAACTGCGAAGGTTTTTCGGCACGGGCAAGGTCAGCATAGCAAAGGCAGCGCGTTACAGGCTGTGCTGGCGAGCAGTCCAACGACCCCGGAGCCGGAAGAGCGCGGCTCTGGCCTGGACCTTGCAGACCCCGCCGCGACACCGCAAGGGCGGTACTCTGGCGTAGCTTTGCTTTGCCCTGTTCCTGCCGCAACCGCCCATCACTGCCGTGGTGCAGAGTGTGGCCTGGTATGTGCCGGGTGCCGGCAGCGGAGAGCGAAACGCGGGGCGAAGCATAGGGCGGCAAGTGCGGAACAGGATGGCGCCGAGGGTGCCGGGAGCAGGGACGGATTCGATGGCGAACGTCACGCCGGGCAATGTGCCGGCCTGGAAGACGGAGTTGACGGAGAAGCTGGCAGCGAGCCGTTCGCGCCGCTCTGGCCACTCCGCGTCTGGGCGGGCCACATCCGACCGGACTACATTTCTCCAGAGTAAGGGGCAGCCACGCCTTCCACTCGACGAGCAGTCCAACGATGCGCACGCGAGCGTGGCAGCCGCCGTAGCTGCGCGGTACGCCGGCCAGCCCAGTTACCGCGAGGTGCTGGAGCACGAGGCGGCTGAAGCCGCGCTTGCCGCCGAAGAGGCATTGATGGCCGCCCAGCTTGCGCAGGAGGCGGTACGGCGCCGCATGGAGGACGCTCGCGCAGCAGAGGCCGCCGCGGCCGAAGCCCGGGAGCAGGAGGCGCGCGAGCGTGAGCGGCTGCAGCGACTCGAGGATGAGCGGCTGTCCGTGCGGTTTGCCTTGGATGAGCGCACCGAGCGACACATGCATGCCTATGAAGCGAGACAGGCCGCGCGCGACACCCAGGCGCCTCCCATGCAGTCGCCGCTGGTGCATCGTCCCACGCATGCTTCGCACCACCACTCCGATCCCGTAGAGGAGGCGACGGTAGCTCCGGCGGTCCTGCTGGCGGCAAATCTGATCGAGTTTCCGCGCGAGCTGGTAGCCACGCGCAAGGTGAGGCCGCGACTGGCAGAGGGTCCGCTGCGCGAGGACGAGGCGCCGGACGGCCAGCTGCGCATCTTTGAAGTGGAGCCGGACGGCTACGATCGCCGTCCCAATGCGGCGGCTGTGGCGGCTGCTGCGAAGGCGGGGCTTGATTGGGCATCCATCCGCCTGGACACGCCCAGTCCCGAACGGGCGGCTCGCACCGTGCATCCAAGCGGCCAGGAGTTTCCCATCGCCCCCGCACCGATGCAAGACCGCCTGATGGCCGCTCTAATAGACGGCGCGATCAGCTTCGCTGGCTTCCTGGTTTTCGTCCTTGTCTTCTCCGCCTGCACCGCGCATCCGCCGACCGGCAAGGTGGCGCTGGGTGGCGCGATTGCTGCGTTGCTGGCCGTCTTCTTCGCCTACCAGTGGATCTTCTTCCGCTTCGGTGTCAGCACCCCGGGCATGGCCTTCGCGCACATCGCCTTGTGCACGCTGGATGACAACAACCCCAGCCGCGGCGCGATGCAACGCCGGATTGGCGCGCTGTTGCTGGCGGTGCTCCCCCTGGGGCTGGGATTGATATGGGCTGTCTTCGATGACGACCGCCTGGGCTGGCACGACCGCATCAGCGGCACCTATCAGCGCTCCTACCGCTGACCTTCGAATCAGGGCAGCATTTCACAGCCATGCACCACGTAGAACACGTGTCTATTCGACCTTATGCATTGGCTGCTTCGCGTTCCGACGCAGGAATGCGCTTCGCCGGAGCTTTTCTCAGAAGGCGTGGGGCTCGTCTGCGAAGATCTCGCGCGTCCGAGCCAGCAATGTGGCCGCGTGCGTATCTTCATCAGTCGCCTGGTCGCGGGTGCTGTAGAGGGCCAGCAGATTGCCTACCAGCATCCAGGTGTCACGGCCTGGGACCTCGGTAACAAGGTTGGGCAGTGGCATGCAGAGATAGCGGCTCAGTGCTAACACGTGGCCCTCATACATCCAGCGCAGCTTGCGCAGCAGGGCGATGCGTTCCGGCTCCAGCCGCAGCCGGTAGCCGGCCTTGCACAGCACCTCAGTCAATTTGATCAGATCCGGCTCAGTAAGACGCGAGACCGGATTGCCTTTGGGAGGTAAGGACGCCTGGCCGTCCAACAGGGCAGCCGGCTTTGGCATTTCGATTGGCTTCATAGCAAAGACCAGCAGCAGGTCGACCACGGTGTGGCGCGCCATGGAGAAGGTGAGCTGCGCCTGGCGGCAGGCGGAGCACTCGACAATGCTGAGCAGCACCGCGCAGGTATCCAGGATTGCCGTCAGCGCGCTCAGCCAGCTCTGGTTGTCGTGCTGCGAGCGAAAATAGCACAGTAGAGGATACGATATGTGACTCTCCAGCAGCTCCGCAGACCAGCGCTCCCAATCCGCCAGCAGCACGACCAAGGCATCGTGCCCGGCTTCGCTGGCGTGGCGGCGCAGCAGCTCAGAGGCAGTGGGTGGTGAGCCGGCGCGTGCGTCCAGCAGTGCGATGTTGCCCTCGCGCTTCGAGAATGCGCCGTAGAGCACGGGCAGGTAGCCGATGACAATGGCGACGAAGCCCAGGCCAGTGCCCGCCTCGACGATCACCAGGTCGCGTGCCCAGTGGCTCTGCGGAAGCACATCTCCCAGCCCCAGCGTGAACAGTGTGGTGCCGCTGATATAGAGGGCGGTGCGCAGCGGATGCAGGCCCAGCGGATCGTGGAGCGGCGTGCCCAGGCCGTAGAAGATCAGGCCAAAGCCGATCACCAGGCCGGCCGCCCAGAGCGCCATCAGAAGCAGCAGCGAGAGCGGTCCATAGAAGCTGAAGCCGGTCTCCCGCAGGCGGCGATTGGTGAAGCTTCCCACCACACGCGACCACGGCCGCCAGGTCAGGATGTAGAAGAGCGGCGTGAGCCGGAGCTTTCCGCTGGCGCGACGCGGCAGGATGATGGTTTCGAAGGCGTCCAGCAGCACGGTGCCGATCGCCAGCAGTCCGAGAATCAGGCTGAGTGAATGCACTCTAATATTGTGTCCCTCTCTCCGCTGTTGCGCCAGCGGGAGAGGCGAGGGGCGGATGCGAGGCCACTGGCGGCGCGGCAGCCGGGCGGCCATAGCGATTCAACACCACAACCCCGGCCACGGCCATCACTCCGCCCGCCAGCGCTGCTGGCGCTGGCACCTCACGGATCCACACATAGGAGATGCCCAGCGCCACCAGCGGAATGACGTAAAGCATGCTGGCCGTCTGGCTCAGCGTGAAGTGGCGCAGCACCACGCCCCACGCCAGGTAGCCGAGCGCGGCCGGCCCCACGCCCAGAAAGACCGTTGCCAACAGCGCTGTTCGTGCCGCGGGCTGGGCTGCCACGCGCAGCGCGCCGGGTAGAAATGGCGTCAGCAGCAGCGCGCCGCTGGCCATCAGGCACGCGGTGACGGCGGGGGCGCCGTAGTCACGCAGCAGCGGCTTCTGCAGTATGCCCATGATGGCCGCGCACAAGGCCGCGCCTACAATCAGCAGCGCGTCCAGGCCGTAATGCTTGCCCTGCCCCTCTCCGCCAACCATGGCGATGATGGCGACGCCGCTGAAACTGATCGCCGTGCCCACCCAGCCGATGGGCCGCAGCCGCTCACCAAGGAAGCTTGCGGCCAGCAGCGCTGCGAAGACAGGCATGCAGTTGATCAGAAAGCTGGCAACGCTGGCCGAGATGGTAAGTTCGCCAGTATTCAGCAGCAGGTTGTACGCCGTGATGCCCAGCGCGCCGGCGATGCTGATGCGCAGCAGATCCATGCCCCGCGGCAGCCGCGGCCGCAGAATGGCGAGGTACACGGCGAAGACTGCAGTGGCGATGAAGAAGCGCAGGGCCGCAAGCTGACCCGGAGAGAAGGAGCGCAGGCCGACGCGGATGGCCGGATACGCAGCCGCCCACACCACGATGCTGACCGCAGCGGCAAGAAGAGAGATGACTGTAGATCTGCGAGCCAGCATGATTAGAAGTTTACGGGCTCATGCCGGCGGCGGCCTTCCCGCTTCTTGCGCCGGTAATCAAGTCGCAGTGAGGGTTCAGGAACGACGCGCGCCAATCAACTCCTGATAGAGCGCGATGGTCTGCATGGCGATGCTGGACCAGGCAAAGTGCTGCTCCACGCGTTTGCGCCCCGCGTCCCCCATGCGCCTGCACGCTGCGGGGTCGGCTAACAGGGTATTCAAGCGGGCAGCCAGATCCCGGGCAAAGCGGTCCGGATAGCGGGGAAAATTGGTGATCGCATCCTGCTCAAACGGAACAAGGTAGCCGGTCTCTTCATCGACCACGACCTCAAGAATGCCGCCGGTCGCACTGGCCACCACTGGCGCGCGGCAGGCCATCGCCTCCAGATTGATGATGCCGAATGGCTCATAAACCGATGGACAGCAGAAGACCTGCGCGTGGGAGTAAAGCTGGATGGTCTCTGCGCGCGTGACCATCTTCTCGATCCAGACGATGTGCGGGTTGTGGGCGCGAGCCCCATCCACTTTGGCACGCATCTCGGCGGCAATCTCTGGCGTGTCCGGCGCACCGGCACAGAGGACAATCTGCGTGTCCGGCGGCAGAAAGCGAATGGCGTCGACCAGGTGCGTGACGCCCTTCTGGCGCGTGATGCGGCCAACGAACAGGATGTAGGGACGGCCGGGGTCAACGCCGTACTGGGTCAGCGCAGTGGTGTCGGCGGTCTGCTGATACTCATTGAGGTCGATACCGTTGTAGATGACGTGCACGCGCTCCGGAGGCACATCGTAGGCGCGCAGCACGTCGTCCCTGGTGCCTTGCGAGACGGCGATGATAGCGTCCGCATCCAGGATGGCGGTACGCTCCATCCAGGAGCTCATGGCGTAGCCGGAGCCAAGCTGCTCCGCCTTCCAGGCGCGCAGCGGCTCCAGCGAATGCGTGGTCAGCACGAAGGGAATGTTGTAAAGCTTCTTCGCGAGGAAGCCGGCCATCGCCACATACCAGGTATGGGTGTGGACGATGTCGATGGATTCGAGCGCCTTCACCTGCGTCAGGTTCAGGCTCAACGCCTCGAGCGCGCCCTTGAACTTGCCCGTAGCGCCGTCTGATATCTCCTTCCAGGGTTCGGCGCCACGCACATGCAGATGTCCAGAGTCGGAGCGCTGCTTGCCCCAGCAGTGCACTTCGATATCGATGGTGCGCGCCAGCTCGCGGCTGAGGTAGTCAACATGGACGCCGGCGCCGCCATAGATATGGGGCGGGAACTCGCGGGTGAACAGGGCAGCACGCATGGCAGGGCTCCGATCGGGACAGCGCAGCTAAAACGGCATTTCGGGGGCCGCGACAGAATAGAGCATTTTTCCTGATGCTGTGAGGGACGGAGTGATTCGCGGCGCGCCTTTCCTTGAAGAAAGGCCGCATTCGCCGCTGCTGGCCAATCCACATCTGCGGGAATGCTTTCAGGCTTCGACCGAGTTTGCGACAAGCTCCGGTTTGCTGACGCAGCCGGCAGTGCGGCTGCCGAGCAGTCGGGCGTGCTGTCGCGCTTCGGCGCGGGCCTCTGCACGGCGCAGCCGCAGGCCGAGCGTGGCCATACGATGGCAGCGCAGGCAGAGGGTGCGCAGATTGCTCAGGTCGCACTCGCCGCCGCCCTCAACCACGGGAAGAATGTGGTCTGCCTCCCACAGCGCGCGGCCGGTGTATTGGGTGAGGTCCCAGAAGTTGAGCAGACGTTGCCGGGTGGCGCCACGGGAGCGCTTCAGGATGCCGTGGGCCACCAGCGTGTTGACGCGGCAACTTCGGCAGACGCCGCGATCGCGCCCGAGGACCGCATCGCGCAGGTAGCCAGGGTCAGTGCGCAGTCGCCACTCATGCACGCAGTCATCGGAGCAAAAGGTGCGGCGGCCCTTCGGCACCTCAATCGCGCACCACCGGCAGAGGCAGCGGCCACCTGGCCCTCGCGGCAACGTTGCGTGTACGGCGCGTCCCCCAGGCATGGTGCGGCGGGTGCTCATCCCTTCTGCTTATAGCGATGATCGGACGCCGTAGCAATGGATGGAACCGGGGTTGCTAACGGCGCCGGCGTATCCCGGCTTACGGTAGACTCGGGCTCGCATCCCTTCCCCCAGTCTGGACATTGCCAATGACTCGAACATCTGCCCTTTGCTCTACTCTCCTTCTCCCATTCCTCCTAGGCTCACCTGCCCTATCCCCACAGCAGACCGCGCCAGTTTCATCCGCCCCAGCCCAGTCCGACCCGGCGCAGACTACTGCCGCACCGAACAGCGAGAAGCTGATCAACGGCTATGAGCCGAAGTGGTGGAAGGAGGCGGTGGTCTACCAGATCTATCCGCGCTCCTTTCAGGATTCGAACGGCGATGGCATCGGCGACCTGAAAGGGATCACGTCGCACCTGGATTACCTGCAGAAGCTGGGCGTGAATGTGATCTGGCTGAGTCCACACTTCGACTCGCCCAATGCCGACAATGGCTATGACATTCGCGACTACCGCAAGGTGATGACGGACTTCGGGACTATGGCGGACTTCGACGCCATGCTGGCCGGCATCAAGCAGCGGCACATGCGCCTGATCATCGACCTGGTGGTGAACCATACCTCGGACGAACACAAGTGGTTTGTCGAGAGCCGCAAGTCGAAGGACAATCCGTACCGCAACTTCTACATCTGGCGTCCGGGGAAGGTAGGGCCGGATGGCAAAATGCAGCCCCCGAACAACTATCTCTCAGCCTTTTCCGGTTCGGCGTGGCAGTACGATCCCACCACCAAGGAGTACTACCTTCATATCTTCGCGGTAAAGCAGCCAGACCTGAACTGGGATAACCCGAAGGTGCGCGAAGAGGTGTTCAGCCTGATGCGCTTCTGGCTGGATAAAGGGGTGGACGGCTTCCGCATGGACGTGATCCCGTTCATCTCCAAGCAGCCCGTGCTGCCGAACCTGACGCCGGAGCAGTTGCCGCATACGGCCGAGATCTACGCCAGCGGGCCGCACCTCGCCGAGTATCTGCAGCAGATGAATCGCGAGGTGCTGTCAAAGTACGACGATATGTCCGTGGGTGAGGCGGCCGGCATATCCCTTGCGCAGACACCGACCTTGGTAGACGACCGGCGGCATGAGCTGAACGAAATCTTCAACTTCGACGCCATCCGCGTGGATCGCGAGGGGCGGCACTTCGTGAAGTGGACGCTGCCGCAGTTGAAGACCATCTACACTCAGCATGCCGAAGTTCTGACCAAGCATGACTGGGACACTGTGTTTCTTTCAAACCACGACAATCCGCGGCTGGTGTCGAGCTTCGGCGACGACTCCGCGCAGTTCCGCGTGCCTTCGGCGAAGCTGCTGGAGACCATGCTGCTGACGCTGCGTGGCACGCCCTATCTGTATGAGGGCGATGAACTGGGCATGACCAACTATCCCTTCAAGACCATTAATGATTTCAACGACATCGAAGCGCACAACGGCTACAACGACGAGGTGCTGACCCGCCACTCCGCTACGCAGGAGGAGTACATCGAGAACCTGCGTCACGCCGGGCGCGATAATAGCCGAACGCCGATGCAGTGGGACGACAGCGCGAATGCGGGGTTTACCAAGGGCGGAAAGCCGTGGCTGGCAGTGAACCCGAACTACAAGACGGTCAACGCTGCGCAGGAGGTCGCCGACCCTGATTCGATCTATCACTACACCGCGCGGCTGATTGCCTTGCGCGCGAAGACCCCGGCGTTCGTCTACGGCGACTACAAGGACCTGGACCCGCAGCACCCGCATATCTTTGCCTACACACGGACACTGAACAGCGAGAGTTATCTAATCGTGCACAACTTCTCTGCCGAGCCAATCGCCTACGCTTTGCCGGATGGCATGAAGGCTGGTACTACGATGATGGATAACTATGCCGGCGAGGAGAGCGGCGCGGCAACGCTACACCTGAAGGCGTGGGAGTCGCGGATCTACAAGCAGTAGGGGGCAGACTCGCGACCGGACCGCTCCAGCGCCGCCTAGCTCCCCGGGATATGACTGGGACGTTTCAGCGTTATGAAAATCACAAGGTTCCATTCTGGGAAATAGGTACCGCATTCAGAGGTGCACTGCGAGTCCGTGCCCGTTCGCTTTCCATTCTCACGCAAGGTTCTTGAGAGACAGCTTCAATCGCGATTGCGTTTGGGTATATAGTTCTCTTCGGTCGGGGTGCCACCCAGCTCGTCCCGATCATCTCCCGTAATCACGCAGCAGACCAGAAGCAGCCTCATCCACCCGGAGCAGATGCGATAGCAGAAGGGGAGGGATTCGCCGCCGAGGCGGTCTCCGCTCATCTGCTCCCGCAGCGACTCCTTGTGAGGCCGCTTCTAAAAAATCGACCTAGCCGTGAAAGGAACTGTCCCTTGCGCTTACCTGGTTTTACCCACCTTGTGTTCTCCGCCGCGCTGGTCTTCGCACCCGCGCTTCAAGCCTCGTCGCCAAACTCACTGAAAACCTCGCAGCGCGCACCCGTCGTCACGTCTTTGGGAAGCACCAGCCTGGCCCAGGCACAGCAGCGTGCGGCTTCGGCTCGGTTTTCCTCTACTGGCAGCCCCCGGAAGACGTTGCGGCCGCTTCCAGATCCGCGCATTTCGCACTCAGCACGGTCGTCTTCCATTCAAACCACCAATAGCGGACAGGCGATTGAGTTCCCGGTCACCGAAGCGAATAGCAGTGAGCGGGGCTTCTCCGGACTCAGTTCAAGGGACTCCAACAATGCAAATGGCGGCGGCACGAACGGTATCAGTGAACCTCCGGATCAAGGGTTCGCAACAAACGGGAGCCAGGTTTTCGAGGCAGTCAATCTAGCCTTCCGCATCTTCTCGCCCAATGGCACACCCTTGTCCGCACCCATTGACTTCAATGGCTTCTTTGCGGTCCTGCCGCAGAGCGGTGCAAACTCTTTCAACGATCTAAGCGATCCCCGCGTCTTCTTTGACCCGCAATCGAAGCGCTTCTTTCTGACCATTCTCGAATTTCAAACCGACGCAACCACGGGTGCATTCCTTGGCTCGGAAGTTCTGCTGGCAGTCAGCCAGACCAGCGATGCTACGGGGAACTATTATCTGTATTCCATCAATGTCTCAAACAAGGTGGATCCGATCTGCAAACCGGGCTGCCTGGGAGATCAGCCGCTCATCGGCGTGAACGATGATGGCTTCTACATCTCCACCAATGAGTTCACCAACTCTCAAGCCACTCCGTTTGCGGGTGCTTTGATCACGGCGCTCGATAAGGATGCTCTGATCCACAACACAAAGATTTACGGCACTGCGTACTTGCTCCCTAACGACTTCAGCGTAGAGCCAGCACTCCCGGCTCCTGGCGCTGTCACCACCCAGCACCACGGCACGGAATACTTTACCGAATCGTTGGACTTTGGACCTCCGAGCAACGGCAACTCCCTGCGCCTCTTTGCTCTCACCAATACAGAGAGCATTGAGGGCCCATCCCC
>JBBRLT010000012.1:0-56376 GCA_038231235.1 Terriglobales bacterium
AGTAGCGGCCTAGAGTTGTCTGGTTGTTGGTGCCATTGTCAGCGTAGATTCCGAACGGATCGGTGGTGGTGTTACCTAACAATTTTTCTGCGGCCGGAGTGCTGTAGTGGAGCGTCTGGCCGTTGGGGCTGAACGAAGCCGGCAGATTGATTGCCGCCTCATTCGGGTTGGTGTTGTTTCCGTCACCCCCACTTAGAGTGTGCGTGCCCTTGTTTCCGACATATGCCACAGTGAGTGAGAGGGTGGGGTTGATCGACCGCTGCATGCTTAGGTTCCAGGCATCCAGAGTTGGCAACCGCAGTGAATCGGGGCGGGACTTGGTGTTGACTGCATAGCCAGGGTTCGGCAACAGACCGTTCGCGGGAACCGCTGGTGCTACGAATGCGGGGGGGCCGTCCGCCAGGTTGAAGGCAAATGACCTCGCTCCGCCAGTGGATGTGAGCTGCTGGTTGGCCAGCACAGGGGTATTCTGCGTAACAACGTGGCCGAAGATCGAGCCGAAGACGCCGAGATCAAAGCTGCGTCCGTAGCCGGCGCGAATGACCGTCTTGGGGTTAATTTGATAGGCAATCCCGATGCGCGGGCTGAGCGCCTTCGGAGACAGGCTCCATCCCAGATTGGATGGGATCTTGCCCACGCCGGCGACTGCGATGTAGCCAGTGTCCAGGCGAAGCAGGGCACCATTGCGGGGGCCATTGACTGCCTCTGGGAAATACAACTCCCAGCGCAGACCCGCATTGATGGTGAGATTCGGAGTGGCGCGCCAGGTGTCCTGACCGTAGAAGAAGGTGCGCTTCTGGAACTCCTTGGCGTTGGTGGTCTGGCTCACGTAGCGGGTCAGACCCGTCGCTTCACCCAGCAGGAAAGTCGCGTAGCCAAGGCCGCCGGCGTTACCAGTCGCTCCCGGGTTCGAGGTTGGGCCACCGCCGAAGGAGAGCTGCCCGGCCCGGTTGGAATCGCTGGGCACGCGAAGATTGCGCGCATAACGCAGGTCTCCGCCGAACTTGACAGAGTGGTTGCCCAGGATCTTGGTCCAGTTATTTACGACCTGGTATTGATCCTCCTGCTCGCGCAGTGAGCAGTTGCATCGGTTGACGTCCAGTCCACTCCCGAACTGTGCATTGCCACCGTTGACATCGGCGATGGCAAAGGCCGGAGCGCCGAGGGTAATGGGATCGGCGGTGTTCAGGCCCGGGATTTGCAGTGTCTGGCTAGCGAAGGGCACACCAGCGTCATATTTGCTGGTGCGAATCCCGTAGCGGTAGTAACCGACCCGGAAGTCGCTGAGCAGGGTAGAGCTGATGGCAAAGTCGGCGCCAGCAGCAGTGCTGTCATTGGCCCCAACGGAGGTGCCACCAAAGCCGCCGATACCGAAGCTCGCTCCACCGGCTGCTCCAAATGCCGGGCGACCAGTCAGCGTATCCGTAAACCGGCTGAAGCGGCCAAAGGCGTGGATCTTCGAGGTGACCTGAATGTCACCGCGCACGTCGTACTGGTCTGCATTGAAGCCGCCGATACCGCTGGCGGCATAGTTATTCTGCAGGCCGGTACGGTCGGTACCATTGGGGGCTGTGGTCGGACGGAAAGGCTGAATAACCCTGAGCAGGTTCAGCGCCTGGGGCGAGACCTGAGAGGCAGGAATCACGTTACCGGGATATTGCGATCCATCCGCCTGGTAAATGTTGCCAGTGGCTCCGAGCGCCTGGCTGTATTCACTGAAATCGCAGCCTTGGATGCCACTGGGTCCAGTGCGAAGTCCCAGGCAGCTATCCGTCAACAGGGCAGTGGGAATGGTGTTCTGAATGGACGAGCCAAGCTTCTGCCGCTGTCCCTGATAGTCGCCGAAGAGAAAGGCGCGGTCCTTCTTGAGGGGGCCACCAAGCGAACCACCAAACTCGTTGTAGAGTCCGGGCGGCACCTTGGACTGACCAGGCGACTGGGTGAACGGGTTGCGTGCCAGGTTGGCATTGCTGCGACGGTAGTCGTAGGCGCTGCCATGCAAGTTGTTCGAGCCCGACTTGGTCTGCACTGTGACCACAGCCGAGACTGCCTTGCCAAACTCCGCGTCGAAGTTCTGGGTCGCGATCTTGGCTTCGGTAATGGCATCGAGCGCTGGGTTGACTACGATGATGCCCAGAATCGGATCCTGGTTATCCGTGCCGTCCAGCTCATAGGCAACGCCGCCGAAGGCCTGCCCATCGATCTGGATCTGCTGGCTTGCTTGCGGGTTTTCGCTGGCTGCGTGGCTCCATCCCAACTGTTGCGCGCCGGGCAGCAGAAGCTCGAGGCTGGTGAAGTTTCGGCCTTGAATGGGCAGGTCAGCCACCGTCTTGGTGTCGAACGTGGTGGCAACGTCCGCGCGGTCAGTCTTCAACTGGGGAACCGCGTCTGCATTCACATTGACGGTTTCACTGGCTCCACCTGTTTGCAGCGGTGCGTCAACCTTGGGAGACGTGTCGGCCAGGATCTGCAGGTGAGTCGTCTGGAAGCCCTTGAAGCCAGGAGCCTCGACCTTCAGAGTGTAGAGATCCGGAATGAGGTGCTCGACGCTGTAGCCGCCGGAATCATTGCTCGTCGTGGTGACGGTGATTCCCTTTCCCTCATCTGTAACAGAAACGGTGGCATTGGGAACAGCCGCCCCTGTGGCATCGGTTACTGTGCCGTAGACCGATCCATATACCGCTTGCGCGTGTGCCGCAATCGGTAGAAGGGCCAGCCCAAGTCCAAGACAGGAGGCGATCGCCACCTGCATACGCGTCTTCATAATGGTCTCCCTGAAAGTGCTGCTTACAAAATCTGCTGTGCTTCCCCAAGTGACCCGGAGCCCGCCAGCAGTTATGGTTTGGGTCGCATCCGGCCGTAAGCAGTTCGTACCTGCCTACGACGAATGGTTGATTACCACTCCGACGATGAACTATAGAGAGGCGGCTGGAGGGGTGTCAAATAAAAACCTCCCGTCCCCGGTGCAAGTCTAGGCACACGATTCAATACAATCAAAAAAGTGCGCAGCCGACTGGTTCTCGACGCTTCCAAGATGATACTCAGGGCATTCGTTTGCATCGCGGCCCTGGCTGCGGCCGCTACCGCACCCGCGCAAAGGCCTCACTTCCCCTATGGCCCCCTGCCGGCACATTCCGGCCTGGCCTGGTTCGAGGACGTCGCCGCACAGGCCGGCATGACCGCCGTCAACGTAAACGGGGGGGTCGCCTCCAAGCGGTACATCCTGGAGGCGACCGGCTCCGGAGTGGCGATTCTGGACTACGACGGCGACGGCTTCCCTGATGTCTTTCTGGTTAACGGTAACTATCTGCACCCTGAATCCGCTCCTGCCGGTCGTGCCCCCACCAGTCATCTGTTGCACAACAATGCCGATGGCACCTTCACGGACGTGACCCAGAAGGCTGGGCTGGCCGATACAGGCTGGGGCCAAGGCGCCTGCGTGGGCGACTACGACAATGACGGGCTGCCCGACCTTTACGTGACGGGATACGGCAAGAGCCGCCTCTACCACAACGAAGGGAGTGGCCGGTTCCGCGAGGTGGCCGAGCCGGCTGGTGTTGCCGGCACCGGCAAGGAGTGGGGCACCGGCTGCGCCTTTGTCGACTACGACCGCGATGGGCGGCTCGACATTGCCATCGCCAACTACGTCCACTTCGATCTAAAGAGTGTTCCCGAGCCCGGCAAGGGCGTGGGCTGCAGCTGGAAGGGTGTGCCGGTGATGTGCGGTCCGCGCGGTCTCGAAAGCGCGCCCAACACGCTTTACCATAACCTGGGGAACGGCCAGTTTGAAGACGTATCGGTGAAGAGCGGGTTCACCAAAACGACGGCCCACTACTGCTTCTCCGTCTCGACTCTGGATGCGGATGAAGACGGCTGGCCGGACATCTACATGGCGTGCGACTCGACCCCGGCCGTGCTCTACCACAACAATCACGACGGCACCTTCACCGATCGTGCGGCGGACTCCGGCGTCGCCTTCAATGAGGACGGGCGCGAGCAGGCGGGCATGGGCTCGACGGTGGCGGACTATGACGGCGATGGCCACCTGGATATATTCAAGACCAACTTTTCCGACGACACGGCCACTCTCTACCACGCCCGGGGCGACGGCAACTTCGACGATTCGACCTTCCCAGCCGGCCTGGGCATCAATACCGACAAGCTGGGCTGGGGAACCATGTTCATCGACATAGATAATGATGGGTGGCCGGACCTGATCTCTGCCAACGGCCACGTCTACCCGGAGGTAGACAGTAGCCATCTGGGAGCGGCCTATCGCGAGCCGCGCCTGCTCTACCGCAACCTGGCCAATGGCATGTTCGCAGACATCAGCAGCCAGTCGGGACCCGGGATCACTACACCCTCGTCAGCACGCGGCCTGGCCATCGCAGACCTGTGGAACGACGGCCGTCAGGAGGTTATCATCAATAATGTCAGCGACCGGCCCATGCTGCTGGTGAATCGGGCCGCCAATGCGAACCACTGGATCGGCATCGGCCTGGTGGGCACCAAGTCCAACCGCAGCGCCATCGGCGCCCGCGTCACCCTGCATGGCGCAGCAGCGGGCAAAGAGCGCGTATGGGTGGATGAGGTGCGCAGCGGGTCTTCCTACAACTCATCGAACGACATGCGGCTGCACTTCGGGCTTGGCCCGACGCCGGCGCTGACGAAGGTCGAGGTGCAGTGGCCCTCCGGCCTGCGTGAGCAGTTCCCCGCCCCGCCGGTCGACCGCATCTCGACCCTTACGGAAGGCACCGGAAAGCCCACCCCTAGCGCTCCGCTGCCGCCGCCGCAGCAACACTGAGAGACGCTGCGAGACACGACTCTTACGCCTGCGCTCAAGCAATTCTCCTGTAGGTTTAGACCGTCCAGCGGCTGCTCTTGCGGCCTTTCTTGAGGAAAGGCCACGCTGACATATTCTTCTTAGGTTCACAGCATCAGGAGAACTGCTTTAAAGTACGAATAACCTCGCTGTCATGCTGCAAACCACCACTTACGACGACGGACCCACGCGGCGGCGCTTCCTGCTGCTGCTGACGAGTAGCGGAATGTGCGCCGCACTGCCGCGCGTCCTTGCTCAGGGGCTGGCGCTGGGTCTTGATCGCGACGGCCACCCTGTCATGTCGCTGGCCGATGGAAACACCCGGGTAGTCGTCACCCTGTTCGTCGCTACCGACTGTCCCATCTCCAATCGCTACATACCAGAGACTCTGCGTCTGGCAAGGCAGTTCCGGCCGCGTGGCGCACGCTTCTGGCTGGTATATCCGAATCCCGGCGACGACGTTGCGGCAGTGCGCGCGCATCAGGCCCGCTTTGCGCCAGCCGCTGCTCAGGACAATGATGCAGTGGATACTGCTGCATTGGACACACTGATCGCGCCCGAGCCACGATTCATCCAGCGCGCTGGCGTGCACGTCACCCCGGAGGCTGCACTGTTCCGCGCTCCGTTCTCATCAGAGCAGACGGCGCTGTGGCACGGGCGCATTGATGATCGTTATCTGTCCATCGGCACGCAGCGGAGCGCGCCCACGCGCCACGACCTGGCCAATGCGATTGCCGCCACCCTGGATGGTCGCGACCCGGCACCGGCAACTGGCCGGCCAGTGGGATGCGCCATCGTTCCCCGCACAGTGGGCGCATCCGCTAGCACCACACAATTCGCCAAGGGCAGCTCTCCTGCCCTGCGGGCATGAAGTCGACAGCCACCACCGCGCAACGTCTACTGTTGTTGCTGCTGCTTTCCATGCTGCTTTCCATGATTGGTGGGATCTCTGCAATGGCGCAGCCTGTGGGCGGTGCCGCGCCAACCTGGTCAAGCACGGTGGCCCCGATCCTCTACCGCAACTGCACCGGCTGCCATCATCCGGGCGGCGCAGGGCCCTTCAGCCTGATGACCTATGCAGACGCGCGGCGCTGGGCGCCCCAGGTGCTCACCGTCACGCAGTCGCGCTACATGCCCCCCTGGCTACCAGAGCCCGGCCATGGCGACTTCGCCGACAATCGCCGGCTCTCTCCAGTAGATCTGGCAAACATTGCACGCTGGGTGCATGCAGGCATGCTGGAGGGCGATGCCGCACGCGCACCCCAGCCTCCGCATTACACGCCCGACTGGGAGCTGGGACCACCGGACCTGGTGCTGACCGCCGCGCGGCCACTGCGGGTGCCGGCCGATGGGCAGGACGTCTTCCACAATTTCATCCTGCCAACAAACGTAACTGGTACGCGTTACATTCGCGCCATTCAGATCCTGCCCGGCAATCCGCGCGTCGTGCATCACGCCAATATTCTGATCGACCGCACTGCGGAGCTGCGCCACCAGCATGCAGCCGACTGGCAGGCGGGCATCCCGGGCATGGAAATCACCATCGGCTCCGGAGATCGCTTCGACCCGGATAGCCAATTCCTCTTCTGGAAGCCGGACTCGCCAGCCACCGTGCTGCCGCCGGGCATGGCGCTGCGCCTGGACCCGGGGACGGACCTGGTGCTGAACACGCATTTGAAGCCGACCGGAAGCGTGGAGACGGTAGAGCCGCGCATCGGCATCTACTTCACAGACAAGCCGCCCACGCGCGCGCCCATGCTGCTGCAACTGGAGCACGACAGCGCACTGGACATTCCTGCAGGCGACAAACACTTTGAGGTGGACGATCAGTTCCGGCTGCCCGTCGCCGTCAACCTGCTTGGCATTTATCCTCACGCGCACTACCTGGGCAAACAGATGGAGGCGTGGGCAGTGCAGCCCTCTGGCGTGCGCATGTCGCTGCTGCTGATTCGCGACTGGGATATCGATCGCCAGTCGGTATACGCGTATCGTCGCCCGCTGCTGCTGCCGGCGGGGACGGTAGTGCACATGCGCTATGCCTACGACAATTCTACTGCGAACCCACGCAACCCGACGAGCCCCCCGGTGCGTGTCCGCGCGGGCAACCGGTCGGTCGATGAGATGGGCCATCTATGGCTGCAGGTGCTCCCCGTGCAGCCGGTCGTACACGCCGCCCATCGCCGGGAGGGCACCCGCGGCCCAGATGATGCAGACCCGCGCATGGTGCTGGAGCGTGCCTGGATGCAGCACCGGCTGGAGCGCAACCCGGGCGATCGCATTGCCGCTTACAATCTGGCTTCGCTCGATGTGATGGCGGGCAAGGCGAGGGCGGCCATCGATGTCTTCGACCGGCTTGCAGAGCAGAGTCCGAACGATGCGCGCACGCTCACGTCGCTGGGCGCCGCGCAGGAGCAGAGCGGCGACTGGCAATCGGCGCTGGCCAGCTACCAGCGCGCGCTCCAGTTGGAGCCTACAGAAACAGATGCGCGCTACGACCAGGCCAGCGTCGAGCTGCGCCACGACCAGGCAGAGGCTGCTGCCGCAGACTACCGGACGCTGATTGAACAACACTCCGACGATGCAGCCGCGCACGGCGGACTCGGCGCATCGCTGGCGCAGCTGAACCAGCCGGACGCCGCACGCGCAGAGTTCGAGAAGGCCCTGGCTTTGGAACCAGCGCAGCTGGCGGCGCTTGCAGGCTACGCATTGATGGAGCTGGCGGCCGGAAATCTGGAGCATGCGCGCACCCTGCTGACCAGCGCAGTCGCAGCAGGCGCCCACGACACGACGACCTGGCAGCAGCTCGCATTTGCAGATGCGCAGACCGGACGGGCGGCCGAAGCAGAGCAGGCTCTCCACTCTGCCATCGACGCAGATCCGGATGATCCTGCGAGTCACGCGCTGCTCGGACAACTACTGGCTGCACGCGGCGAGTTGACCCCTGCCATCGCGGAACAACGTTCGGCGCTCAAGCTCAATGAGAAGGACGCCGACGGCTGGAGCAATCTGGGTGCGCTCGAAGCGAGGGCCGGCCATGCCGCTGCGGCGCGCCAAGCCTTCGAACATGCCTTGCAACTCGACCCGCACCACGCCGCGGCCCGTGCCAATCTAGCCCGGCTCGGCGCGGCGCTTCCGTAGTGGCCCCGTCAGATCGACCGTCATGGGTGCGCATCGGTACAGCGCTGTTCGCCACTCGCGATGGCCGCGGACAATGCTCGCGCCCGCTGGTCATCCGGGGCAAACTGCAGCAGCCGCTTCAGCGTAGCTTCGGCGTCGCTCATGCGGCCCAGCCGGCATTGACCGACGGCCAGGTCGTATCCCGCTGCGGACTGCGCCGGATCCGCCATAAAGACGCGCTGCCACAGCTTTATGGCGGTCGCATAATCCCCGGTATTGGCGAACAGCACGGCCAGATCTCCCCGCGCAGAGCCATCATCGGGATCGGCTGCAAGCGCAGCGCGATACTCACGATCGGCTGCAACGATATCTCCCGACATCTGTTCCAGAAATCCCAGCTCGGTGTGTAGCTCAGCATCGGGCCGGGACACGGACTCGAGTGCTTCCGACTTTTTCAGTAGGGTGAGTGCTGTTTCTCCACTGGCGCGGTCGCCTCGCTGCCCCAGCTGCGCGTAGGCCAGACCGAGCTCGCGGATCCGGGCGCTTCATTGCCAATGGGCACCAGTTCTCCGCTGCGCGCGCTGCGGACCGGTTTGGCTGATTGCGCAGGGATCTGAATGCGGTGATCGGTCACTTGCTCGTGCGCAATGTCTTCGCTCGCGCCGCGGGGCATGTGGCACTTTGCGCAGTCTGGCTGCTCGGGATGATGCGCGGTGGCAATGGTGGCGCCCCGATGGCAGTCCAGGCACTTCGCGCGGTAATAGGCGACACGCTCTGCCGCCGTCGAGCTGCTCTGGCTACTATGCGGATCATGGCAGGTAGTGCAGGTCAGCCGATCGCCGCTGACACGCTTGCATTTGCTTTGCAGCAGCGCCTCGTACTGCGAGGTCGCGCGCTCCCTCTCCCCCGGTCTCGCCGCGATGGACAAAGTAAGTGACGCTCTCAAACAGGTTCTGGCCGGGTTGGTAACTGGAGAGCGAGCGGCCGTTGCGATAGACCGCCGTCTCCCCTTCCAAATGACACTGCAGGCATACCGAGTCGCGTTTCAACGGAGTAAGCTTCGCCGGGTTCAGCACCGGGTAGCGCCGCCGCAACCCTGGTGACGTGGCAGTGCAGGCAGTTTGCGTCCACCGGCAGGGTCAGCGGCATCTCATGCGCGTCCAGATAATTCGGTGCCATGTCCCATAGCTGCCTCTTCGCGTACCAGTTCACCGGGGTCTCAAACCAGTAGCCATCGCGCTGGAAGAGGTAGGTGCGTCCGCGGTTATTTGAGCCGATGAAGTATTTCAGTTCCAATTTTCCGCTGAGAAAGCCGCCCGGCGCCGACTGCGGACGGGAGAACTCCAGCCAGCTCGTGGCGTTGGCGGCGAACATGCGATAGCGCACGCCAGATGCACCGTGGAGGAAGCCGCCCTCCAGCATTCCGTCCATCGCCAAGCCGCTGGCCCGCGCCATGGGTGTGGCCTCGTAGTGGTCACAGACGGCGCGATGGCAGCTGGCGCAAGCAGCGTCCGCAGAGGCTGCTTTGGCAGTGTTCGGGTCCTGCCGCACGGTGTCCGCTCGCGCGAAGAACAGGAAGAACGCAGCAAACAGCAGTGGCAACATTCCTGCGCAAACCCGCCTCGTCCAGTTGAAACGTGTTCCGCGCATGTACCTGCAGACGGACGCGGAGACAAAAAGCCTCTAGAGGATCACCAATTGGGATGTTCATGCAACTGAAATGTTCGCCCGGTGAAATGCAGTCCAATTCAGGAGCACAATCAGAACAGAGTTTCATCCATGCCGCAGGAGACCGCTATGCCGCTTACCGAGACCAAGCCCGCAACCGCCACGACAGAACAAGAACTGCAGCGAATGGACGCCTACTGGCGTGCTGCCAACTACCTCTCCGTGGGGCAAATTTATTTGCGCGACAATGCACTGCTGCGACGGCCGCTGACGCGTGATCATATCAAGCCGCGGCTGCTGGGCCATTTCGGCACTACGCCGGGGCTGAACTTCATCTACCTGCACTTGAACCGCATCATTCGTAACCATCATGCACAGATGATCTACGTTGTGGGCCCGGGTCATGGCGCTCCCGGCATCATCGCGAATACCTATCTGGAGGGCGCATACACTGAGGTTTACCCGAACGTGGAGCGCGACTACGACGGGCTGAAGCGGCTGTTCCGGCAGTTCTCCTGGCCCTACGGCATCCCCTCCCACGACGCGGCGAATGTCCCCGGCTCCATTCATGAGGGCGGCGAGCTGGGCTACTCCCTGCTGCATGCCTATGGCGCCGCGTTCGACAATCCCGACCTGGTGGTGGCCTGCGTCGTCGGCGATGGCGAGGCGGAGACTGGTCCCGCCGCCGCGTCCTGGCACTCCAACAAATTCCTCAATCCCATCACGGATGGCGCAGTGCTGCCGATTCTTCACCTGAACGGTTACAAAATCGCAAACCCGACCGTGCTGGCACGCATCGAGCCGGAGGAGTTGCAGTCACTCTTCGAAGGCTATGGCTACAAGCCCTATGTGCTGGAGGGTCACGACCCGGCAGACATGCACCGCCGCATGGCAGAGGTGATGGACACCATGTATGCCGAGATTCGCGCCATCCAGCAGCATGCGCGCGATAGCAATGATCCTGCACGACCGCGCTGGCCCATGCTGATCCTGCGTACACCGAAGGGCTGGACCGGTCCGAAGGTAGTGGACGGCAAGCCGATTGAAGGCACCTGGCGCGCCCATCAGGTACCGCTCGAAGAGGTGCGTACCAATCCCGAACACCTGAAGCTGCTGGAAGAGTGGCTGCGCTCCTACCATCCCGAGGAACTGTTCGACGAGAACGGCTGTCTGCATCAATCCATTGCAGACGTCGCGCCCAAGGGGCTGGAGCGCATGAGCGTCAACCCGCATGCCAATGGCGGGCTGCTGCTGCAGCCGCTGGACATGCCGAACTTCCGCGACAGTGCCGTCGAGGTACTGCCCGACCATGGACGCGACGATGCGGCCACGGCGGTGCTCGGCAACTTCCTTGAAGAGGTGATGCGGCGCAATCTGGAGACGCGCAACTTCCGCATGTTCGCGCCGGACGAGAACGCCTCGAACCGGCTGCAGGCGGTGTACAAGGCCAGCGGCAAGCGGTGGGAGGCACGCTTCGAGAAGGTCGACGTGGATCTATCCGTCGATGGCCGCGTGATGGAGGTCCTCTCCGAGCACCTGTGCGAGGGCTGGCTGGAGGGCTACCTGCTCACCGGCCGCCACGGCTTCTTCTCCTGCTACGAAGCCTTCATCCACATCATCGACTCCATGTTCAACCAGCACGCCAAGTGGTTGAAGGCATGCCAGGTACTGCCCTGGCGCAAGCCCATCGCCTCGCTGAACTATCTGTTGACGTCACACGTCTGGCGGCAAGACCACAATGGCTTTTCGCACCAGGACCCCGGCTTCATCGATCACGTCGCGAATAAGAAGGCCAACACCGTCCGCATCTACCTGCCACCGGATGCGAACACGCTACTCTCGGTCGCAGACCACTGCCTGCGCTCGCGCAATTACGTCAACCTGATCATCGCCGGCAAACAACCCGCACCGCAGTGGCTCTCCATCGAAGAGGCGGCGCAGCATTGCATTGCCGGCCTTGGAACGTGGGAATGGGCGTCGAACGATGCTGGAGACCCGGAGGTGGTGCTGGCCTGCGCCGGCGATGTGCCGACGCTCGAAACCATGGCCGCCGCGACTGTACTGCGCGAGTGGGTGCCCGACCTGAGGGTGCGCGTGGTAAACATCGTCGATCTGTTCACGCTTGAGACCTTCGAAGAGCATCCGCATGGCATCGAGCAGGAGGCCTTCGACCGCTTGTTTACCCGCGACAAGCCAGTGATCTTCGCCTTCCACGGCTATCCCAACGTAGTCCACAAGCTCATCTACAAACGCCACAACCACCCCAACTTCCACATCCACGGCTACAAGGAGGAGGGCACCACGACGACGCCCTTCGACATGACAGTGTTGAATGAGCTCGATCGCTACACGTTGGCGCTCGATGCAGTGAAGTACGTGCCGCGCTTGAAGGATCGCTATGCGGAGTTTCATCAGCGCCACTCCGAGCTGATGCAGAAGCACAAGCTGTACGTGTCCGAGCATGGCGAAGACATGCCCGAGGTACGGGATTGGAAGTGGACGCCGCGTCAGTAGCGAGTCAGCGAGGAAAGACATCCTCAGACGGATGCAGACCACTGCAGATGTTCGCGTGCCCCCTGGCTCGTCATCCTGAACGCAGCGAAGGACCTGCAGTCTCTGCTCGGAGCGTTGCACTGCAGATCCGTCGACTTCGCTTCGCTCCGCTCAGGATGACAGCGTGTTATGACACAGCCGGGTGCCCCATCCTGCCGAAGGTAGGGTGGGATGCCTGCGATTGATGGGTGGGGGCCCCGCCAGACGGCGGGCATTGACTCAAAAGGTGTACTGGAAGGTTGGCCTCCCTGCCCTACAATGAAGAGGACCAAATGGCCTGAGGCTCAGCGCATTCGCCTGGTTCATTCGGAACCCCGCACCCGGAGACCTGCCTTGCGGCATCTCGCATTCTCGGCCCTTGCAGCCCTCGTCTTCGCGGTCTTCCCGCTAGCGGCTTCTACCCAGCAGGCCGACCAGAGTGCGACGCCCGCCGTTCAGCCTGCGGTTCTGACGAACACTCCCACCGTCACGCCAGCCCAAAACGATATACAGATAGGTGCCCAGGCGCCCGACTCACTCTCCACGGACGCGCCGACCCAGATGGCCAGCGACCCGGAGTTCCGCGCAGCCATAGCCAGCGCTGCCCCGCTGCTGCCGGCCGCCTATGCTACGCAGCCCTTCCGCTTGCGCCTGCACCATACGCATACGCTCGAAGACATCGACATCGTCTACCGCATCGGGGACAACTACCAGCCCGAGGCCATCGCGCAGCTCGACTACTTCCTGCGCGACCACCGCACCTTCGACGTGAAGGCCTTCGACCCGCGTGAGTTCGACCTGCTGCATGACATCCTGGTGCGCCTGGACCGCCCCGATGCCGAGATCGATATCGTCTGCGGCTATCGCTCGCAATGGTCGAACGAGCTGCTGCGCGCCTCCAGCCGCGGCGTCGCAGAGCATTCCCAGCACATGCTGGGACACGCGATCGACATTCAAGTCCCCGGCGCATCCACAGAGCGGCTGCGGGATGCTGCGCTCTCGCTGAATGAAGGCGGCGTCGGCTACTACCCAACCACCCACTTTGTGCATGTGGATGTCGGTGCGATCCGCACCTGGACCTACGCGCCACGGCGCTCCCGCCGCCACGCGCATCTGCGCACCGCCAGCCATCACCGCACCGCGCATCACCGCCGTCCGGCGCACGCTGTCGGGCTGTAGGCACATCGCGACTATTTCGCGACAACTTCCAGCAGCACTGGGGTTGCCGGTGTCGAGTCGCCAGCTAGAATCGCCCAGTCCGAAGACGATCGGCATCTCTGTCCCTCCGGTGGAGACAATACCGAAGATCCGGTGGATCGTAGAGACCGCTCGATGTAGTTGAGAATGGCCCCATGGCACGGGGCGGCGCGCCGGCTATCACCGTTCGTCATGCACATCTACAACCGGCACCAGCGCTTTCGTGGGGTAGGGCCGGCCTTCTGCCAGGGTCTCGTCCAGCAGCTTGTCGTAGCCGTAGACATCTTGCGTGAAGTCGATGGTTCCGTCTGGCTCGACGTAGGCAGTGTCGTAGAAGATGACGACCGGGATCGGCTTCTTCAGCGGGACTGTCTTGTTGTCGTCGCCGTTGTTCATTGCCTCTTCGATCTTGTCCTGCGGCCACTCCGGCCGGTTGCGCAGCACCCACTGCGCCAGTTGCACCGGCTGCTGCACGCGCACACAGCCGTGGCTGAAGTCGCGCCGCGTACGGGTGAACAGGCCTACGGCGGGCGTGCTGTGCAGGTAGATCGAATAGGGATTGGGAAACATGAACTTCACCAGCCCCAGCGAATTCTCATCACCGGCCGTCTGCCGGACCATCAGTTGCCCGTGCAGCAGCCTGGTTTCATCCGCCCTGGTGTAGACCACCGGCTTCTGGCGATGATCCACCACCTCAAAACCGTGCGTGGCCAGATAGGTTGGGTCCGTCTCCATGTGTGGCAGCAACTCCCGCTGCGTAATGTCGATGGGCACCGACCAGTAGGGCCGGAAGATGAGATAGCGCATCTGGTTGGCCAGCATCGGCGTCTGGTGGTCTTCGGGTGCTTCATTGGGCTTCTTGGGCGCGAGAATACCAGCCTTGCCGGTGACCACATTCATCTCCAGAGCGATGTGGGTGTGGTCGTGGGCGTCCACGGGCTCCGGCTGGCTGGCGACAGGCAGCGGATCGCCATTGGCAGCGGCGTCCGGCGGCGGAAACGGCAGGTTGGAGTAGATGCGCAGCTTGTACTCGGGCAGATTCACGAAGACTGGCGCATCCTGGTAGGCGTCTGGCAGCCAGCGCCAGCGCTCGAGTGCGATCGCCAGTTGATGCGCGCGCTGCGCGGTGGGCACATTCAGCGCCGCGATGCTCGGCGGGCCCATCTTGCCATCGGCCGTGAGTCCGTGATGGAACTGGAAGCGCTTCACTGCTTTGGCGAGTGCGGGATCGTAGCGGTCGGGCGCTGAATCCTGCGCGTCCGCGGGTAGATATCCGTATAGCACCAGCAGCGCACGCAGCCTGGCGCCGCCAGTGTACGGGTCGCCCGGCTTGAGCTGCCGCGCGGGTACAGGCAGACCGCCACCCGCATCCTGCTTTGCCAGATCCACGTAGTGGCGGTAGGCAGCCAGGGTGCGGCGGTACTCCTCGCTCTGCGGAGGAACACTGTTCAGCACCGCGCCTACGTTCTTTGACGTGATGATCTTGTCGGTAAGGAACCCCGCCAGGTCGTAGCGCTTCTGCGTGATGTCGATGCCGAAGTTGAAGCGCTTGGGACTCACCCGCCCATTGTGTTCGTCATTCAGGTAGCGCATCGCGTCGACCGTCATGGCCATGTCGAAGGCCGCCCGGTCGTGGTCACTGCGGACGCCGGCGGCGAACTGGGGCCAGCGCGAGCTGTCGTAGTCCTCCGGGTCGAGCCCATCCGAGGAGCAGGCGGCGAAGGCGGCCATCATTTGCCGCGCCTGGTCGGTCGGCGTGTTGCCCTTCAGCCATACCGGCTCAAACTGATGCGCGGTGTAGAAGCTTTCGATTGGCTTCTTGAGGTCGGCGAAGTTCGGCCACCGCAACTCGCCCTCCCGCGCCTGCTCTGCCAGGCTGTGCAGGGCGATGCTTACCGGCGAGGGCGGCTGGACTGGCAGCGGACCCGGCTTCTTGCGGCAGCCTGCCACCAGCAGGAGCGCTGCGCCGCCCGCAATCCAGATCCATTGCCAGTAGCGACGCCTCATCATCCTCCCCAGGCCAATTCGAGTGTATCCGCAGCGCGCTCATTTCCTGAGGCGCAGCCTGTGTGTCCCACCAACGTACCTGTCTTGTACCGGGCAGCATGTCCGAACCTTCGCAAGCGCTCCAACATACAATCAGGCAAGGAGACTTATGCCCAAGGTCGTTCGCTTCCACCAGCTCGGCGGTCCCGAGGTTTTGAAGTTTGAAGATCAGCCGGTGCGGGTCCCGCAGCCGGGTGAGGTTCGCCTGCGCGTCCAGGCTGTGGGCTTGAATCGCGCCGAGGCCTTATACATGCGCGGGCAGTACATGGAGCAGCCGCGGCTCCCCTCCGGCGTTGGCTACGAGGCATCCGGCGTCGTCGACGCGGTGGGCCCGGACGTCGACCATGCCTGGATTGGGAAGGCTGTGGGAACCGTGCCCGGATTCTCCATGAACAACTACTCCGTGCTGGGCGAGCAGGCCGTGGTGCCGGTTCAGTCCATCGCGCCATCGCCAGAGAAGTTCGCGCCTATCGAAGCCGCCGCCATCTGGATGCAGTACCTGACTGCCTGGGGCGGGCTGGTGCACGTGGGCAAGATAGGCGCTGGCGACTTCGTCATCATTCCCGCTGCATCGAGCTCCGTAGGTCTGGCCGCTATCCAGATCACGAAGGCGCAGGGCGCTGTGAGCATCGCGACCACTCGTACGAAGAAGAAGCGCGATGAGTTGCTGAAGCTGGGCGCGGATCACGTCATCGCCACGGCGGAGGAGGATCTGCCTGCACGGGTGCGGGAGATTACTGGCGGTGCAGGGGCCAGGGTCATCTTTGATCCGGTTGCAGGCAGCTATGTGGAGCAGCTGGCCCAGGCGGCAGCGCCACGCGGCATCCTTATCGTCTACGGATGGCTCTCCATGGAGACGACACCCTTCCCGCTGCGGCCTGCGATGGCCAAGGATCTCACCATGCGCGGCTATACTTTGCGCGAAGTCAATGGTGATCCGGATCTTTCTCGCGCGGGGCGAGAGTACGTTTTCGACCGTGTGAGCGATGGCCGCTTTGTACCGAAGATCGCGAAGACCTTCCCCTTCGCAGAAACTGCCGAAGCATACCGCTATCTTGAGTCAAACGAGCAGGTGGGGAAGGTGGTCATCACACTGTAATGAATCTGCAACAAAGAACGGCAGGATGTGGCTGTGCATCCTGCCTCTTGTTGTCTCAGAACGTTCGCTTAGCCCTTGTTGTAGAAGAAGCGCTCATGTGCGACCTTGCCATTCTTCCACTGGCGCACGGCTACCTGATTCATCTTTACTAGATGTCCACCCTTGAACGTCAGTTCCATCTCCCACTCGGAGAACGAGACATCGCCGTTGACAGCAGACGCTACCACACGCGCGCCGTGCCACTGCTCTACAGATGACATGAATTCGTGCTCGGCCTTGCGGTTTGCTTCCTTGCCCCGGCGCGGCTCTTCCGAGTTCTCCTGCATCACCACGTCGTCGGCGTAGTACTTCTCAAATGCTTCCATCACTTTGCCGGACAACACCATATCGTTCACTTCTTTATCCGTCTGCTGCACGTTCGTTTCGGTCGCAGTGCTCATCGTTTGCTCCTCTGGGCCGGAGGGTCATCATCCGCCCACGCTCACTAGATGCATGCGCTTTCGGCTCCGCTCTTTAATATGTATTCACCGGCCGCTGAATTTCCTCGGACACCCTACCCACGAATTGCCTCTAAGCCCGCATGCCCGACCTCCTGCTCACCCTCAATAGCGGCTCATCCTCCCTCAAGCTCGGCCTTTATGAGTTCGCCAGCGATGGCGCCCAGGACGCTCAGCCGCAACTGCTCTTCAAGGGGGCAGCCGACCACATCGGCAAACCGGGTGGCTCGCTTACCCTGACCGACGCCAGTGGAAAGACCGTGCATCGTGAGGATATACAGCACGCAACGCAGCCGGAGGCCTTCACGCATGCCGCGCGGAAGCTGGCAGAGCTGGCGGGTGGAGCGCCACGAGCTATTGGTCATCGCATCGTCCATGGCGGGCCGCATTTGCGCGAGCATTGCCGCCTGACAGCAGAGGTACTCGCAACGCTGCGCGACGCCATCCACTACGCGCCGCTGCACATTCCGCCTGCCCTGGCGCTGATTGAAGCGGTAACGCAGCTCTACCCGGAGACGCCGCAGTTCGCCTGCTTCGATACGGCCTTTCACCGCACCCTGTCGGCGGAAGCCTCTACCTATGCCATTCCGCCGCGATTCCGCGGGCAGGGAGTGCAGCGCTATGGCTTTCATGGGCTCTCCTACGAATCCATTGTGGCGGCGCTGGCGCCCAGCGTGCCTTCGCGCCTGGTAGTCGCGCATCTGGGCAATGGGGCCAGCCTTTGCGCCATTGCCGATGGCTGCTCCGTCGACACATCGATGGGCATGACACCCACCGGCGGCATCCCCATGGGCACACGCACGGGTGATCTTGATCCGGGCGTGGTCTTGTTCATCGCCCGCGCAGAGAGTCTGAGTAGCGACGCGATGGAAACACTGCTGAATCACGAGTCCGGGCTGCTTGCACTCTCCAGCAGTGGTGGCTCTGCTGGAACATCCGACATGCGCGAGCTGGCAAAGGCTGCCGACGGCGGCGACACCAACGCGGCGCTGGCCATCACCCTCTTCTGCCGGGAGATTGCAAAGACCGTCGCCAGCTACGCGGCAGTACTGGGAGGGATCGACGCGATCGTCTTCACTGGCGGCATTGGCGAACACTCCGCCGCAGTGCGCGAGCGGGTATGCCGGCAATTGGCTTTCCTGGATGTGATGCTCGACGATGCTGCAAACCAGCGCCATGATGCGCTCATCTCCGCATCGCAGAGCCGCGTCGCCGTCCGCGTCATTGCCGCCGATGAGGATGGCCGCATCGCTGCGCACGTGCAGGCGATGCTCACCCGGTGACCTCGCACCTCTCCCGATGGATGCCTAATAAGTCACTAGGGCGTGGCGAAACCAGTGACCACGGCTCGCAGAAGAGGCGCGAAGAGAAATGGCAGCAGAATTGCAAATTGACAGCCCATCGAACCACCGCGCAGAATTGGCAGCCGCAGGATGCATATGCCACAGCTCCTCGTACAGAAAGCGACCCCACCCATGACGCAACGCAAACTCCCCTTCACGTGGCTTGCTGCCGCAGCGCTTGCTGCCTCGTCCTTGCTTCATGCGCAGGATTTCAAGAAACAGGTGATCTACCAGATCGTCACCGATCGCTTCTTCGATGGCGACACCTCCAATGACAATCCTTCACAGAGCAGCAGCCTTTACGATGCCACGAAGACGAACTGGTTCGCGTACTGGGGCGGCGACCTGGCTGGCATTCAACAGAAGATGGCATACATCAAGGGCATGGGCGTGACCGCAATCTGGATCTCCCCCACTGTGGATAACGAAAACCTGACTATGAGCAGCACCAGCGTCTCGGCGCCCTACCATGGCTATGACGCGCGCGACTTCATGCGGGTGGAGGAGCACTTCGGCGACAGCACGAACAGTTGGTCGGCCTTCGACAACCTGGTGACGGCGGCGCACCAGAACGGCATCAAGGTCATCGTCGACTGGGCAAATAATCACTCCAACTACAACGTGGGCGGCGAGTACGGCTCGCTTTATAACAATGGAACCTTCATGGCCGCAGCCAACAATGATCCGAATGGCCTGTTCCACCACAACCCGGATATCTCCGACTACAACGACCGCTATCAGCTGCAGTACAACACGCTGGTGGGGCTGACTGACCTGAATCAGGAGAATGCCACCATCGACAGCTACCTGAAGACAGCGGTGCAGCAGTTTCAGGCCCACGGAGCAGATGGCTTCCGCCTGGATGCGATCAAGCATGCGACGTGGGGCTGGGAATACTCCTTCGCCAACGCCGTTTACTCCAACAAGCCGAGCTTCCTGTTCGGGGAGTGGATCACCAGCACCAGCGACCCGCTGTACCACGATGCCTACAAGTTCGCGAATCGCAGTGGCATCAGCGAGCTGGACTTCGGCGTGAACGGCGCAGTGCGCGACGTCTTCGCCAGCAACAGCAACTTCTCCGAACTCGACGGCGTGATGACGACGGAGAACAGCAACTTCACCTGGAATAGCGACCTGGTCACTTTCTTTGACAGCCACGACGAATCGCGCCTGCTGACGGTGAACAACAACCTGAACCGGCTGCAGGAGGCGATGGCCTTCGTTCTGACCTGCCGCGGCATTCCGGTGATTCTGTACGGGGACGAGCAGTACCTGCACAACGACACCAACAACGGCAACGACCCCTACGACCGCGTCGCCATGACCTCCTTCAGCACCACGACGACTGCATATAAGCTGATCAACAAGCTGGCGACGCTGCGGCAGTCCAATGACGCCCTGGGCTATGGCACCTGGCGCGAGCGCTGGATCAACAATGACGTGTATGTGTATGAGCGGCGGTTCTTCAATGACGTCGTGCTGGTGGCTATCAACAAGAACGACACCACGGGCCAGAGCGTCTCCGGGCTGAACACCGCGCTACCCGCCGGCACCTACACGGATTATCTCGGAGCACTGCAGGGCGGGATTGGTCTGACCGTGACCAGCGGCACTGGCGGCAACAACCCTGCCAATACGCTCACGCTGCCGGCGCACTCGGTCAGCGTATGGCAGGTGGCAGCGGCGTCCACTGCCCCGGAGGTGGGCAGTATCGGACCCACGGTCGGCCAGCCAGGCGCACTGGTCACCATTGCCGGTGATGGCTTCGGCAGCACCACCGGCAGCGTCAAGGTGAACGGCACTGCCGCCACGGTGAACTCGTGGTCAAATACCGCTGTCACCTTCACGGTGCCGAATATCGCGGGTGGCACCTACAGCGTGCAACTGACGAATGGGCAGGGCTCGCTGGCCAACACCATTCCATTCACTGTGCTGACGGCCAGGCTGATCCCGGTGACCTTCACGGTGAACAACGCGACGCCTACCAGCCCGGGAGACTACATCTTCCTCACCGGCAATACAGTCGAGCTGGGGAAATTTGGCACCACCTTCGATTCCGCCGTGGGCCCACTGCTTACCCCGAACTATCCCAACTGGTTTCTCAATGTCTCGGTGCCGGCGGGCCAGACGCTCCAGTTCAAGTTCATCAAAATCGCTGCTAACGGCGCCGTAACCTGGGAGAATGGTTCCAACCATACCTACACTGTGCCAACCAGCGGTACCGGAAACGTCACCGTGAACTGGCAGTATTGAGGCCTTTCCGCAAACAAAAGAGGCCGTCCTTTACGGGCGGCCTCTTCTATTTGCGGCTTATGGTTCGCGTTGAGCCGGGGTGGGCTTCTGCGATCCATTCTGCGGCTTGCTGTCAGCGGCTTTTTCCGTCGCAGCAGCAGCTGGTGTCGCAGGAGCAGCTGGTACAGACTTCGCTGCGGACGAAGCTGCCTGGCTACTCGTGTTGCCGCGGGCGGCATCCGGTGGTTTCGGGGGTTGGGCTGGCCGCGCTCCGGCACTGGCTGGCAAGTTGGGACCCTTGGGCCGCGCATCCGTCTTCCTTCGTCTTGACTTCTTGCGGTCACGTCCGTTGTTGAGGCCTGGCGTCCCGCCCGCGCCACTGCCGCCTTGTACAGCCGCTGGCCTGCGCACCGCGGCTGCCTGCGCCTGCCGCTGCAGCATCAGGTCCAGGCGGAAGTCCGCAGTAGTGGCTGCCTCTGAGGCACGCTCAACCGCAGCCGCACTTTGCTGTGCCGCCTCTTTTTGTCCCCGCGGCCCCACCGCCAGCAGGGCTGGCAGCTGCAGCCACCACAGCAACTCCTGATGACTTTCCTGATTGAAGTAGCGAATGGCCCGCGAGCTGTGCGTGCCGGTCAGCCATTGCACGTCGCCGTCTTCCCACTCCGCCGGTTGAAGATCTAGCACCATCGGCTTCTTGCGCGCCAGCAGGAAGCGGACGCGCGCCGCAGCGCGCCAGCCCTCCTGCTCGTCGATGCCGAGCCCGTGGAAGATCTTCGCCAGCGCCTGACGCAGCCGCAGGCGATCAAAGGTGGCCACGCTATCCAAGTGAAGTCCGCTGATGAGCGACCAGGCCAGCACCGGCGCCCAGACGCCAGTGGCGATAGCCCCCGGAGAATCACTGGGAAGCACCTTCCGCGCCGCCTGTGGGAATCCTCGGGGAAAGAATGTTTCATACCGAGGCAGCGCCAATGCTGCCACCAGAAGGCCATTGCTGTTGCCTGCTGGATGCGCGGCGCGGGCCACCTCGCCGCGTTCCTGCAGCATCTGGTGGGCGATGCTGCGGAAGCGAGCACTGCGCTCCAGGAATGGGGCCACTGCCTGCAGCAGCCGCGCCTCGCGCTTGCGGACTGCCGCAGCGCTCTCTGCCTGCTCCTCGGCCGCGCCAATGATCGCGCTCAGAATCTGTGGGGCCAGGGCGGCACGCAGCGCCTCATGCAGCGGCTGCAGTTGCAGTTGCTGGAGAGCTTCCTCCAGGCTGGGTACGCCAGCGCCCTCGAGCATGTCATGCAGGCGATCCCACGGCTTCTCCGCGCTGGCGCGCAGCTCGCGCCAATGCAGGAAGACGTGGTACTTGTACGCGCGCAGGTGGAAGGAGAAGCCACGCTGATGAATGTCTGAGGCGCGGCGCAGATATTCCAGGCCATTGCTCACATCGCGGAAGCCGAGCAGCGTCTCGTGGTCCGTGGGAAGGTTCAGGCCATCCTGCAGGCTGCGCTGACGCAGGCCACCCTGCATCTTGTCTACGAAGCCGGTGGAGTGGTGCACCGTGCCGCGGGTCTCGCCGTAGTGGTTGTGATAGAGGATGAGCGCACGCTCGCCGCCGCGGCTGTTGGAGTAGGCGTACACATTCTCATCGACCGTGCCGTCGTCCTTCCAGAGGTCGTACAGCAGGAAGTTGTCGCTCTCCGCAAACAACCAGCGCCGATGCAGTAGCGGAGCGATCTCGCGCTGGTGCCGCTCGACCAGCCACTGGTTCGGTGTCTCGTCGTAGCGCGGCCGCTGGTACTCCATGCCGTACTTCTCAGTGAAGCCTTCGACCTGGCCATGGCCGAACATGGGCAGCCCGGGCAGCGTGGCCATCAGCGTCGCAATACCGAAGCACTTGTCGCCCGTTCCGAACTGGTCGATGGCCGTGCGCTCGTCCGGATTGCTCATGAAGTTGACGTAGCGCTTCATGATGCCGGGGTCGAACTCCATGGTCTGCTTCAGCAGTCCGCGATAGTGCGCGTTGTCTTCATCGCGCAGCAGGTTCATGAAGGCACTGTTGTAGACGCGATGCATGCCGAGCGTGCGAACGAAATAGCCTTCCATCATCCAGAAGGCTTCGGCCAGCAGCAGCGTGCCGGGGACTTCCTTTGCCACGCGGTCCACGACTTCGCGCCAGAACTCAACCGGGATGCACGCGTCGAAGTCCGGCGTGGGCATGCTGTACTCTGCGCGCGATGGAATGGCGCCGCCTGCTCCCGGTGCGGGATACCACAGCCGCTGGATGTGCCGCTTGGCCAGCGTCATGGCGGCATCGAAGCGGATGATGGGGAACAGCCGCGCCACCTGGAGGATGGTCTGGATCACCTGCTCGCGCACGGCTGGGTTCAGGTAGTCCAGTTGCGCGGTGTCGTTCCAGGGAAAGCTGGTGCCGTCGTTGCCGTGGTAGACGTAGCGCGTGTCGTCGGTCCACTTGTCGCGGCGGCGGAAGACTACCGCGGCGTCCGTCTGCTCGTAGTAGTGATCCTCGATCTTGATCTCGACCCGCCCATCGCCAGAGAGGTCGGGGCCGTCGAAACGATAGGCCGGGTATGGCGAATCGCTGCGGGAGAGGAACCACTCCGGATGCTCGATGACCCAGGTCGAGTCGATGCCCATGTGGTTCGGCACCATGTCGCTGGCCAGACGCACGCCATGGGCGGCGGCGCGCTCGCGCAGCACGTTGTAGGCGCCGTAGCCGCCCAGGTCCTCGGAAATCTGATAGTCGAAGAGCGAATAGGCGGAGGCGACCGCATCCTCCTTGCCGCACAGACGTTTTATGGTGCGCGAGGCGCGGCTGCGCTCCCACAGACCGATCAGCCACAACGCATTCATGCCGCGGCCAGCCAGCGTTGCCAGCTCTTCCCCGGGAATCTGGTCCAGCCGCGTGATCGGCCGCTGGTACTGCTTGCTCAGCTGGGCCAGCCAGACATAGGTGCTCTTGGCCAGCATCACAGTGCTCGGCATCCACTCCTGGTCCGGGCTGAAGTGCTCATACTCATGCTGCATCACGGCAAAGTCCGGCAGGTCGACGCGCCCGCCGAAGTCGCCGGCATGTCCGTGTTGGCCTCGCAGGCGCCGCGCCTCCGCTAACTCATCGGAGGGATGGAAGCGCATCCAGATGGCCACATCCTCTTCCTGCAGAACATCGATGGCCAGCAACAGCCGGCGCAGAGCAGCATCGCCGACGACTTTGCCCCACTTGTCGCGGATGAATGCGAGCTGCCCGCTCAGCGAGTCGGGCGATGCCATGGCCGGGGCGCGCAGCATGTCGATCAGGTTCATCGCCTCATCGCCAAGGGGCGGCTTGGTAGCGAAGAACTCGCGCAGACCCCGGGTCACGCTGGGGTAGGCGGTCTGCTGCGCCAGAGGCTTCTCGTCGAACAGTTCCAAGAATGGCCGGAAGGCGGAGTTCGCGTTCGCCAGCCATAGCATCATCATTTCTTCGAAAGCTGCTTCGCGATGCGTCACGCCGTCAGTAGCACCGGCCAGCCACTCTGCCGCCGTCTGTTCGCCGCGATAGATCCAGGAGCCGGGAAACTCCTCAACGAAGCGCAGCAGCAGCCGGTCCACCTCTTCGCCGCCCACTTGCGCGGTGAAGTGCGCCAGCGCTTCGGCCACTGCCTGGGGCGCCACGTTCCTGCGGTAGTGATCGATCAGCAGATGGCTGGCCTCATCAATCAGGCCCATGGCGAACAGCGCGCCGGGATGGACTGCGCGCTCCGGATCCTGCTCTGCTCCGCGCACCTGGTTGATGCTGTGCGCCAGTTCGCGGCTGGCCTTCAGGTCGGCGAAGATCACGTTGCCAGAAAAGGAGAACAGCTTCTTCTCTGCACGGTAGCGTTCGCGGGCCTCGCGCGAGATGTGAAATTCCATCACGGTCATGTATGCGTCCTGTCTTTCCTGTGCTTCGCTGCCGCAGACCCGCGGTGGCGGGTGGTGCCGGACGTAATGGTCTGAATTGACTGCTTACCAACAAAAGGTGAGCGCAGCGCCGGAACAGTGACTCCGCAGCCGCCACTCTGCCCTGCGGTGCACCTCCGCTGCCATTCCACTCTATAGGGGAAGCCGGAGCCCTGGCAGCGGGCTTGAGGCCGCAGTCCGATTGAAATTCGGCGGGCAGCTCTCCGGCATTCCGACCCTAAGCACACACTTCTGCTTCGTCCGCGGTCAAAGTGCGCTCTGCAGTCTACTGGGATGCGCCCACAGGCCCAGGCCCGGGCTGGATACGAAGAAGACCTCTTCCCCGTGAATTCGGTTCCAGCCATCCTTCAATTCTGCAGGATTGTAGCGTTCCATCATGCTGCCCAGCCCCGCATAGGCGTAGTGGACAGACTCCACCTCCTGCTGAGATAGCGCCCCGGGGCAATAGGTGATGCGAAAGCGGCCCTCGGTCGAGCCATGAATCAGGTGGGCGGCCGCGCTCAGGTTCGCCGCAAGATCTGCGTGAGCTTTAACGGCATTGAGCGTGGCTGTGGTGCCGCAATAGCCATACTTGCGGATCAGCCGGTCGATTCCCGCATCTTCCCCAAACTCCCGCACCCCTGGCGCGAGTATGACTAACTCTGCGTCATCCGCCAGCGCCATGCGCGTCCGATACACAGCCTTGTTCCCCAGCCAGGTGCTGTGATACTCGTGCGGATCCAGATACACGACGGCTTTATGAATTTCGCGATCCACCATCGCGAAGTTCACCTGCAATGACAATGCTGAGGCTCGCTCGAAGCACTCCGCATCGTCGCCGATGAACAGCCCGCGCAGCACCAGCTCGCCTGCCTCGTTCCTGCCCACGACGGTCAGCACATACACAATGGGGAGCCCGCGCAGGAAGTGGTCCGCTGCGTAGTTCAGCACGCGGCGCACGGGCGTGTCGGCACGGCCCATGATGCGCTCCATGCCGTAGACCGCTCCCAGGTAGTGGCTGCGGTCAATGCCTTCCACGCCGCCCGTCCCCACCAGGATGTTCTTGTTGTAGTTGGCCATGCCGATGACCTCATGCGGCACCACCTGACCGATGGAAAGGATCAGATCGAAGGGGCCACCATCTGCCAACCCACTCGCGATCATGCGGTTCACCTGCGCCGGCCAGGCATAGTCCAGCTTGCCTTCCGACTGCTCACGAACAAAGCTCGCCGGCACCTCGCCCAGGGTCACGGTGTCCTGGCGCCAGTCATGCACATGAAAAAGACTTCGCGGCACCGCGCCGAACATGCGCGCGATGGCCGGCTCGCTCATCGGGGTATGCGTGCCCAGCGCAGGCAACACGGCACGCAGGCGTTTGCCCAGCAGGCGATACGCGATCTGGGTGAGTTCTCCCGCACGGGAGTGCAGGCGTGAGGCGTCTGGCGGCACGATCAGCACGCCGCCGGAGTGCTCCAGCTGCGCGAGAGTCTGCTCCACCGCCTCGCGCATCTCAACGGCGCGCAGCTCCGCGTTCTCTGATCCGTTGCTGTAGTAAAGCGCCACGAACGCCCTTCTCGGGCTGCCCTGCAGTGGGAGCCCGCTGCGACCAGTATGCCAGCCGGCCATGATAGACCGAGTGGCGGCGCTGGACGCCCGAGCGCAGTCGAGCATGTTTCCGCAGGACGTAAGATGATCTGCATCCCACTGGCGACAGGCAACTTCAAACGAATCAGGAGAGGTCGGTCAGCATGCCATCATCTGCATCCCCGGGAAGGAATGGGTTGAGTCTCGAAGGCCGTGTGGCCGTGGTTGTCGGCGGCACCACTGGAATCGGCCAGGCAATCGCATTCGGCCTGGCCGCCGCCGGCGCGGATGTGGTTGCCTCCGCCCGCCGCATGGAGCAAATCGAAGAGACGGCTAATGAGATCGAAGCGACCGGCAGGCGCACCCTGCGCGTCGCTGCAGACGTGTCCGATCGCACATCGCTGGAAACGCTATGCAGCAGTGTGCTGCAGGAGTTCGGTCAGGTGGACATCCTGGTGAACTGCGCGGGCCGGATCAAGCGCGCGCCGACCCTCACCTTCCCCGAAGAGGAGTGGCAGCAGATCCTCGATACAAATCTCACCGGAACGCTACGCGCCTGCCAGGTCTTCGGCCGCGTGATGCTGGAGCGCGGCTATGGCCGCATCCTCAACATCGCGTCGCTGAACTCCTTCGTCGCCCTGACGGAGGTAGCCGCCTATGCAGCCAGCAAGGCCGCCGTCGTATCGTTGACGCGCTCGCTCGCGGTGGAGTGGTCGAAGCATGGCGTGCTGGTGAACGCAATCGCTCCAGGCGTCTTCCGTACCGCGCTGAATGCTGAGCTGCTGGACAGTACGCCCCGCGGCAAAGAGCTGCTGGCACGCACCCCCATGGGCCGCTTCGGCAACACGCAGGAGTTAGTCGGCGCCGCCGTGTATCTCGCCTCCGACGCTGCCTCTTTTGTGACCGGGCAGGTGCTTACCGTCGATGGCGGCTTCCTCGCGAGCGGCGTCAACCAGTGACTGCGGCTGCTCACAACTGAACCGATGGTGAGGCCATCCCATCGCCGAGGTGCAAAGTGCAATTGCCCGTAAATCCGCCGCTGCTTCCCATGCTGGCCAAACGCATCGAGAAGCTGCCTGCCGAAGGCTCCATGATCTTCGAGCCGAAGTGGGACGGCTTTCGCTCCCTGATCTTTCGCGACGGAGCGGAGATCCTGATCCAGAGCCGGGAGGGCAAATCACTCAACCGCTACTTCCCGGAGTTGGTCGATCCGTTGATGCAGCAGCTACCGGAGCGCTGCGTGGTGGATGGCGAGATTGTAATCGCTCGCAATGGCGCGCTCGACTTCGATGCCCTGCAGCTCCGTGTGCATCCGGCAGCGTCCCGGGTCAAGCTACTGGCGCAGCAGACACCGGCATCCGTGGTGATTTTCGATCTGCTGTGCGAAGGAGGCGACGATCTGCGCAGCCAGCCCTTCGAACATCGCCACGCTCGGCTGGAGACGATATTGGGCAAGCTTGAGCCGCCGCTTCACCTCACACCCTCCACGCAAGACCGGGCGGTAGCCTCGGAGTGGTTTCGCCGCTTTGAAGGCGCAGGCCTGGATGGCGTCATGGTCAAGCCCACCGACGGGACCTACGAGCCGGGCAAGCGCCTCATGTTCAAGCTCAAACATGAACGCGATTGCGACTGCGTGGTGGCTGGCTTCCGGTGGTACAAGGAGGGCGAGCACACCGCTGTCGGCTCCCTGCTGCTGGGGCTGTTCAACGATGCGGGCGCGCTGCAGCATGTGGGCGTCTGCGCCAGCTTTACTGCAGAAAAGCGGCGGGAGCTGGTTACGTTTCTGAAGCCGTATCGCGAGGACGCGCTGGCCCATCATCCCTGGGCCTCGTGGGCAGCGAATGACGAAAACGCGACCACAGAACAGCGCATGCCCGGGGGCAAGAGCCGCTGGAGCCAGGGCAAGGACCTAAGCTGGCAGCCGCTGCGTCCGGAACTGGTGGTCGAAGTTGCCTACGAGCACATGCAGGGGCCACGCTTCCGCCACATGGCCCACTTCCGCCGCTGGCGCATCGACAAGCCGCCCGCTACATGCACCTACACACAACTGGAAGTGGTGCCGCCGCATGAGTTGCAGGAGATCTTCGCTGCAGGCCGCTAACGGATGGCGCCTATTCGCGGGTCGGATCCTCATCCGGATCGGGAGTCTCCTGCGGCGGCCGCAGTTCCTCGGAAACATGCCGTAAATTGACGCGAATGCGCGTCCAGGTGGACGACCGGCCACGCATCCGGTCTACCAGCACATCGTCTACGGCCAGCAGAGCCGCTGCCTGCGGATACTTCTGCTTCCACCGCTCCAGACCGGCAAGCGCAGCCTCTTCGCTAGGTGAGTGAGCAATCACCAGCAGCGGCATCTTGCTGCGCGGGGTTTTCGCTCCGGATTTTTTCGCCGCAGGCTTCTTTTCAGTAGCCAGCTTGGCAGCTCCCTTCGCGCGGGATGCAGACACGCGCGGCCCCTCGCCCTCCATCTTGCGGAAGTGGGGCGGCCAGGGCGCATCGCCCAGCCCGGCTGCCTCATCGTGGACCGCGAGTTCCAAGAGCCGCTCGAGCGACCCTGCCGCGGAGTCCATGCCGGCATGTGGGTCGCCCTGCTCTGCAAAGCGCTTCGGCATGGTCAGCACGGTAAAGTCTGCCGGATCGCACTCGCCCACTTCTCCCCAAGTAAGGGGCGCGGAGACGCGCGCATCGGGGAGTGGGCGCACCGAATAGGCCGAAGCAGTGGTGCGGTCCTTGGCATTCTGGTTGTAGTCCAGGAAGACGCCGTGCCGCTCCTCTTTCCACCACTTCGAACTGGCCAGCGCAGGCAGCCGGCGCTCCACTTCGCGCGACAACGCTAGCGCGGCGCGGCGCACCTCCGTAAAGCTCCACTGCGGCGCAATACGGACCAGGATGTGCATGCCGCGTGAGCCGCTGGTCTTCGGCCAGCCACGCAGGCCCATCTGCTCCAGCACGGATCTCACCTCGAGCGAGACATCCTGCACATTGCGCCAGGTGACGCCCGGTCCGGGATCGAGATCGATGCGCAGCTCATCCGGGTGCTCCAGATCGCCAGCGCGGACCGGATGCGGATGCAGCTCAATGCATCCCAGATTGACGATCCAGGCCAGACCGGCAGCATCGTCCACCACCACCTCTTCTGCCGTTCGGCCGGAGGGAAAGGAGAGCGTCACCGTGCGCAGCCACGCAGGCCGCTCGGAGGGCGCGCGCTTCTGGTAGAAGGCCTCGCCCTCCGCGCCATTCACGAAACGCTTCAGCACGATGGGCCGGTCACGGATGCCAGCGACTGCTCCGCCCGCGACCGCAAGGTAGTACTGCACCAGGTCAAGCTTGGTAAGCCGGGTCTGCCGGGAAAAATAGAGCTTTTCCGGATGGGTCACCCGGACCTCGCGTCCCCCGATCAAAAGCACTGCCGCATCCGCTGAGTCTGCCGCCACGCCGCCAGATTACACCGGAAACTCAAAGCAAATCGGCAATCCGGGAACATCGCCTGCGTGGCGGTCTAGAATGTCCAGCCTGATGAGATTCCCTTGCCGCCGCGGGCGCAAGATTTAGCATGACCCGCTTTGGTGAAGCCTTGGGCGCACCCAACGTGGAGGAGACTGGAATGAAGACTTACGCTGCAAGCGAGCTGCGCAATGTCGCGGTAGTGGGCCACGCGCATAGCGGAAAGACGTCTCTGATCTCTGCCATTCTGAAGGCCGCCAGGATGCCCGCAGCCTCGGCGCGGTATGACGATGGAGGCTCCGTCACTGCTTACGATGAGGAAGAGATCGCACGCCACATGACCATGGCCAACGCCGTCGCTTACGCGGAGTGGACCGGCATCAAGGTCAATCTGCTCGATACCCCCGGCTTCCATATGTTCGCGCATGAGGCCCGAGCCGCGATGCTGCCGGCGGAGACCGCGGTCATCGTCATCAACGCGCAGACCGGCATCGAGTCGATTACAGAGCGAGTGTGGAACTTTGCCGCCGAGGTAAATCTGCCACGCGTCATCGTGATCAACCAGGTCGACCATCCCAAGGCGGACTCTCGCACCCGCCGGATGGAGATGCTTGAGACTATGCGCGAGCGCTGGGGCAGGCAGGTGGTGCCGGTACAGCTGCCCATCGTGGATCGGCAGGGCTTCCACGGCGTGATCGATCTGGTCACCATGGAGGCGTTCTTCTATACCCCGGAAAACGAAGGACGCGGCACCCGCGGCCCGATCCCGCAGGTGCTGGAACACGACGCCAAAGCAGCGCATGAAGCACTGATCGAGCTGGTCGCCGAAGGCAAGGACGAGTTAATGGAGGAGTTCTTTGCCATCGGCACCATCCCGGAGGAGCACCTGATGAGCGCACTGCACGAGGCCATCCGCGAAGACAGGATCTTCCCTGTTCTCTACGCCAGTGCCCTTCGCAACGTGGGGACTGACCATCTGCTCGACTTCCTGAAGGTCTACGCTCCATCCCCTGCGGAACGGCCTGCATTGACGGTGCAAAGCCTCAACGGGAACTCCTCCAACCACGCCGACCATGGCTCGCACGTCGATACTGTCGCGCGCAGAGTGGATGATTCCGAGCCAGCGACGCTCTATGTCTACAAGACGATGGTCGATCCCTTTGCGGGAAGGATCTCCTTCTTCAAGGTCATCAGTGGCAGCGTGCGCAGCGAGACTTCCGTGGAGAACTACGCTCGCGGTGAGACCGAGAGGATTGCGCACCTCGCCATCATGCAGGGCCGCAAGCTGGTCGAGGTCAGCGAATTGCACGCGGGTGACCTGGGCGCAGTCGCGAAGCTGCGTGTAACGCAGACGGGCGACACGCTGGGGGCGAAGGGCAAGGCGGTGCTGATCGATCGCGCCCCGGTTCCCGAGCCGGCCATGACTTACGCCATCGAACCGAAGTCGCGCGCAGATGAAGACAAGCTGGCGCCCGCCCTACACAGATTGATGGAGGAGGATCTTGGCCTGCGCTTCTATCGCGATCCGCTGACCAATGAGTTTCTGGTAGCGGGTGCAGGCCAGCTCCACATTGAAGCAGTCGTCTCCCGCCTCCGGCGCAGGTTTCACACGGAGGTGACGCTGCGCTCGCCCAAGGTTCCCTATCGCGAGACCATCCGCGCCAAATCCACTGGCCATGGCCGCCACAAGAAACAGACTGGGGGGCACGGTCAGTTTGGTGACTGCAAGCTGCGCATCGAGCCGCTGCCGCGGGGCGGAGGCTTCGAATTTGTCGACGATATCTTCGGCGGCTCCATCCCTCGCCAGTTCGTTCCCGCAGTCGAGAAGGGCGTACAGGAGTCCGCGGCCCGGGGCTATCTAGCCGGCTACCCCGTCGTCGATTTTCGCGCGGTAGTTTTCGACGGCAGTTATCACGATGTGGATTCGAGCGAAATGGCGTTCAAGATGGCAGGCAGAGCAGCCTTTCGCGCCTGCATGGAACAGGCCAAACCCGCGCTGCTGGAACCAGTGATGCGGGTCGAGATTGAGGCTTCCGATGAGTTTGCAGGCCCTGTGATGGGCGACCTGAACAGCAGACGAGGCCGCGTCCAGGGCATGGAAACCACCACGGCGGGAACCGTGATTCGCGCTCTGGTTCCGCTGGCGGAGATGCTTACTTACGGCACGACGCTGACCTCGCTGACGCAGGGCCGAGGCAGCTTCCACATGGAGATGGATCACTACGACTTTGTTCCGCCTGCCATCGCAGAGAAGATCACCGCCGGAGCGAAGCGTCCTGCAGGAGACGACGCGGAGGAATAGGGGCTGCGGCATAGTTTTCGGCCCTGACCGCATGGCGCTGATCGTGTGATCACCCTCTGTGCCATGATTGCGGAATGCGCATCTGCTCTCTGCTGCCCTCTGCGACGGAAATTCTGTACGCATTGGACCTCGGCGATTCGGTAGCCGGGGTCACCTTCGAATGCGACTATCCGCCGGAGGCGCGACAGAAGCCGATCCTGGTGGACACGGTCCTGAAGCACAACCTGACGGCGGCAGAGATAGACCGCGAAGTCACGGAGTACGCTTCCCAGGGCGAAAGCATCTATCGCATCCATCGTGGCCTGCTGGAGTCTATTGGCGCAGACCTGATCGTGACCCAGGAGCTCTGCGATGTCTGCGCCATCAGCACCTCGCATCTGGCCAGGACGCTGCATGGCCTCTCATCCCAGCCGGAAGTGGTCACGCTGACGCCCCACACCCTGGAAGACGTCTTCGCGGATGTGGAACGAGTGGGCCGTGCCACGGATTGTGAGCAGAAGGCGCTCCACTTGACCCGATCCCTGCGCGAGCGGGTAGAACGGGTTCGCTCGCTGCCGAGGCGTCAGGCGCCCAGGGTAGCGTGCCTGGAATGGCTTGCGCCGCCATACAATGCGGGTCATTGGGTGCCGGAGATGGTCGGCATTGCAGGTGGCATCGATGGACTGGGAGTGCAGGGCGACTACAGCACGCAGATCGAGTGGGAGCGGTTGCGAGCGCTGAATCCTGATGGCGTCGTGGTGATGCCGTGTGGCTACAATGCCCAGGCCGCAGCCGAGGAATACCGCGGGATGGAGTTTCCCCGCTGGTGGAGCGAGTTGCCGGCGGTGCGCAACGGCCGCACCTATGCGGTAAACGCCAATGCATACTTCTCCCGGCCCGGGCCGCGGGTAGTGGAGGGCATAGAAGTTCTCTACGCCCTTCTGCAGCAGGACCTCTCCCAGCCGCTGCCCCGCGATGCGTGGCTGCAGTTGTAGCCGCGGCAGATTGATCAGGCCCGTATCGCAATGGTTCTTAACATCGCGGTGGCAAGATGATGAACAATGCGGCAATATGTACAGGCAGTAGACTCGTGGCGAGCCGCCGAGGGAACAAGGGAGCATTCACGATATGGCCGAGCAGCAGGACAACATCGCTTTGGAAAGAGAGCGGCGAAAAGAGAAGATCAAGGCCCACACTGCTTCTGCCGAAGAGACAGGTGAGGGCCGGAAGCGCCAGGCGGCCGCCGACCAGGAGTCGCTCCGCGTGCAGAGGCCCCTGGAGTACGGAGTCCTGCTGACTGCGGTTGGCGGCCTCGCCGTGCGCTTCGCAGATGAAGGATTCCAGTTCGTGGAGGACTACGCTCTTCGCCTCGGGGACGTCCAGGCCATCTTTTCACCCACTGACAGCAATCACGACCACATCCGGGTCTTGTTCGAGCCCATCGCGGGAGCACGATCTGCGGCAGCCATCACGGAAGTTCATCTTGATCTGCTGGCGTCAGAAGGCAGCCTTTTCTGGAAGGTGTCCGGGCTGTCTACAGACAAGCGGCTCTCCACCTCCCTGGAAGTGGCCAGCGACATCCTGCTCAAGCTGACCGACATCAGCGAACACTCGGTCAAGCTGGTATCGAATGGATAGGCGCCTGGACTTGCTCTGAATCCGTGATGAAGGGGCCGCGACTTACGGCCCCATGTCCGTTGGTGTGCAGACACTGTGGCCGAGCGAGGCGGGTGTCACCGGGGCGGGCGGAGTGGGCGGAGTAGCCCAAGGAATCCCGGCAAAGTCAAAGAACTCGAGCAGGTCGGGCTGCGCTGCATCGCGAGCGGTCAGACGCGTCGAACTGCCGATGAACCGGTTCTCGACAAACCGGATGACTGCAGTGTGGTCCAGTGGTGTATGCGATACAAAGTGCCGTCGAGTAAAGGGCGAGATCACTAGATTCGGCACACGGAAGCCGAGTTGCGCGGAAAAGCCCTTGAGAGTCGCTGCGTCGCCGGCGTGGGCTCCCGGGCTGCTCGGATTCAGGTCGCAGTGAGTCGTCGGCTTTCCGCCAACGGGAACGCACGGCTTATAGCTGTCGGGGTTGACGGCTATCGTCGAGATATCCGGAATGGGTAATAGTCCAGCGCTCGTCTTGTCATTGGAGTGACCCGGCACCGGAGGTACGTGATCATACGGTCCACCGCCCTCGTCATAGCTCAGGAAGAAGACGGAATCCTTCCATGACGAACTCTTCAAGAGAGCGTTCACAATCTTCGCTACCTGCGACTGGCCGGTAAGAATGGACTGGCCCGAACCCGGGTGCTCGTCATTGATGCCGGAACCCGACTCGATGAAGCTGAAGCTTGGCAGCGTGCCCTGGCTGAGATCGTTGAAGTAAAACGAGATCGGCGCAATGCGATTCGGATCGATACAGAAGGAGTTGGTCGAGTCGCCCACGACGCTCGACGGCTTGGTAGTGCCGGTACAAGCGGCGTGCGTCGGATTTCTGTAGAGGTACCGGAATGCGTAGGTGAAGTAAGAGAAGGTGGTGTCAGGAAGGGCGCCGCTGGCGCCGTAGTAGATCTTCCAGGAGACCTTGGCATTGTCCAGTTCCTGGAAGATGGTGGGAATGTTCAGACCCGGCAGGTGATCGTTGCTTCCCGGATCAAAGACCAGTCCCTGCGTTGTGCCGCCCGAAAAGGTGGCAATGCGGTTAGGAATGCTCTTGCTGGACATCGGCGAGAACCACCGGTCAGAGACCGCGAACTGCGATGCCATGTAGTAGTAGTAGTTCAGCAGGCCCTGGTCGTAGTACCCCATGGCGCGCCGCCCGGTCAGATCCGTGAAAGCTCCCGAACATGTGTGCGAGGCCGCACAGGATTTCGCAAAGCCCTCCGCGTTGTGGACAAAGCCATCCATCAGAACAGGCCGCGTGGAAAGGAAGTTGTAGCGATTGACGTCGCCGTAGCTCTCAAGCCATGACGAGGTCAAATCGTCGATACAAGTCGTCTTGAATTTGAACAGCGGAAGAGCTGTGCCTTCGTCGTCGCGGTTGGTAATGTTCAACTTGTCGTCGATGCCATCCACTGTATACACGTGACCGTCGTCGCCGATATTCCACCCGTTCGCTCTGCGATAAGGATTCAGCAGGCCGAAGTAGTTATCGAACGAATGGTTCTCCTGCAGCATGAAGACGACATGATTGATAGCGGACGGAGCGCCGGATACGAAAGCAGTCGTGTTACTCGCGGTGATGGCGGTCGCGTTCTGGCTGGAGCGTTGCGTTGCGAGATCCCAGGACGAGCTCTGACTCTCTGCATTCGCTGCTATCAATGTTGACTGCGAAGCGTTGGCCGCTGCCAGTCGCGGTAGCGATGGCAAAAGGGTCACATCGGGCGTGGAGGCGACCGTGCTGAGCGACGCTGCCTGTGTAGAAGGTAGGGACGGCGGGTGGGCGGCAACTCCGGCGAATGCAGGCGCAGCGATGGTCAACGGCACCAGGATACTTTGCAGAAAACGATTCATGACCACGCCTCGACAGTTTTCCTTTAAGAAAGGATGACGCACCTTGAGCGGACCTGTCCAGACTGGTTTTCGTATGCAGGGCTTCTTTTCATGCTACCCATATCCGTTTTGGGCTGGCGAGCGAAAATGCGCTTGATCCCGGTGCGCACCAGCGTCCAGCAGCCGATAAAAGGGCTTCTAACCTTCAATTTCTTGCCAGCCCATCGGCATCACGCAGATGTTCCTACACCGGAGTTGTTCACCGCACCGGAACCGAGGATTGTCCCGCCATCCAAAAAGGTTACTGGGGCATTCTCGTGAGACGGCTTTTCGGCGGAAACTCCGACGACTTACTTTTTCAACAAGTTCCTATAGACTGTCCTATGATTCAGCCGTGCGATCAACGAAACTTCGAGGAAATCTGGACAATCATCAATGATGGGGCGGAGGCATACCGAGGTGTGATCCCGTTAGACCGCTGGCACGAACCCTACATGACACGCGAGAAGCTCCGTTGCGAGATTGAGGATGGAGTCACCTTTTGGGGCTTTGAGGATGAGGGTGCGCTTCAAGGCGTAATGGGCATACAGGACGTGAAAGACGTTACCCTTATTCGGCACGCCTACGTGAGGACAGGAGAACGTCGCAGCGGCATTGGTGGGAAGCTGCTTTCACATCTGCAGACGCTGACAAATCGTCCCATTCTCGTTGGAACCTGGGCCGATGCGGTTTGGGCTATTCGCTTCTACGAGAAGCACGGATTCAGACCCATTCCAGCAGATCAGAAAGATCAGCTACTGCATAGATATTGGAACGTTCCTGCCCGGCAGATCGAAACGTCTATCGTACTTTTCCGGGAGAGCTTCCAAGCGAGCCAGGGAGCTTCTGCTAAACGCGCTACACATGGGAAACCGAAGAGGGCTCATCCAGTTGGCACGGCTGGGAGGCCGTTCTATGGCGAAGAGAGCAAGGAAGAGAGTTTCAAAACAATCTGAAACTGCCAGGCTTCGAGCAATCCAAAGCGGCGTTCTGAATAGCCTACCGTCGCTCAGTTCTGGACGTTCCTAAGACCATGTCATTAAGACTTCATTGAATGGTACTGCTTGAGCCTGCTCGGCAGGTTAGACTCCGTACGAGGTCTGACCCAATGAAGCGATCCGCAGGCGCCTTGATCTGCGTTCTCCTTACGTACTTAGCTGCATCTGCACAGCAGGTGAAAACTCCCATCTACTTCCACTGCGACTGTGACGATGCTGTGGGTGTTCTCTTCGCTTCATCCGATGAGCAAAGACAAGCGAACGCGAAACTGGACGGTTCAGGCAGTCAGCGTGGATACGGATGAAAGCTCTCCCGTCTTAAGAGGCTCGGAGACGGCCCTATCAATCGTGCTGCTGTTTGGCAGCGATCTGTTTGCAGGTCAGTACGTCTCCACGTGTGGAAAGCAAAATACAGATGAATGTGCGAAGAGAACGCTTGGAAATATAGACCACGACATCAGCAAATTGAAACAATAGTCCGGCACCGCATCAAGCCGCCCAAGTTTCCCACACTGCAATGACCATTCCTCATATGTGGCGGTTCCAGCGAGCCGATCTACAATCTTCCCATGGCAGATGACGCGCAGGTTCACGGTACCGATTACAAAGACATAGCAGACATAAATCTCAAAACGTTAGTGGACGATCTCGCCGTCGTGTTGAGCAACCAGGTTGGCGGTCGCTTCTCAGTCATCACGAAGAAAGCAGAACAGACCAATCCGGGATTCAGCAACAACAAATTGATACTCGAGTTTGTTGTTGAAGATGAATCCGCCTTTCAGAGACCGCCTAGCAATGACACAATGCGCATGTTTCAGGAGGACAAAGGGTGAAACAGCGCTATCCTCTCTACGAACATGACCCTATCCACGCGGGAACACAATTCTTGCAATTGAAAATAGAACAACAAACGGTGCCTGACGGGTACGAACATGAAGGCACTCGACGGTACGCGAACTATGTGATGAGCGGAACCGTGGGCGTCGTGGATCAAACACGGCCCTTCTATGCACCGAAAGAGAAGTTCAACGTCGCTCATAAGGCCACGTACAACACGCTTGATGAGGCTGAAACGCGCGGCGATGCAATTGAAGCTGATTACCTGCGTCGTGGCTGGCATCGATACCACCACGTTTTCACTCAGATGGAGTGACCCGCACGATTATCCAACGCCCAAGCCACGTCGATATGCGTTGCCCACGTTTGCGCCAGCAAACCATAGCGGCAAGCATCTGCACCGTGATCCGGCTGCGTTGAATCCAAGTCTTCACGCCGCCTCTGATTGTGCGTGAGGTAGGGCACCGTTTGCCACCAATATTCGCACGCGAGATGTATAGCCTGGTCTATCCGGCTTTCCTGCATCGGCAAGTAGCCGTTTCATCTTCAGACATCCGGTGATGCCGTCAGCTTTGCGTGCTGGCTGGAAATCCACACCAGAACACGCGAACTCTTCCGCTATGCTCCCTGCACCGCTACTTGGTCATTTTGCATCGCTACAATAAGCCGTAGCTAATAACCTCTTGATTCTAATTGGCGTCCCCGACGGGATTCGAACCCGTGTTACCGCCGTGAAAGGGCGGTGTCCTAGGCCACTGGACGACGGGGACGCGGTGGGTTGCGGAAAGACTGCCGGGCGGCGGAAGCAACCTCTTCGAGGCTACCAAGCTGTTGGGGTGGTGTCAAAATGCCCGCTCACCCCGTACAGCGCGCGGGCGCTTGATGCTATAACGCAAGCACATGCGCAAGTTCCGCTACCTTGACACGCTGACCATCATCTTCGTGGTCGTGCTGCTGGTTTCGAACCTGATTGGCCCCAAGATCTGTCAGATAGGGCCCTTCAAACTGAGTGGGGCGCAACTGCTGTTCCCCATTACCTATATCTTCGGTGATGTCTTCACCGAGGTCTATGGCTATGCAGCCTCGCGGCGCGCCATCTGGATGGGCTTCCTGGCTATGGGGCTGCTCTCCGTATTTGGCGCCATCGCGGTCGCGCTGCCGCCTGCTCCCGACTGGCACAACCAGCAGGCCTTCGCCACCGTCTTCGGACTGGTGCCACGCTTTGCCATCGCCAGCCTGGTAGCGTACTGGGCCGGGGAGTTCACCAACTCCTACACCATGGCCAAGCTGAAGCTGCTGACCAAAGGCTCGAAGCTGTGGACGCGCACCATCGGCTCCACGCTTACCGGCCAGGCAGTGGATACGATCCTGGTCATCCTGATCGCCTTCTACGACGCGCCCTGGGCTACCAAAGCCAACATTATTGTTTCGTCCTACCTGGGCAAGGTGATCTATGAGGTGGTGGCCACGCCGGCTACCTATGCTGTGGTCTTCGGCCTGAAGCGCGCAGAGAAGGTCGACACCTTTGACGACCACACGTCGTTCAATCCCTTCCGCTTCAGTTCCGCGCCGGTGGGCACAGAGACTGCGGACTAGCGGCAAAGTAGAGCGAGAGCCCTGGCGCGCGATACAGTCTGGGGATGACAGGAAGCATGCGAGCGATCGTCGTAACCCAGCCCGGCGATGCAGACATGCTGCGCCTGGCAGAGGTGCCGCGCCCCGTTGCGGGACCGGGTGAAGTGCTGATCCGCGTAGCAGCCGCCGGAGTGAACCGCGCAGACATTGTGCAGCGCAAGGGACACTACCCGCCGCCCGCGGGCGTCTCCGACCTGCTGGGCATGGAGGTCAGCGGAAACGTAGCAGCCGTCGGCACACATGTATCGCGGTGGAATGCCGGGGATGCCGTCTGTGCGCTGCTGGGCGGCGGCGGCTATGCCGAGTACTGTGTGGTGCCGCAGGGCCAGGTGCTTCCGGTGCCGCAGGGAGTTTCGCTGATCGATGCAGCATCACTGCCAGAGGCGGCATTCACCATATGGGCCAACCTGTTCGACACCCAGATGCTGCGAGCGAAAGAGAGCCTGCTGGTGCAGGGAGGCTCCAGCGGCATTGGCTCTTTCGCCATCCAGGCGGCAAAAGCCATGGGGGCGCGTGTCGTCGCCACTGCGGGCAGTGCGGCCAAATGCGACTTCTGCCGCGAGCTGGGGGCGGAGGCTGCTTGGGACTACAAGGAAGAGAACTGGGCTGCTGCAGCCTGGGCGTGGTCTGCAGCCAAGGGGATCCAAGTCGTGCTCGACATGGTGGGCGGCGACTACTTCAACAAACACATCGAGCTGCTGGCACAGCGCGGCCGTCTGATCCATATTGCAACCACGAAGGGCGCGCAGGTACAACTGGATCTGCGTGAAGTGATGCGCAAACGCCTGATCATCACCGGCTCCACGCTGCGGGCGCGGCGGCCAGAGGAGAAGAGTCATCTGCGCGAAGGCGTAGAGGCCAAGCTGTGGCCGGCCATTGCGAGTGGCGCAATTCGCCCGGTGGTGCATACCACCTTCGCACTGGCTGAGGCAGCGGCGGCCCATCGGCTGATGGAATCCAGCGCGCACATGGGGAAGATCGTGCTGACGCTGTGACGTCATCCGCTGAGCGAGACGTAAACCGGCCACCCCGCCGGCGATGGCGCATCGCGTGGTTGCTGGGACTGGGGGTGCTGGTCAACTACTTTGACCGCGTCAATCTTTCGGTCTCGCATGATGCATTGTTCACCGCCTTCGGCATCTCGGATGTTGCCTTCGGCTATCTGCTGGGCGCCTACAGTTGGACCTACGCGATGTGTCAGTTGCCGGTGGGGTGCTGCTGGATCGCTTTGGCGTACGCCGCGTCGGCCGGATCAGCGCGTTGGTATGGAGCGTGGCCTCCTTTGCAGCCGCGCTCACACCCGGACTACCCGGCTTCTTCGCGGCGCGGCTGCTGCTGGGTGTAGGCGAGGCTCCCACATTTCCTGCCAATGCGAAGGCGATCGGAGCGTGGTTTCCCTCCCACGAGCGTAGCTTCGCAACTTCCATCTTCGATGCCGCAGCAAAATTCGCCTCTGCCATTGGTGTCCCGGTGCTGGGCGTCTTGCTCTTGCATGTGGGCTGGCGCTGGAGCTTTGCCGCCACGGGCGCCGTCAGCTTTCTACATTTTGTGATGTTCTGGCTGGTCTATCGCGAACCGCAAGACGATGCTGGCCTTTCACAGCAAGAGCTGCGATTGATCACCGGCGAATCGCAAGCCGCGCGTGCGGTCCCGGAAGGCTTGAGCATCCCAATTCGCTCGTTGCTACGGCATCGCCAGGTGATCGGGCTGGCGCTGGGCTTCGGTTCATACAACTACATCTTTTATCTGCTGCTGACGTGGCTGCCCACGTATCTCTCGCGTGCGCTGCATATCGATCTGCTGCACTCGTTCCTGTACACGGGTGCGCCCTGGCTGGTGGCCACGATCACTGACTTGCTGATTGGTGGCTGGCTGGTCGATGCGCTGATCGCGCGCGGCGCAAATGCATCGAAGGTGCGCCAGATCGTACTGGTCGCCGGCACCGCCTGCGGGCTCGGCATTCTTGGCGCAGCGCAGGCACACACTGCAGCGCGCGCGCTGGCCTGGATCAGTCTTTCGATTGGCGGCCTGGCGGCTGCGGCGCCGGTGGCGTGGTCCATCCCAGCGCTGATTGCGCCACGCAACAGTGTTTGACGCGTGGGCGGCATCATGAACTTCGCCAGCCAGCTATCGGCCATTGCTGCTCCCATCGCGACCGGCTACCTGGTGCGGGCCACCCATTCCTTCGCTTGGGCCTTCGTTGTCGCTGCGGCATATCTATTGGTTGGTATTCTGGGATATGCCTTTTTGCTGGGGCGGATCGGGTCTCTAGAAAGGCCACGTATGGACCTGACGCTTTGACAGCAGAAAGCCCCCGGACAGATGCCGGGGGCTTGCCTGCGGGCTAGTGAGCCCGGACTTATGCGCTGAACGATGATCCGCAGCCGCAGGTACTCTTGACGTTGGGGTTCTCAAACTTGAAGCCTGCTGCTTCGAGCGTCTCTACGTAGTCGACCACGCAGCCATTCAAGTACATCAGCGAGGTCGCGTCGACGAAGACCTTCAGGTCATCGAAGCGGAACACCTTGTCCATCATGCCCGCCTGGTTCTCAAACGACATGGAGTACTGGAAGCCCGAGCACCCGCCGCCGACCACGCCGATGCGCAACCCGGCTGGCAGGGGATCCTGCGTCGCCATGATCTCGCGGACCTTGGTGATCGCCCCGTCGGATAGCGTGAGGGGCGCCTGCTTGGGAGCGGCGCTCTGGTCGGTCAAGGGCTGTGCGATGGTTGCCATAATGTTAGTTCTCCCCCTGGGGACTGCTCTCTCTAGTGTATGCCGGGAAGCAATTCCGGACAACTTCCATCCGCTTTCACGGTTGTTGGTTAGAGATGCACCGATCCGGCGGAGGGTCGCACGTTTCCGGGGCATTTGCCCGCTATTTGGCTGAGATCCTGCCTGCAATGCGGTCGTACTGGTCTTGCGTCAGCACGCCGCGGCTGACCAGCGCGTGCGCATTGTCGTAAGGGCGGCCGCTCACAATGGCGTGTGCCTTGCCGACGCTGATGCCCGGCAGGGTGGCGAGACGCGCCGTATTCGCGCTATTGATGTCCACCAGGTCTTCCCTAGTGCCGGTCCCGGCTGCCGAGGCGCCCTGCTTCACCCCCTCTGCCATGGCGTTGACTCCCTTCACCGCATTGGCCGCCGCTACCTTGGTCTGGCCGGCCAACTCGCGTGCGCCCTTTTTCACGTCACGGGTAGCCTCCGCGGTCTGCTGGCGGATCTCCTGATTCTGCTGTGGGGTCGTTTCGTTGTTGCAGGCGGTCAGGGCCACTGCGGCGAACAGGGATAGGGCAGGAGCGGCGATAGCGAGCAGTCGGCCGGAGAGTCTCTTCAGTGGCATCAGGAACCTTCCTTACTTTCGTCCAGGTTGCGTATGTCCGTCATGTTACGGATCAAAGCGTGGGATGACACCCGCCCCCGTTCTGGCTGGCTGGCCCTCCCAGATTGTCGCAGCTGCATCGCTAGCCGACCGGGCGAGATCCCCGTGGTGTGCCGCGACTGCGAAAATAGTTGCCAAGGATGTTCCCGGAGGACTAGCGTTTCGTATCGAACGGCCCCTCTTCCCTCCCAGAGACGGCTGAACGCACTGCCGCTTCCTGGCACCCGGCACTGGGACCGCTCGCGGAACCGAATCCGGAGGTGCAGTATGCACTACCTGACGATCATGTTCATCTGCTGGGCCGTCGCAGCGACCATCCTGCTTGCCCTGCTCGCGTATCGATCCACACTTACCCGGTATGAGGAGGATTGCCTCTTCCTCGGCGACTGCAATGGTCATCAGGCCAAGGAGCAGGCGAGCATACTGGCGCGTGTACGCAAGGTGACACCGGCAGTGCGGGCCATGACGGTCGCGACATGCCTTATGTCCGCCATGCTGGTTGGGGCTTACGTCTACTCGCTGGTCCACGCGCTGAACAACCCCGGCGGCTAAACTCGCGGCAAGTAAACCGGGGGACAGAGATGCCCAACGTCAGTTGGGCTTCTCCTCGTCGCTATCGTTCGAATGGATGTCGTTTACCGTCGCGACGCTGCGGATGGTGCCCTTCGCTGTCACATCTACCAGAGCCTGCTTGCTGAGGCGAGCCAGCAAACCACGCGGCTGCTTCATGCCCCACTGCACATAGGGCACAGTAAAGTGCGTGGTCGCGGTGAACGCTTCGCCCTGGCGCACTACATGCACCTGCATCGTCATCGGATGGTCCGCGCCGTGGATGTTCATCATGCCCTCAACGATGATGTCCGCGGCGCCGTCGCTCTTGGGAAGCCGGCCCCGCCGGTGCTCTGCATGGAAGAAGATGGACGGATACCGCCCGCTCTCCAACACCTCTTCCTGCATGCGCTTGTCCTCAGTTGCACTTCCCGTGCGGCCGGTAGTGGCATCCACCAGCAGCTCGCCCTGGGCCAGGGTGGAGTCCGGATCGAGCGCCAATGCGCCGCCCTTCAACTGAAAAGTGCCGTGCACGTTCCGCAGCAGACTGCCGACGGTGAAGCGTATCTGCGTACCCGCAGGGTCAAAGTGGAGAACCAGATTGGTCGCCGGAGTCGCGGCCGAGGGCTTGGTCGCCGGCGTCGTCTGCTGCGCCCCCGCTAGAGCTGTAATCAAGAGGAGAAGTTGCGGGAGCATGCGGAGGGACGACAGCATAGGGGTGCTTCCTTTCCGGAAGAAGAGTGTGGGCCGCACAGACCGCCGATCAGTGGGAGATGCGGTGCACCACGAGGAGGTTGGTGCGGCTTAGTCCGCCATAGCCAATTGGTGGCGCACATCGGCGCCCCGCACCCAGAAGATTACGTCGGTCGCGATATTGGTTGCGTGGTCGGCAATGCGCTCCAGGTTGCGCGCAATGATCACTGCGTTCAGCGCCTGCAGGCTGGTCTCGGGAGATTGCTGCATCACCTGGATCAGTTGCAGGTGGGCCAGCCGGTTCATCCGGTCGATCTCGTCATCCATTTCACGCACCGTCTCAGCCAGCTGCGCGTCTGCTTCGATCAGGGACTGCACCGCGCGCCGCATCATGTCACTGGCGTGGGTCCGCATGGCGCCAATATCCACGGGCAGCGCGGCTGTAGGGCGGTTCAGCATCTCTTCCGCGCGCCGGGCGATGCTCATGGACTGGTCGCCTATCCGCTCCAGATCCGCATTGATCTTGATCACTGAGAGGATGAAGCGCAGGTCGATGGCCATGGGCTGCTCCTTCGCCAGCAGCTTGTACGCCATCTCATCCACGTCGCGCTGCGCCATGTTGATGGCGGCCTCATTGTCCCGCACGTAGGAGCACAGCCGCTGATCCCGGTCCAGATAGCCATCGACGGCATACTCCACCGCCTGCTGGGAGAGCGCGGCCATGGCCAGCAGCTTGTCCTTCAGCTCTTCCAGTTGTTGGTGAAAGTGAATGCGCGGCAAAGCGAAAACTCCTGTTTCAAATTGTGCCTGAGAGCGTCCCTCATGCGCATAAAAATATGTGCATCTTTTGTGCAGGGCTGCAAGCAAAGGGGCGATGCCTTTCCTCTCAGCTTGAGCGCAGCGAAGGACCTGCAGTTCGGGGCAGCCAACAGTTCGGCGGCCGCTCGTCAGCCCAGGCGAGCCTTGGCCTGCCGCGTAGCCTCATAGATCTGATCGAAGGAATCGACGGCGTAGAGCACTGGCTGCATCTCGGAGATGTTGAAGTCGCGCGCCATCACCTCATCGAGATTGAAGTCGCGAATCTCTGGTCCGCCAGAGAGCACATAGCTCGACTCCCCATGGGAGGAGATCAGTCCAGAACCGTAGAGCTTGATCTGGCCCTGCTGACGGATCACGCCAAACTCGACGGTAAACCAGAACAGGCGCCCCATCTGCACCAGGTCTTCCTCGCGAATAAGCCCAGCGCAGACCTGCCCATAGCTCTGCAAAAAATCGGCAAACACGGGGTGGGCGTGCATCGGCACGTGGCCAAAGACATCGTGAAAGATGTCCGGCGCCGGCGTGTACTCCAACGACTCGCGGGTGCGCAGGGTGGTGGTGGTGGGAAAGCGGCGCGCGGCGATCATCTCAAAGAATGCCGCTGCTGGCAGGTAGCCGGAGACGGGCGTGGCATTCCACCCGGTACGCGGGGACAGCAGCGTGTTCACATGCGCCAGGTCGGGAATCACGTCCTGCCGCAGACCGATGTTGTGAAAGCCGTCCAGGTACTCATGGCAGGCGTGCTCTTCGAGCTGGGGCATGCGCCGCCCCACCAATTCGGCCCAGACGCTGTGCTGCTCCTCGGTGTACTGGCTCCAGTCCTGATGGTTAAGGTAAGACGAGGCGAGCGGAAGGCTGACAGTAGCGGTAGCGGCCATGAGCGTCTCCTTCTTTGCTTGGACGGGCGGGTTAGCAATGCGGCTGCAATCCTGTCCGGCTAAACAATTGAGAATCGCAGCCGGGCCTGGCTGTGTCAATGTCACAAGCGTTGTGAGGCGTGACCGGCGATAGAGTTGCAAGCACGGCCTGCCAAACCTTCTACGGGGAAAGCCATGGGACACCAGTACGCGAAGACGATGTTTACCGAGGCCGTCCGGCGGCTGCAACAGCAGCGCGGATCGCGATTGCAGTACGAGCGCATGGCCAAGTCCGGCGCGAGCCATGACGAGCTGCGGCCGCCCGAGCGGGAGTTCATCGGCAGCCGCGACAGCTTCTACATGGCCTCCGTCAATCCAGACGGCTGGCCGTACATCCAGCACCGCGGCGGCCCGGTTGGCTTTCTCAAGGTAGTGGACTCGAAGACGCTGGCCTTCGCCGACTACGCCGGGAACCAGCAGTACATTTCGATGGGGAACTTCGCCACCAACGACCGCGTCTCACTTTTCCTGATGAGCTACCCGGAGCAGGCGAGGCTGAAGATCATCGGCCATGCGCTGGTTGTTGCGACCGGCGCAGACCCTGAGCTTGACGCCGCAGTGCGCGTCCCAGGCTACCGTGCAACGGTCGAAAGGATCGTCAAGATCCACATCATTGCCTTCGACTGGAACTGCTCCCAGCACATCACTCCGCGCTACACGCTGCAGGAGTTTGAGCAGGCTGCGGAGGCTGCACCCACCGCTTCAGCCACTTGACCGGTTACAACTGGCCAGCCATCGGGTGGGCGGTATATCGTTGAGAGTCGCATTCGGGTCGCGCTTTCTTTGCTCCCCGGACGCGGCGCGTGGAGGACGAGCAATGGCGACCATGGTGCATCCCGAGACCCAGACCCGGCAGGACTTTCTGCCGCTGAACGGGACCGATTACGTCGAGTTCTATGTGGGCAACGCACGGCAAGCGGCCTACTACTACCGGCTTGCCTTCGGCCACAAACTGGTGGCCTATGCAGGGCCAGAGACGGGCATGCGCGACCGCGCCTCCTATGTGCTGCAGCAGGGCAAGGTGCGGCTGGTGCTGACCACCCCACTGCGCCCGGATGGGCCCATCGCCGCGCACATCCAGAAGCATGGCGACGGCGTGAAGGACATCGCGCTGTGGGTAGATGACGCGCGCCAGGCCTGGACGGAGACCACGCAGCGCGGCGCGAAGAGCATGCGCGAACCTTTCGAGTTGAAGGACGACCATGGCACGGTGGTGATGTCCAGCATCGCCACCTACGGCGAGACCGTCCACACCTTCGTCGAGCGCCGCAACTACAACGGCCCCTTCCTGCCCGGCTTTCGCGCCACGCCGGAAGACACGCAGGCGCGCCCCGTCGGCCTGCTGCATATCGACCACATGGTGGGCAACGTGGGCTGGCATGAGATGAACGCCTTCGTCGACTTCTACCGCGACGCGATGGGCTTCGGGCTCTACCAGCACTTTGACGACGCGGACATCTCGACTGAATACTCCGCGCTGATGTCCAAGGTGATGGCCAATGGCAATGGCCGCGTGAAGTTCCCCATCAACGAGCCGGCCGAGGGTCGCCGCAAATCGCAGATCGAGGAGTACCTGGACTTCTACGGCGGGCCGGGCGTGCAGCACCTCGCGCTTGCGACCGACGACATCCTGCGGACTGTGGCCCAGCTACAGTCCCAGGGCGTCGACTTCCTGAAGGTGCCGCACAGCTACTACTCCAGCTTGCAGGAGCGCGTAGGCAAGATCGACGAGCCGGTGGATGAACTGGAGAAGCTGGGCGTGCTGGTGGACCGCGACGACGAAGGCTACATGCTGCAGATCTTCACCAAGCCGGTGGAGGACCGCCCCACGCTCTTTTACGAGATCATCCAGCGCAAGGGCAGCCGCTCCTTCGGCAAAGGCAACTTCAAGGCACTGTTTGAAGCCATCGAGCGCGAGCAGGACGAGCGTGGAAACCTGTAGGGAGCGGAGAAGCGGTCAGCGGTAAAAGCTGGAAGGCGGTCGGCTAAGAAGCGGTTGGCGGAGAAGCCTATTGCTCCTCTCGACTGATCGCTGACCGGCCTTCCGCTGACCGGGTTATCGCTAACCGCTATTAGCTGCTCTTCGCTAACCGCTTCATCGCTGTCTCCGCTGACTGCTTCACCGCTGATTGCTGACTTATGAAGAGCTTTGACCCCGCACAGGAGTCCACGCAGAACATCTACAAGCTGATGGTCGGCTCCATTGTGCCGCGGCCCATCGCCTTTGTCTCAACCAGGGACCGCCGCGGCGTGCTGAACCTGGCGCCCTTCAGCTACTTCACTGCCGTTAGCGCAAACCCGCCGGTGGTGCTCTTCTGTCCCACGGTCAGAGCCGAGGACCCGAAGCGCGGGCTATCCGCGCACAAAGATACGCTGCGCAATATCGTCAACACGCGCGAGTTCGTAGTCAACATCGTGAGTGAAGCGATGGCGGAGCAGATGAACGCTACCTCCGCACAAGTGCCGGCGGATGTGGACGAGTTCGTGCTCGCTGGGCTTACGCCGCTGGCCAGTGAAGTAGTTAAGCCGCCGCGCGTGGCAGAGAGCCCGGTGCAGATGGAGTGCCGTCTGCGCCAGATCATAGAAGTCAGCGACAAGCCAAGTGGCGGCAGTGTCGTGCTGGGAGAGGTGCTTCGCTTTCACGTCCGCGAAGATCTGCTAAATAACTTCCGCATCGATCCAGATAAGCTGGCCGCGATCGGTCGTATGGGCGGTCCCACCTATGTGCGCACCCGGGACCGCTTTGATCTGGAACGTCCGAAGTAATGGGCGCGGTGATGACTATCCGGAATCCCCAGTCCGACTCAAGGCTCTTCCATGGTTGCGGCAGCGCTCCGTCCTGCCGGCACGCGTTTTACGGGAACCCGCACTCCAGCATAGGGATCGGACGGAGGTCCCTTCCCTCGCCGGCCCCCGAAGAGCCAATCGTGCAGACGACGAAACAGGGTTTGCATGGCATCGATGCTACTGCCGAAAAGATGTCTGTGTATAGCAGCGACCGTGGAAGCTATTGCGCCGCAGAGGTGGCAGCCAAGTCGATCACGTCGGCCACGATATGTGTGGTCGGGTTAAAGGCGACCGCGTACCCGTCGCTGTAGCCGAAAACGTAGCCCTGTGGAGCCGGCGGAAGCTCTTGGGTGTAATCCTGAGGAATCGGCTTCATGCCGGTCTCCCAATCCCCTTCCAGGCGCTGTCCTTCGTAGTATTCGTGACGGTCTCGCCGATCGAGCCACTGCTCCGAATCTTTGTAATGGCTGTACAGCCGTTCTCGGTCCTCCGTACGAAAGTGATATTCGGGGTGGTCATGATGCTCCCGGTTGTTGGCTGCCTGGGCCTGGTGGTCCCGCATGGGGGCGGCCTCAGCAACAACGAAGGGGCAGATCGCGAGGCAGACAATGCCGCCGGCAATAAGTTCGACGCGCCGGCGAAGGGTATCTCTGAACATAGCTAGTTTCCTCCGCTTGTGAAGTCCTGTCGCATTTCTTCGCGCCAGTGATTCCAGCTATGTCACTCAGATGCCGTTTCGCAACCAGCGTGCCGAGATAGCGTATCTACCCACAGAAAAAGCGATGCCCCGGAGGGCCCCCGGGGCATCGCAAACCACTGATTCGGCTTGGACTGATGAGACTAGTGGTGCGTCAACGCGCCTGCCAGATCGATCACGTCGGCAATCACACGGGTGGTCGGATTGTAGGCAACCGCATAGCCGTCGCTGTAGCCGAAGACATAGCCGGGCGGGGGAGGCGGCAACTCGCGAATAACAACCACCGGGATCGGCCGGAAGTGCTGTCGCCATTCGCCCTCCAGCCGCTCGCCCTCGTAATAGCGCTGGCGATCGCGCAGATACCCGTAGCGCTCCGCGTCGGGAAAGTACTCGCGGAAGTAGACACGATCCTCATCGCGGAAGCGATAATTCGCGTGCTTGTAGTGTCCATAGGCGTGGCCGCGGCCGTGATTGCCGGGGCCATCGTGATCCTCGCGATCATCCCATTTATGATGGTCGTCGCCGCGCCAACCATCGCCATCATCGCCATGCTTGCCGTGGTCGCCGCGATCGTGATCGCCGTCACGATCGCCATGATCATGATCCAGGACCGCAGCCGCGACGGGCGTCACGCTGGCACAGAGCACGAATGCGGCGAGCACCAGACCGTACGGCAGCAAACGGGTTCGCGACTGCGTAACCGGCCGTGCACTGCGGGTTCGCCTGACTTTCCTTGAAAATCTCATGGACTCCAACTCTCTTCTAGGCAGGATGTTCAATAAAAACCCTGCCCGAGAGAATTGTTTCGCGACCATGCCGGCGCGGCTATCCCACTTCTGGCGCAGGCATCCGGCTCAGCAGGTTGTTTCTGCTGCCGTTGAACCAATGGCAGAGGCAGTCCGCACCCACCCGGGTCGCACGTTCAGCCCTCCCCTTTGCGGTAACCTTAACCCCTATGCGCCTGCTGGAATATCTGGTTGAGCTGTTCATTCAAAGCTTCGGCATCACGCGTCCGAACGAGGCGCAGCGGCGGCGCGTCACGCTGCTTTTAGGCGGCGCTCTGCTCACGGTGGCCGCTCTGATGTTGTTGCTGGGAGCCGGCATGGTGATCTATCTGCACAGCAATCATTAGCGATGCTCCTGACGGGTTTGCATCGATAGGAAGAATGCTTTTGAGGCCCGCAGGCAACCCGGCCCTCTCCACGTGCCTCCAGTTCTTTACGACCAATACGGGGGAACGGCAAATGCGATTTCGAGTTTTATTCTTTGCACTTTTAGGGTTGGTTTTGTTGGGCGTGGGCACACAGAAGGCGCAAGCTCAGCAGCAGGATCAGGTCATCACCTGCGCCTCAGAGGATGGACATCGGCACTACTGCGACGCGGATACCCGCGGCGGAGTGTCGCTGGGGCGTCAGCATAGCGGGAGCCCCTGTGTGCAGGGCCGGAGCTGGGGCTACGATCGCCGCGGCATCTGGGTGGACCGCGGGTGCCGCGCTGACTTTGTGCTCGAAGCAAACAACGGCGGCAGCGGAATCCTGGGCGGACTTCGCGGGGGCCGCGACCGCGATGACGATCGTGGGCGGGATACGAATGGCAGGACCATCACCTGCTCTTCCGATGATGGGGAGCGGCACCACTGCTCTGTGGATACCAGCCGCGGCGTGCAACTGGTGAATCAGCGCAGCGGCTCTCCCTGCGTTGAGGGCCGGAGCTGGGGCTACGATCGCCGCAGCATCTGGGTAGACAAAGGCTGCCGCGCCGACTTCGCGGTTCGCTAATCAATACAGTGGCTGCTCTGGTCTCTCTCAGCCGAAGACCAGGGTGGCCGCGCCGCCTGCGATCAGCAAGCCACCGATCACCTTGGCTGCAGTCAGCCCCTCGCCTAAAAAGATCCAGGCGAAGAGGATGACCAGCACTACGCTCAGCTTGTCCACTGGCGCTACAGCGGATGCTGGTCCCAATTGAAGCGCCCGGAAGTAGCAGAGCCAGGAGAGTCCGGTGGCCACCCCGGACAGCACCAGAAAAAGCCAGGACCGGGTGCCAATCTCCGAGATAGCATTGTGCTTCCCTAGCCCAATCGCGATAGCCCAGGTAAAGACCAGGATCACCGTGGTGCGGATCGCGGTGGCCAGGTTGGAGTCGATCCCGGCGATGCCGATCTTGGCCAGGATGGCCGTCGCCGCAGCGAAGAGTGCCGAGAGAAGCGCCCACACAAGCCAGGTCATAGTCCGAGCATAAGCGACTCGCCCTGTCATATTGGCTGGAGGCATCATCCGAGCAATTGGCTCAGCTTCTCTTCAAGCGCAGCGACGCGGGCGCGCAACTCAGCCACTTCCCCTATAAGCTGCGTCATGCGATCCTCCTCCGGCGGTGCCGACCATGGCGCCGAAGACCGAGGTCGTGGCGGTGCAGTTTCTTCTGTTGCAGAAGAGGCTGCGGCGAGCAAATGCACATGCCGTACCTCACGCGCGCCTGCTTCGCGCGGCAATGCCCGAGCCAGCGGCGGTTCGCGCTGCGCCAGTTGCTGCAGCACGGTCTCTACTTCCTCGAGGGCAGTGAAGCTGTGCATGCGTTCTGCCCGGCTGCGCAACTCCCCAGGCGTCTGCGGCCCGCGCAATAGCAACACGCAGAGCACGGCAGCTTCGCCGCGCCGCAGGTTGAATACCTCACCAATCTGGTGTGCGTACTTCGCTACGCGGCTGTCCGTTCCGCGCACCGGCGCCGCCAACCCTAGATCTTCCAGCTGATGCAGCGCCAACCTCACATCGTCTTCGGTCAGGTCCATCACCGGATAGCGGCTGGATCGCTGGTTGCATGCATTCATCAGCGCCAGCAGCGACAGCGGATAGTACTCCGGCGTAGTGCTCTCCTTCTCCAGCAGGGAGCCGAGTACGCGCACGGCGGCGGGGGAGAGATCCAGGTTCGATGCGGGCATGAGGACGTCTCCGGAAGGCGAATGGAGTGCTCTCCGACCTTATCGCGAGGGCGCAGCCGGCGTGGCAACCAGTGCGTGGTCGGAACCGGCTCGCGATAGTCTTTGGTATGGGCACCTCCACGCTGCCGGGCATCTCGCGGTCACGAACCGCCCAGCGCGCCACTGCCACCTATTTTCTGGTAAACGGCATGGGCGTGGGCGCGTGGGTGCCGCACCTGCCAGACCGCGCTCGCGCGCTGGGTCTGGATGCCGGCACCCTGGGCCTGGTCCTACTGGCCAGCGGGTTGGGCGCCGTGCTGGCTATGCCCCTGGCGGGGCGGATCATACCGAGGGTAGGCAGCCGCAAAGTGTGCCGCGTGGCGGGCGCCATTTTTCCTCTGGCCCTGCCCGCCATCGTTCTGGCGCCTACGCCACTACTGCTGACCCTTGCTCTGCTGGTGATGGGCATATCGGGCGCAAGCATGGACGTGGCCATGAATGCACAAGGCATCGCCGTCGAAGAGCAGCTGGGCGAGCGCACCATCTCGCGCCTGCATGGCCTCTGGAGCATCGGGGCCTTCGCCGGGTCGGCGGCCACGAGCTACCTGCTGGTGCGGCATCTCCCCGCCCTCACCATCGCGTTCTCCATCTCGGCCTGCATGCTGTTCATGGTCGCGGTCGCCAGTCCATCGCTGCTGACCTACGCAGAAGAGGGTGTCCATCCCCATCCGCCGACATTCCGTCCCCACGGACGATTGCTGCTGCTGGGCATGGTCGTGTTCGCTGCCATGGTGGCTGAGGGCTCAATCGCCGATTGGAGCGGCCTCTACCTGCGCGTGATGCGGGCTGCTGGCCAGGGCGTCTCGGGCTACGGGTATGCCGCCTTCGCGGCCATGATGGTGGCGGGGCGATTGTCGGGAGACCGCGTGGTGGCTCGGCTGGGCGAGCAGCGCATCCTGATGCTGGGCGCCCTGATTGCCGCGGGCGGACTGGCCCTAGTGGTAGGAACAGGATGGGCCGGCCTCCAGAATGAAGCGTGGTGGCTGGCCGGCTTTGCCCTGGTGGGTGCGGGGCTGTCGAACTGCTCGCCGGTTCTGTACCGCACGGCGGGTCGCGTTCCGGGTGTGCCGTCCGGCGCAGGCATCGCGACGGCTGTGGGCATCGGCTATGCAGGGCTGCTGGCGGGACCACCCGTGCTCGGCTTTGTCGGCAAACAGGCTGGTCTCACCAGCATATTGATCGCAATCATTGGCATGTGCTGCTTGTTGGCGACTGCTTCGCCACTGGTCCGTGGCCTGACGCGGCAGCACTGAGCTAAATGATGAGCGCAGATATGAAGGAGCGATGAAAGCATTCTGCAGGTCCATCCACCTGTATGTCACCGCTGTCTTCGCCTCGCTGCTGGTCGTCTGCTTCGCTGCCCAGCCGCGAGTGATCGCTGAAGGCCAACCATCCACGCACCAGATCCGTGTGGGTGCTCACAGCATGCGGTATGAAGTCTACGAAGCATCTCCCCACGCCGATGTGATCCTGCTACTCCATGGCCACAGCGGCCCTGCGAACTACGGCGCCCAGGCAGTGTGGTTTCAACAGCACGGCTTCACCGTCCTGCTGCCGCATTACACAGATGTGAGTCCGTGGCGGGGCGAGCATGCGCAGGATGAAGTGTATGCGAAGTGGATCGAGGCGCTGCGGGCGTTGATTGATGAAGTACACAGCGAAGATGCCGGGGCACGGCACATCGGCATCGTCGGTTATTCGCAAGGCGCATCCCTGGCCCTGGCTGCGGGTTCCCAGTCGATCCCGGTGGATGCCGTCGTTGAATGGTATGGCAGCCTGCCGGATAACTTCTTCGCTCGCCGCAAAGGGATGCCGCCGCTACTGATCCTGCATGGCCAGCTTGACACCGTCATCCCGGTCTCGAACGCGCAGCAGCTGATGCGCCTTTGCCAGATGGATCGGCTTACCTGTGAATCGCACATCTACCCCGGGATGGGGCATGGCCTGGTCGACCCCGATTTGGATAGCGCGGGTGTCGTCGACGCCGACGAGCGCACGCTCTTGTTTCTCAGGAAGCACTTCGCGATAGCAGACTGACCTTCCTGCTCCCACGAATGTTCCTCCCATCCTAATGAAATCGCCACGGTACACGGCTCCCGTGGTGTTCAGACGGCTTCACTCAGTAGCTTCTCGATCGCTTCGTTCGTCACCGCATTGATGGACTCGTGCTTCTGCTGGGCATAGATGGCGAGCCTGCGATGGAGGTCGCTCTTCAGTCGAACTTGGAAGGCGCCCTTGAACGGCTGTTCGGGCTCTTTCCCCTCCTTCTTGCAGAAGGCCAGATATTCATCCACTGCTGCGCGGAAATTGGCGTCGAGACCGTCCACATCCTGGCCGTCATAGAGCACTGAATCTCTTATCCCCGCGAGTTTGCCGAAGAAGCACCGATCCTCTGCGCTGTAGTCGACCATGCCCACATATCCTTTGTATTCCATCACGCTGCTCATAGTCTCTTCTCCCGCTTCAGATGGCTCAGTATGTCCTTGATCTGATATGCCTTGAGGATGTTCTGTGGGTGCGGTTCGTGGGTCATCCAAATCACACCAGTTTCTGAGTGAATAAACTTGCGGCTGGAGCCGCCTGTGGTCCTGACTTCGTAGCCGAAGCCGTTCATGACTGTCACCAACTCATCCCAGGTGAAATCACTTGGTTTTTTCTTGAGCCGCTCCAGCAACTTTTGCCGCTTCGACATACTCCAATGTAACTAAATTTAGTCGCCTTAGCAACTAACTTTAGTATCAGAGGTAGAGGCTCGATTCGCCTTACCTGCCACGCTCTGATGGCCTCACCCATCCGTAGTGATGGCGGCGCCGCGCGACTCTCGCGCAAACGACATTACCGCCGCGAGAAACAGGGCGACCACGACAATCGTGATGGCAATGACACGTCCGTAGCTGCCGGAGTGCTCTGCTGCGCGCGCCTGCAGATTGCTGATGCGCGAGGCAAACAAATTTCCCAGCTGATACGCGACGCCTGGAAACGTGGCGCGCACCGGCCCGGGAGAGATCTCGCTCAGGTAGACCGGCACCACTCCCCACGCTCCCTGCACCATGAATTGCAGCAGGAAGGCACCGGCTGCGAGCGCAACCTTGCCGTGTGCCAATGCGTAGAGCGGAACCACAGGAATGGCCAGCAGCGCGGCGGCAATGATGGCGCGTTTGCGGCCCCAGCGCTCCGACAATGTGCCGAAGACAACGCCTCCAGACAAGGCTCCCAGGCTGAGCACGATGCCGATGACGCTGACCGTGTGCGGGTCAAAATGGTGGTCGCTCTGCAGGAAGGTCGGGTGCAGGTCCTGGCTGCCGTGGCTGAAAGCATTGAAGCAGGTCATCAGCAGAATAAGAAACAGGAACAGTGGCAGATAGCTGCGCATGCCCTGCCACAGCCCTGCAAACGATCCCGGCGATTGGGCGGACTTGCGTGCCGCGCGACCCTTCTGCCAGGCTGGAGACTCTTCCACTTTCCAGCCGATATAGCCAGCGACCAATGCCGGGGCAGCGCCGATGATGAACAGGCCGCGCCAGCCGACGGCATGGAAGAACAGCCCAAACACTGCCGCAGCCGCCAAGTAGCCGATTGAGTAGCCCTCCTGCAGCAGGCCGGAGAAGAAGCCGCGATGCTCCTTCGGCAATGTCTCAAAGGCCAGCGCCGCACCCACCCCCCACTCCCCACCCATGGCCACGCCAAACAGCGCGCGCAGGATGAGCAGGGTATGGAGCGACGGAGTGAAGGCGCAGGCCAACTCGAGGGTTGAGTAGCAGAGGATGTTCAGGATAAGGGTCGGTCGGCGGCCAATCCGCTCGGCCATCCAGCCAAACAACAGCGCGCCCAGGGGCCGAAAGGCGAGAGTCAGGAACAGCGCCTCGGTTACGGCGCTCCGGGCTGCGTGGAAGTCGGTCGCGATGGCCGAGACGCAGAAGACCAGGATGAAGTAATCGAAGGCGTCGAGCGACCAGCCCAGGAAGCAGGCCGCAAAGGCGTGCCGCTGCCGCGGCGTGAGGGTACGGAATGGGCCGGGAAGGTTCACGAAAGGACAGCCAGCATAGCAGCAGCCGTACTGCTGCATCGTGTCGAGTCAGCAGAGCACGATGGCCGACGCGACGACCAGAACAGCGCACGCAGAACAGGGAGGCCCTTGAGGCCTCCCTGTTCAAAACCATCATTTGTCTTCACGCGCACGAAGTTCTCAGGCTAAGTTACTTCTCTCCCCGTGCCTGCTGCGCCGGGGCCACCACGGCCAGTACGGCATCGCCGCCTTCGGCGTTGACAGACCCATCCGCAAACTTCTTGTGCAACTGATGATGCAGGCAGTAGAGCGCCAGCTCCAACCGGTCAGAGACGCCGAGCTTGTCGTAGATCTTGCGCAGGTAGTTCTTGATGACCTGCTCGGTGGTGCCCAGCTGGTAGGCGATCTCCTTGTTGCGTTTGCCCTGCGTGATGCAGGTAATGATCGCCATCTCCTTGGGTGAGAGGCGCGGCTGGCTCTTGGGGCTGGTTAGCGCGGTCGCTTGCGAGCGATAGGCATCGATGACCCAGTTGACCGACTGATTGTCGATCCAGGTCTCACCCTGCGCGATCATGCGCACGCATTTGACCAGCAAATCCGGCGAAATGGACCGGGGAATGATACCGCGCACGACGCGGCGGTAGAGCTCGACGGTGTTCTGCTCGTCTGTGGATACAGCCTGAATGAGGATCTTGACGTGTGGATTGCGCCTGATGATCGCCGGGATGGCATCCGTAGTGCCGGTGATCAGGCCGCCTTCCAGAATG